>NZ_BAAHXV010000009.1:0-154101 GCF_054657895.1 Desulfatiferula olefinivorans | reverse complement strand
ATTTAAAAACTCCGGACGGGAATTTATCCCGTGCCATGCAGTGGTTCGGAACCGGCTATACCCAAAAATTCAACATGTCAAATCACAGACAGGGTCATCTTTTTCAGGGTCGTTTTAAGAGTATTCTTGTTCAAGATGATGCGTATCTCATGCAGCTGTCCTGCTATATCCACCGAAATCCATTGAGGGCGGGTCTGATTAAGCGTCTTGCCGATTACAAATGGAGCAGCTATCCCTTCTACGCATATAAAAAGAAAGCGCCGTCCTGGTAAAAACCGACATGATCTGGGCACAGTTTCAAGGAGAGGATAAACGTAAGGCATACAGGGCCAAGGTTCAGAAATACTCCGATGAAGGCAATCGAGTTTGGGAAAAAATAAAGCACGGTCTGGTATACGGTAGCCACGGTTTTGTCTTAGAAATTAAAGATCGGTTTTTGGCAGGCGAAATCCATGATGAACTTCCCCAGCACAACAGCTTGTTCCGGCAATGTAATCCGAGCGATTTGTTGACCAATGCTTCGGCAATCTTGGGATTTGATCTTGATGCGGCCCGTAAGGCCAAAAAGATCAGCCGTATTGGAAAAGATCATCGGGATTTGTTGATATATCTGCTCAGAGATGCAGGGCATATGTCAAATCGCGAGATTGGTGCGTTTTTCGGCTTAACCTATTCGGCTGTGAGTCAACGAGCGAAGATCGTTGCAGGCAGGATGAAAGACGATGGAGAGCTGAAAAAGAAATACAGATCTTTAAAATCAAAAATCAAGGGGTGACCCTACTACTGTAGATTGTGCAATCAGGCAAAAACTCCACTGCTTACATTGGATAAAAAACTTTGCGAATATTTCATCTAATGAAATAGTTGATATTATTCGTGATGGGAGAGAAAGATAGAACAACTGCATGCAGGAGATTGCTTCCGCTGCGCTCGTGTGCCACCCCTGATGCACACGTTGCACCCCTGCTTTCAGATATGCACATTCTCAATCGGTTCGGCGACGAGCATTGAGATTATCAGTTTTACATCATTCCGCCATCCGCGTTAAACATTGACGTTTATCATAAAATGATCAATTCAATGAGCTGCGGGAGGTGAAAGGCAATGAAAAATCTGTTTGCGACACGGTGGGGCATCATCGGCGTGGGACTTGTCATCGGCATTCTGGCCGCCTTGCTTCAAAAATTGGGTAATCCCGGCAACATGGGCATCTGCGTGGCCTGTTTTGAGAGGGATATCGCAGGGGGGCTTGGTTTGCACCGCGCAGGCGTTGTTCAGTACATCCGGCCGGAAATCATCGGGTTTGTCCTGGGGTCCCTGATCGCCGCGTACAGCTTCAAGGAATTCAAACCCCGCAGCGGGTCGGCCCCCGTTATCCGCTTTGCCCTGGGTATGTTCGCCATGATCGGCGCCCTTGTTTTTCTGGGTTGTCCCTGGCGGGCCGTCCTCCGACTGGCCGGGGGGGACGGCAATGCGATTCTGGGGCTTCTGGGCCTTGCCTTCGGCATCGGCATCGGCGTCCAGTTCCTTAAAAACGGTTACAACCTGGGCCGCAGCCAGGCAACGCGTTCGGCGGCGGGCTGGGTTCTTCCTCTGTTCATGCTGGGTCTGCTGGCCCTTATCCTGATCTATCCCCAGGTGGACGGCCAGGACAAAAGCGGGGTTCTGTTATACAGTCTCAAAGGCCCCGGCGCCATGCACGCTCCTTTGTGGATCGCCCTTTTCGTCGGGCTGGGTGTCGGCTTTCTGGCCCAGCGCAGCCGGTTCTGCACCATGGGCGCGTTGCGGGATCTGATTCTGTTCCGCCAGATCCATCTTTTGTCCGGGGTGGTCGCCCTTCTGATTGCCGCTTTTGTTGCCAATCTTGTTTTTGGCCATTTCAAGCCGGGGTTCAGCGGTCAGCCGGTGGCCCATACCCAGCACATCTGGAATTTCGCGGGCATGGCCCTTGCCGGTCTGGCTTTCGCCCTGGCCGGAGGCTGCCCCGGCCGTCAGTTGTTTCTGGCCGGTGAAGGCGACGGCGACGCGGCGGTCTTTGTCCTCGGCATGATCGTTGGCGCTGCCTTTTCCCATAACTTCGGGCTGGCAAGTTCACCTTCAGGCATCGGACCCCACGGCATCGCCGCACTGGTGGTGGGTTTCGTCTTCTGCCTGTTTATCGGTTTTTCCATGCGGACGAGCCTGAAACGCTGACACGGATTGATAAGGAGACCACACCATGAGTACCACAGTCGATGCACGGGGCCTGTCCTGCCCCCAACCTGTTCTGATGACCCTTGACGCCATTCAATCCGGAACGGACACCGAGTTCCTGATTCTGGTCGACAACGAAGCCTCCCGGGAAAACGTGATCCGGGCCGCCGCGGCCAAGGGCTGCCGGATCGGTGATGTCACCCGGGACGGTGATGACTGCACCATCCCCATTTCCAAAGGATAGAAAAAAGGTGTTCGGATTTGGACTGTTCAGGAAAAAAGATCGTCGGGAACGGAAATCTTCCGCCGATCAGGCCATCCTGGTGTTCGAAAACACCAGCGAGGTGATCCAGGCTGAAAACCTGCTTCGGGGCAAGGGCTGGACCATCGAGGTCAAAGGCCCGCCTCCGAATCTCCGGACGGGATGCGACCTGGTCATCGTGATTCCGCTGATCGAGGATCTTGTCATCATGCGCCAGTTGACGGATGCGGGACTTTCGCCCCTGTCCCTGGTGCCGGTGACCGATCCCCTGCTCACCCCGGTGGATGTCTATCAGATCAAGGATTTCGGCGAATACCTGATGGTCCGCGCCGCCAACATGAAGCTGACGGTGGAGAAGAAGACGCAGATGATCGTCAATGTTTCCGGCGGGGGCTGCCCCGACGTGCCCTATCTGGCATGGCAACTGGTGGGACGCCCTCTGGCCGAGGCTCCGCGGCCCGGACGCATCGGGCACACCCTCTGCGGCTACGCCCTGGAACTCGCCTATCAGGAGATGATGCGCCAATGCTCGCCATAGTCGGCACGGTCCCCGATGACCGTTTCCCCATGACCCTGGGGCCCGTGACCCTGTCCGGCGACCACCTTGTCCTTGGGGATCACCGCATTCCCGTCAACCGGGGGACACCGGCTCTGATCGGATCGGCCCTCATGGCGGCGGAGGTTCTGGGCGGTGTGCCCATCCTGGCCTGCCTGGCCGGAGACATCGGCCTTGGCGGCGGCAGCCGGGCGCTTTACCGTCACCTTACCGAACACCTCAAGGACCTCGCCCCGGATGTTCTTTGCTTTCATTATCTGCAACCGGACGTGGACTGGCACAACAGGATTCTGTTCACGGTGGACGACATGGAGCGGCGCCCGATCCTGATCGCCGACGCGGGGTTCATGTACGCCGCGAAAATGAGCGGCCAGGCATCGGCCTACGACCTGTTCACCCCGGATGTGGGCGAGTTGGCCTTTCTGGCCGATGAAATCGCTCCACATCCTTTTTACACCCGGGGCTTCATTCTCCACGAGGACAACCGGGTGCCGGATCTGATCGCCCGGGCCTGTGCCAACGACAATGCGGCCCGCCACCTGATGGTCAAAGGACAGCCGGATTACGTGGTCGAGAAAAGCCGTATCATGGCCGCCATCGATGGGCCTTCGTCGGCGGCCATGGAAGCCGTCGGCGGAACCGGCGACACGCTGACGGGCATCATCTCCGCCCTCGCGGCCTCGGGCATGCCCATCGTCCGGGCCTGCACCCTGGGCGCACGGACCAACCGCCTGGCCGGTGCGCTTTCGAATCCCACCCCGGCCACCCAGGTCATGGACATTATCCGGCACATCCCAGGTGCCCTGTCCCAGGCCCTCAAGGAGGAGCCCCGCCCATGACCGGCCCCGCCATTACGCCGACACTCTCTGTCCTCGACGTGGTCGCCCAATGGCCCGAGACCCAGGACGTGTTCCGGCGCTACGACAGCCTTGCCGGCGAATGCATCTGCTGCAACGCACTGTTCGACACCCTTACCGAGATGGCTCACAGATACCGTCTGGATCTTGATCGCCTGTTGAAAGACCTGGAGAAAGCGGCAGGAGCCGACCCGGCAACATAAGATCAAGACGGGTTAAGGGCATGCAGGATCGTGGCGGCCATGACATCCCGCCTGACCGGTTTTTCCAGATAGCCGTTGATGCCCAGAGCTTCGGCTTTCTGCCTGTCGATGTGGTCGCTGAAGCCGGTGATAAGAATCACGGGGATATCCGGTCTGATGTCGCGGATATGCCTGACCAGCTGCTCTCCGGACATGCCCGGCATGGTCATGTCGGTGATCACCAGATCAAACCTTCCGGGATCCGATCGAAAGATTGCAAGCGCCGATTCAGGACGGCTCTCACCCTCGACCCGATAGCCGAGCCGCGTCAGCATGATGCGTGACATGGCCATCAGGGACGCTTCATCATCCACAAGCAGAATACGTTCCCCCTTACCGGCAGGCACAGACGGTTCATCGGGCTCCGCCTCGCACAGCGCATCGATCAGCGGGAAAAAAACCTCGACGGTGCAGCCCTGATCCGGTTCACTGGTGACGGTGATGCTGCCCCCGTGGTCCGAAACAATGCCGTGGGCCACGGAAAGCCCGAGGCCTGATCCTTTACCGACCTCTTTGGTCGTAAAGTAGGGATCAAAGATACGGTCTTTGATGTCGGGAGAGATACCATGGCCGGTATCACGGACCATGATGCGGACAAATCGCCGCGATACCTCTGCTCCGGGCTCATCCTTTGTCGCCTCTTCCCGCATGACGGCGGCGACGTCAATCTCAAGGGACCCACCCGAGGGTTCCATGGCATGGGCGGCATTGGTGCACAGGTTGATCAGAACCTGCTGAATCTGGACGGCATCGCCCAGAATCGTTGCCGAGGGTTCACGGATCGACCTCTGAATGACAACCGACGACGGCAGGGTCGCCCTCATCAGATCGACACTTTCATTCACGCAGGCAACAAGATCGATGGGTCGTTTGGATCGTTCACTTTTTCTGCTGAAGCTCAAAAGCTGACTGACCACTTCCGTCGCCCGCATTCCTGCCTTTCGTATTTCTGACAGGTACGGATGGGCCGGATGATCCGGTGAAACGGAATCTGAGGCCAATTCGGCATTGCCAAGAATGATGCCGAGGATATTATTGAAATCGTGGGCGATCCCCCCTGACAGTGTCCCGATGGCTTCCATTTTTCTTGCCTGACGCAGCTGGTCTTCCAGCTCTTCTTTCTCCTTCTGCAAGGCTTTCTTTTCGCTGATGTCCCGGCCGATGGCCAGAACATGATACCGGCCCCTTAGGGCAATCCGGCTCAGGCTGATATCGGAGTGAAACAGGGTCCCGTCCGGCCGCTGATGGACCCATTCAAAGGAGGTTGGCTCTCCTTTCAGGGTGCGTTCGAGAAACACCCGGCCGAGTTCTCCGGAGGGCCCCCCGGCCTGTGTTTCCGGAGAAAAGTCAAAGGGCGTTTTACCGATAATGTCTTCTTCCCGGCCCCCCAGCATGGCCAGGCCTTTGGGATTGGCCTCCACATAGGTGTCGTTGTCGAGGATGTAAATGGCGTCGCCCGCCGATTCAAACAAGGCCCGGTAGCGGGCTTCACTCTCCCGGGTCTCTGCCTCCGCCCGTTTCCGTTCCCGTATTTCCGCCTGAAGCCGTCTGTTCCAGGCATAGAACAGACCGAACGCCGCAAGAACGGCACACCCGATGCCGCCCCCCCACCACATCACTTTGTTTAGGGCAATACCCGCAGGGTATCCGATCTTTATCCATCTTCGGCTGATGACATCTTTTTCTTCGAATGAAATCCGGGCCAGGGTTTTATTGATGATGGTCTGAAGTTCCGGCCAGTCGCTCCTGATCCCCATGGTATATCGGGTCGTCTCCCACGGCAGCGCCTCCGACACCGTCAGATTGGTCAGGCCTTTGGCGGAAATCAGGTAGGCGGCCACAGCAAGATTGACGATACAGGCATCGGCGTGGCCCAGGGAGACCATGTCCAGATTTTCACCGACCGTTTTTGTTTCAAGATACGAGATGTTCAGATGGGGATACCGGTTCTCAAGGGTGCTGTAGACCATCAGGGATGTGACCAGGGCCACTTTTTTCCCGTTCAGGCCTTCGACATCGGATATCGGGGGTGAATCGGTCCTCGTGACAATGACCACCGGATAGGTGAGATAGGGTTCGGAAAACAGCAGAAAACGCGACCGTTCTTCGGTCTTTGACAGGAAGGGAAACAGATCGATGTCTTTTGAACGGCCTTTCGCCAGGGCCTGCTCGAAGGTCAGGCCATAGGTGACCCTCAGCTCGACACCCAGGCGGTTTTCCATCAGCCGGACATAGTCGGCCACCATCCCCTTGAATTGCTCACGATCACCGTCTTTGTCCACCCACTGAAAGGGGGGAAAGGCAACGCCCACACCCAGACGAATGACCGGATGAGCTTTCAGCCAGTCCCTCTCGTCGGGCGTCAGATAGTCGTAGCCGCCGGCGGCAAAGGCGACGGACGGTGACAATACATAAAATAGAACAACCATGAGCCGTATGGCCCGGTCGATCAGTACCATGTTTTCCCCTTGAAACACCCGGCAAAAGGGGTGGCCGTCCGTGCGGTCACCCCAGGCGAGAATGGCTTATTTCCCCAGCATGCCGTCGCGTAATTCCTTATCGCCTGTAAACGTGTCGCTTTCAAGCAGCCATACGGAGAAGAGGGCTTTCTTGAAATTGAAATCCGTAAATGTTTCAATCAAGTTGCCGTCAACCCAACATGTCAGCCCTTCACCCGGCAGATACAGGTATTTCCAGACCTTGTCTTTTTCTCCGTCGACGGTGAGAGCTTTGAATCTGGCAATATCCGCCGCACCGGCGTCTCCACCTGCATAGGTAAACGCTTCATCCCACACCTGAATGATTTTGTCTCTGGGGCCGTTTCGTTTCCATGTCATGGTGATGGCCATGGGTTCGTCGGCATCGATAATCGCCTTTGAATCACTGGTCCTGGCTTTAAGATACAAGGAACCGGCATACACTTTGAACCCGAATTTTTTCCTCAGGCCCGATCCGTTGAGAATCAATTCACCTTTCCCGGAATCAAGGGTATCGGGTATGGTCAGCCCTCCAATCTCAAGTGCCGCCGCCGATGTCGCCGTCATCAACACGATCAGTACCATCATTTTGATTCGATTGAACATTCATCCTCCTCATGGTTATTGGGGTTCACAAACGGGCTTGAACGCGCTGTTCAAACCTCGAACTTCTCGATCATCTTTTTCAGTTTTTCAGCCATGCCCGCCAGTTCTTCCGCACTGTGGCTGACATGGGAACTGCTGTTTGACATTTCACCGGCTTCATGATTGACGCCTGCGATATCGTGGGTAATCTCGTTGGCCACCGTCGAGCACTGGGCGAGGTTCGCATTGACCTCCTGGATGCCAAGGGAGGTTTGGGCGATATTGGCTCCTATTTCATGGGCCGCTGCGGACTGGTCACCGATGGTCATTGCGATGGTTGAAATGATGGTGTTGACCTGATCGACAATGGCGGTGATTTTTTCGATGCCTGTAATCGTGTTTTCGGTTGTCTGCTGAATGCCCGTGATCCGGGCTTTAATCTCTTTGGTCGCATCGGCGGTCTGCCTGGCCAGTTCCTTTATTTCATTGGCGACAACCGCAAAGCCCCGGCCCGCTTCCCCGGCTCTGGCGGCTTCGATGGTAGCGTTCAAGGCAAGCAGGTTGGTCTGCTCGGAAATCTTTGTGATGGTTTCGGTAACGATGCCGATATCCCTGGCTGCCTTCTCGAGGAGCTCCATATCGCCGGAGGCCTGTTTGGCCTGGGCCACGGCCTCGTTGGAAATCGTTTTCGCCCTGTCCGAGTTTTTGGCAATTTCTCCGATGGTGGCCGTGTTCTCTTCGGTGGCCGCCGCGACGGAACTCAGATTGACCGTCGTCTGCTCGATGGCCGCCGCGACGGATTCTAAGTTGGCGCTCATCTCTTCGGCGGCGCCGGCCACCGTGTTGGAGCGGGACGCCGTGTCCTCGGAGCCTTTGGCCATCTGCACGGCGATCGCCTTGAGTTTCTCCGATGACGAGGACAGAACATTGACTTCATCGGCGATGTTTCGGAACATCCCCCCGAGATGGGTGACGGTTTCGTTGAGCGCCCCGGCAAGAATGCCGATTTCATCTTTCTGGTCGATCTTAAGCCGTGACCTGAAATCTCCTTTGGATAACTTTTTTGAAAACCGGACGGCCCGGACAATGGGAATGGTGATCTGCCGTGTGATCACATAGGCCAGGGCCAGCCCCAAGGCGATGGACACAAGCCCGATGACAAGGGCCAGGGCGGACCGGTCTCCCGCCATGGCGTTGACGGTTTTCGTCCTTGCCTCCGACGCGTTCCGCGCTTCGGTGTAAAGCGCCTCCACCCTTCCTTCGATGTCTTCGACGGCGTTTCTCATATCGGCATAGAGCCCGGCGATTCGCGCATCCTCGTCTTTCAGGTCGTCAAAGGCCTTTTTATACCTGTCGATAGCCTCAAATGAATTCCTGCTGTAATCCTCACTCATCGTCGAATGGCGGATCGCATCGACCAATTGGTCGATCGTCGCATGCACGCGTTTGACGTAGGTTTCTCCCCCGAAAAGGAGGTAATCCTTTTCGCTGCCTCGGACGTTCAGGATATAGGCCTTCGAATTGGGGAAATAGGTGATGCTCAGAATTTCGTTGACATCGGCAATGATTTGGCGGAGCTTGCCCACGTGCCTCATTTTTGCTTCCCAGTCGGCCGCGGCGACCATCGCGGCAAGGGTCGAACGATAATCTGTAATAACCTCCCGCACGATGTCTTTGGTCACATCCTCATTGGCATCGGACCGCTCGATGACCGTGTCGTAATCCGCCACGGCCTTTTCGAGTTTTTTCTCGAACTCCGGTTTTTTGGTGATGATCATCTCGTTTTGCATCTGAACGATTTTGAGCATGTGAACATAAAGATCTTCCACATCCACGTAGGTCATATTGCTGACGAAATTTTCCGCTGCTTTGGCAAAAACGCCCCTCAGCCCGGAATCCTTGTCAAGGCCGCGCTTTTCATATGCCGACACCAGCTGTTTGAACGTCCCGGCATAGGTGCCGACAAGGCCCTTGATCTTCTCGGCCAGCGCACCCATCCCGTCATTTTCTGCGCGACCGGCCATGTCGGAGATATGATCGGACCTGTCCATCAGCGAGGCAATGTCCCGGTCGATGCGATCCAGGTATGTCCGGTCGAGCGTCGTGATGAAGTTGTTTTCATTGATGCGGCACTGTTTCATCAGGGTGTTGACCGCCGACGCTTCATCGGCGAGGGACACATTGATGTCCATCAGGTCCTTGAAGCTATTTGTCGTGAACCGGACGGTCTGGTGATACATCCCGATCACACCGACAATCAGCAGCAGAACGATACCGAACCCGCCCACAAGCTTGACGACGATTTTCACGTTTTTGAATTTCTGAGCCGGTCCGTTGATCCAGGCCGGTGATATGGTCTTTCTGGTCAATTCATCCTCACTTTCCCGTCACGGAACCTCCGACGAATAAACAAACAGCTGTAAAATTAATTGATTGGATGTGTTTATGCAGGAATATGGAATGGCAAGATAAAAAGGATGGCCGCCATGAAAAAGTAGAATTCGGTGCATGGTCTTCTTTTTTTGATGATGGATCATTCGAGACCGGAAGGCGCCGCACTGTGACCCATTGAGAAAAGGCGACACGGACCCGGCCTTCACCCCACGAGAGAGGCATGGTCAGGCCAGATGTACAACAACAGCAACAAACAACGGATAACCGGGATGATACGCCATGGCTTCGCAATCCGTCAAGCATAAAGACGATGACGCCCGCATGACCGGAATCATCTTTAGCGTCAGGCCCTTTCCGCCCAGTCAATCCCGTTCGCGGCGCAGGGTGCTGCGGCGGATGATTCCGTCTTTCATCAACGGAGTCAAGCTGCTGAAACAGACCGAGTAGCCGGACACCCGAACGAGAAGATGGGAATAGTATTCCGGATGATTCCGGGCCTCGATCATCTGATCGGGGTCGAGCACGTTGGCCTGGACCTGCATGCCGCCCCACTGTCCCTCGTTCAGGGCCAGATCCACCAGAAGGTGCACGTTGACCATGGACGCCTTGGTGGAGGCGAAGCTCCGGCCCAGGGTGATCCGTCGTAAATCCGCGCGTGATAGTTCGGCCCACGCATGCGCAGCGCGTTTGTCACCTCGAGAACGATCATCGACAGGTCGTTGACCGCATCGTTCCCCTTGGAATCCACCCCCGCCCACCGTGACCATCCGGGCGTCGATGCGAGACGGCAGGTGGGATCATTTGTCCCACTCCAGAATATATTTTTTTACGGTTCGCCGGTCCAGGCGGGTGCGTTTGGCGACTTCTTCATAGGTTTTCAGCCTCTCGTAAAGAAGGCGGCAGTAGCCGGACATCAGACGCTGGGCGTCCAGGCTGCCTTCTTCGATGCCGCTGACCAGCGCGGCCTGGACCTCTCCCATGACCCGTTTCCGGTCGCCGGTGTAGGTGCGGTTCACAAGCACCCGGCGCACGCACTGCTCCAGTTCCCGGACGTTGCCCGGCCAGTCGTAGTCGGGGCCCAGCCTGCGGTCGATGACCTCGCGGACCATCTCGGTGTATTCCGGCGATTCGGTACCGACCATCCGTGTGACGGTGAAGGCCAGAAGGGTGTCCAGCTCGGCCGGGGTTTCCCGGATACGCCTTCGAAGCGACGGGACGGTGATGATGTCCGAGCACAGGCGATAGAAAAAATCGTCCCGAAACACGTTGCGGTTCTGGACCTCATCGAAGGAACGGTTGGTGGCGGCGATGACCCGGCCTGAAAACCGGCATTCGATGCGGCTGCCCACGGGGGTGAACACCCGCTCCTGGAGCACCTGGAGCAGCTTGATCTGAACCGGAATGGAAATCTCGCCGATTTCATCGAGAAAAATGGAGCCGTAGGGGCTGCATCGTTCAAACACGCCCTTGTAATCTTCAAAGGCACCGGTGAACGACCCTTTCTTGTGGCCGAACAGTTCGGACTCGATCAGGGTTTCGGGAAACTGGGACAGATTCAGCGAGACAAAGGACCGGGCGAAACTTTCCTTGAACGTACCGGTTTTTTCATCGAAGGGGATGTACCCGCTGCGACCGATGGCCATGGCCGCCGTCCCCTTGCCGGTTCCGGTTTCGCCGAGCAGGAGGGTGGAGAAATCCTCCATGCGGTTCCACAGGTAGCGGGTATAAAGGCTCATGTCGTGGGTAAACACGTTGTTCCACAACGTTCGCCTGAATTCCTTCATGGGCGTGCTCTGACCGATCAGGCTGTCCCGGATGAAGAAAAAGGCCCGCCTGATCTGGTAGCTGAGGGCGATGAAATGATGAATGCGCTCGGCGGTGAACCCCCGGGCTTCGAGATGGGCGATGGCCTGGCGGGCGAAGGGGACCTTGAGGCTCACCTCCCCCGCCGCGATCTGGTCACGGATCAGCCGGTCGAAACGGTCCCTGAACCGGTAAAAAAAATCGAACAGAAAGGCGTTTTCCACCAGGTTCCGATCCGTTCCCTGAAACGCGTTGATTCCCTCGCCACGGGTATCGAGGGCGTCAAGCCGGGTTCTCACCTCGTCCACGGTCTTGTCGATCAGCCGGGACCCGGGCACATCGGGAAACATCCCGGCGATGCGCAGGTCGATGTCCTGACGCGCGTCGCTGAAGGGGTTGGTGTACACCGCCTCGCTGACCAGTGAAAAAAAATGCCGCTGCTGTTCGCTGAGTCTGATCTTTCTTGACATCCCGCCCCCGCCGCCGACGCGAAAAATCGCGGCCATTAATTAATCGTATAATAACTCGCTATGGTTTCGATGGTTCCGTCGGCTTTCACGGTTTCCGGAACGGCATTCACACCGGGAAGCAACGCCTCAATGATTGAACCCCTTGTATATCAAAACGAGGGCCATGAAAATAACATTTTATCGTAAGTCCGCCGTCCATCGCGGGCAACGCCGTTTCTCTGCAACATCACCCCCCGTTGCCGGAGAGGCCGGACAGGGTCAGGGCGGTGTCGATCAGGGCCAGGTGGCTGTATCCCTGGGGGAAATTGCCCAAAAGGCGCTTGGTTTCGAAATCGAGGTCTTCGCTGTAAAGGCCCAGGTGGTTGCTGTAGGATAACAGATCCGCGAACATCTTTTCGGCTTTGTCCGTTTCGCCGATTTTGTAGAGGCTTTTGATCAGCCAGAAGGTGCAGACGGTGAACGAGGATTTGGGCACGCCGAAATCGTCGGCGGTGCGGTAGCGGTACATCAGGCCGTTTCGGCAGAGCCGCTCTTCGGTGAGCCGGACGGTCTTTACGTAGCGGTGGTCGTCGGCCGAAATGAAACCGTAGTGTTCCATCAACAGGTTGGCCGCGTCGAGGAAGGGTTCGCCGTAGGACTGGGAAAAGGCTCCAAGCTCCTTGTGCCAGCCGTGCCGGAGGATGTCGTTGCGGATGGTGGCGGCCAGGGTCTCCCAGGCTTCCACGTAGTCGTCCCGGGAAAAGTATTGGGCGATCAGCCGGGCCCGGTCGATGGCCACCCAGCACAGCACTTTTGAAAAGGTGAAGTGCTTGGGATTTTTCCGGAACTCCCAGATGCCCCGGTCTTTTTTCCGCCAGTTGGCCTCCACGTGCCGGGCCAGGGTCCGGACCACGGTCCACAGTTCCTCCCGGCTTTCGATGGCTTCGCGTTTGAAGATCTTCAGGTACTGGTAGATGCAGTCGAGCATCACCCCGTAGATGTCGTTCTGCTTCTGCATATAGGCCGCGTTGCCCACCCGGACGGGCCCGGTGTTTTCGTAGCCGCACAGGGAGGTCAGGATCTTTTCCGTCAGCCGCTTCTGGCCCTTGATGCCGTACATGATCTGGATTTTCTCGTCCTTGAAGGGGATAATGCCCAGGATGAACTCGATGTAGCGCCGGGCCACGTTGTAATGGCCCAGACGGGTCAGGGCGGTCATGGTCATGGAGGCGTCCCGCAGCCAGCAGAAGCGGTAGTCCCAGTTGCGTTCGGCCCCGATTTCCTCGGGCAGGGAGGTGGTCACGGCGGCCAGGATGGCGCCGGTTTTCTGATAGGCCAGGAGCTTGAGCACCAGAGCGCTTCGAAGAATTTCCTCATTGAACCGGGGAAAAAGGCCGGACTTGGACGACCAGGACAGCCAGTACACCTTGGTCTTTTCGAATTCCAGGATGATGGTGTCCAAATGCAGAGGCTCCAGCTTCTGGTTGTAGCTGAACAGGAGGAAGGCGTCCTTGTCGATGACGATGGGGTCGTGACCGGCGATGGCCCCGTGGTCCAGGCTCGAATACAGGTAGAAGGATTCGTAGCTGCCCTGGGCCGTCACGGTCTTGATGTAGTCCCGGGAGAGGGTGGTGATCACGTCATGTTGGCTGTAGATGGGCCGGGGCCGGTAGCGGATCCGGATTTCAGGGGCTCCGGACAGGTGGCGGATAAAACGGATCAGGTCCGGGGGACAGTGGTGGCGGCCGGTGTCGGTCTTGTACAGGGGCATGAAATCGATGACCTCGAACCGGTCGGGGCCTTTTTCATAGCGGGTGACCAAAACGTTGGTTTTGGGGATGTAGCTCTGGGTCACCGCATACCCGTCGGGCAGGTCGAATCCGAAGTCGCCGCCCCTCTGTCGGTCGAGCAGGGCCGCAAACACCGAGGGCGACTCGAAGCTGGGAAGGCACAGCCATTCGATGTTTCCATCGCGCGTGACAAGCGCCGCGCTGGTGCCGTTGCCGATGATGCCGTAGTCGAGGGTCTCCATGTCACGCTCCTTTTTCGGGGTTTGGCCTGTGTCCGAAGGCCTGCCGGAGAAAGGCCCGGAATGCGGCGGGGTCGTCGATGCGATAGGGCGCCGCCGTTTCTCCCGGCCCGACCTTGATGTGAATGATCCGGGGGTCGGTGATCCGGAACATGCTTTCGTCGGTCACGTCGTCCCCGGCGCAGACCAGCCGGAGGTCTTTGTGCTGCTTGAGGAACCGCTCAACGGTGCAGCCCTTGTTGATCTGGATGGAACTGACTTCGACGATTTTCTTGCCGTGGTGGATTTCAACAGGCCGGTTGCTCATCATGGCCGACAGTTCGCTGACCAGCTGGTTGGCCTTCCACAGGCCGTATTCGGGATCGGACTGGCGGTAATGCCAGACGATGGAGGCGCTTTTCACCTCCACCGAACTGCCCGGCGTCACCCCGGCGTAATGGTTGAGCATGGTTCCGATCTGCTCCATCCAGGACAGGTCGGCCCGCTCGTCGAACACGCGGAAGGAGGTTTCGCCCCTGTGACGGACGTAATACCCGTGCTCGGCGATCAGGTTGACGTCGAACCTTGAAAACCAGGCGTCCATATCGTTTCGGGACCTTCCGCTGATGATGGACACGATCAGGTCGTCCCGTCTGTCCAGAAGCTCGAAAAGGGCGACAAGCTCGTCGTCCGGTGCAGCTTCGGCCGGGGTCGGCCGGAGGTCGCTGAGGGTGCCGTCGTAGTCGAGAAACAGGGCCAGGGGACGCTCCGGGGAAAAGGGCGGCAGAACGTCCACGGACATCGGTTTCTGGGGACTGTCCACAGTGTTGCTCGCCGCCGCTTTGTCCAGATCGGCAAGGAAGCGTTCGCCCCAGTGCCGGGCATCGTAGCGGAGGACCTTGGTGCGCATGGACGCGATGCGATGGGCCCGTTCCGCTTCGGTCATGGACAGCGCCGTTTCAATGGACTCGCTGACCTCGTTGATGTTGTATGGGTTGACGATCAGGGCGCTGGACAGTTCCTGGGCCGCTCCGGCAAATTCGCTGAGGATCAGCACCCCCGGATCCTCGTTCTGACAGGCCACGTATTCCTTGGCCACCAGGTTCATCCCGTCCACGGCCGGGGTGACGATGCAGACGTCGGCCAGGGAATACAGGGCGCAGAGTTCGACGAAGCTCACCGATTTATGGATGAAGTGCAGGGGCACGTTCTTGATGGTGGAAAACTTGCCGTTGATGTGGCTGACCTCGCTTTGCACGTCGTCGAGCAGGGCCTTGTATTCGTCGACCTCCTCCCGGGAGGGGACGCTGATGAACAGAAAGACCGCGTCGTCCCGTTCCGGCTGCCGGGCCAGAAAGGATTTGATGGCCTTGAGGCGCCGGAGGATGCCCTTGGTGTAATCCAGGCGCTCCACACTCAAAACGATTTTCTTGCCCCGGTAGGCGTCCCGGAAATCGGACCGGCAGACCCGGCAGGCCTCCGACGCCAGGGTGTCGAGGAATTTCTGTGAATCGATGCCGATGGGGTAGGCGTGGACCATGGCCCTGTGGTTGCCCGAGACGATGCTGTTCATTTCCGATTCCAGGCCCAGCACCCGAAGGACGGTGTTTCGGAAATGGCCCACATAGCCGAAGGTGTGAAAGCCGATGAGATCCGCCCCCAACAGCCCGTGCAGCAGCTGCTCCCGGTTGGGATTGCAGCGGAACGCTTCGCTGGAGGGAAAGGGGGTGTGCAGGAAAAATCCGATTTTCAGATCCGGCCGCAACTCCCTGATCATGGAGGGCAACAGCATCAGATGGTAGTCGTGCACCCAGACCACGTCCCCGGGGGCGGCCTGACGGACGACGGTTTCGGCGAACAGGCGGTTGACCCGCTGATACGCCTGGTACCAGCGTTCCTCGTAATGGCTGTAGGGAATCATGTAGTGCAGAAGGGGCCAGAGGCTGGAATTGGAAAAGCCGTTATAATAAAAATCCACCTCCTCTTCGCTCAGAAAGACGGGCTCGAAGTTGAATCGGGATCTCAGGGTCGCCGTGAGGTCGTCTTTTTCCGTCTCGTCGCGGGGAAAACCGCCGGGCCAGCCGATCCAGGTGATGTTCACGTGATGGCGGAAGCTTTCCAGGGCCGAGACCAGACCGCCGGAGGATTTGACGATGTCCGTCTTCGTGAGGGTGATGGGCAGCCGGTTGGATACGTTGATCAGATGGGTCATGTAAGGCTCTCCTTGTCCGGATTCTCCGGGCGCATCGGCGTGGACAGGGCCGAAAGGGCGCTGCCGATCAGGTTGGCCCGGGATATCCGGGACAGTTCGATCCGGCCGGGCGCAAGGCCAAGGTCCGGAAGCAGACGGCGAAGGGTTTCGAAAACCTGGTCGTTGTAACCGGGGGCCTTGAGGATCAGGGCGCCTTCGGTGACGATGCGGACCTGCGGCAGCGGGCCGGGGCCGTTCAGATAAAGGAGAAAACCCCCCAGGGCGGCGGCGGTCAGTCGTGCCGAGCGCCGGAGTACGGCTTGGGCCAGCCGCTTTTGCGGCGGCGGGCAGGGCAGGGACCCGTCGGCCCAGCCGGACAGCCGTGCCGAGCCTTCGTTCGGATCGATCCCCGACTCGGGACAGGCGGCGGCCATCAGCTGCGGCAGATACACCCCGGATACGGCTTTTTCGAACCGCTGGCGGCCGGGGTTGGTCGAGGCCCGGTCCACCGCATCGTCCCAGGCCGTCAGGAACGGCGGAGTGAAATTCCCAGATTCCAGATTCACGGGCAACGGCCCCAACGCCCGCTGATGTTCAGGCAGCCGGGCCAGGGCCGAGGCGTCGATGAATCCCGCCATGTTGGTGCCGGTGCCGACGACCAGGCCGATGACGGTGGCGGCCGGGTCGCTGAAACGTCCGGCCAGAAGGCCGGCCACGGTGTCGTTGATCACCGTGACCGAGGCACAGGCAAGACCGTGACGGGCCAAAGTGTCCATCAGAAGGCGGCCGACCTTTTGGTTGACCATGCCGGAAATGTCCACCCCTTTGGTCCAGCGGAGCAGCCGGGCGTCGCCGTCGGAGGTCTGTTCCGCCGGATAGGAAAAACAGTAGCCCAGGGGCAGGCCGACCTCGGGGTTCAGCTGCCGGATCAGTCGGGTCTGGAGGTCGAGAAATTCTGCCGATTCAAGGGTTCGGTCCTGCCTGACGGGCAGGTCTGTCTCACAGGGTCCCCGTTCGATGGTGACGCCGGAGGGGCCCACGGCGGCCAGGGCGGCCCGAAGGTGCGTTCCGCCGAAATCCAGCACCAGGGCCCGGCCACAGGGGGCGGACCCGACACGGACGAAGGTGGGCAGACAGGCAAGGGGCCCCCGGTCCGAGGCCAGGCTCAGATCCAGATCCTCCCTGAACCGCCGGGCGACGGCGATCAGTTGATCCTGATGAAGGTCAAAGTCGCGTTCGTTCATGATGGTCTCGTAAAATGTCATGATCGTTCTGGGGGCGCAGGCTCAATGAGGCCAACAGTTGGAATTTGTTCACTGTAGACCATGCGTCTCTCTGGCTCAAGGCCTTTTTTGCGGGTGGGAATCTCAGGGGGACGGATCTGTGGCATCGATTTCATTCGTAGGCAGATGGGTTGTGTTATGTGTGAAACCGATTGCCCAACGGTTGGTGGGAGAGTTGTTGCCGAGGCCCGCCTTTAAAGGGAAAACCGGTTCAAGATAACATTGGCTCAAATTATGCAAGTGACTTCATCGTATTTTACAATGTTCATTTTTATTAACCATAATAATGCAGGAGAGATCATGATTCGTTTTCGTTTGTTAGTGTTCTTTTTACTCTGCGCCGTTTTCGGCTCAGCCGGCTCGGCCATGGCCTTGTCCGTCACTGTCTCCGACAACCTCGCCGACAACCTTTATCTGACCTCAGGTACGACCGTCACCGGGTCTTTCGACATTACGCCGGAGCTGTTGCCCCAGGAGTTGTACAATGCCCCCTATGATATCCAGGGCGGGGCTTACACCTTTAATTTTATCGATGACTACGATCTTCGGTATGAAAGGACCTATACGACCGAGTGGAGTGGTCATGATAACAACAACCGTAACGAGACCTTTACACGCTCCCAGTACAAAGTGTTCGCTGATGATGCCGAAGGCATCACGCTTGAGGTGACGGACAATGTTTATACTGGTGGGACCAGCTATTTCTCCACGAATACCTACCGCGGCACCACGACGACCACCGATACCGACTGGTTCTGGTTTATTCCCCTGGATACGGACCGGTACGTCACCTATCATTACGACACGGTTAACGGCTACGGTGGTGAATTCTCCATCACCAACGCCCTCACCGACAGCGATATGCTGGCTCTGTCTTCCGGGGGAACCCTTGATTTTTCCATTATGGCTCAGGGGGATCTTTTCTACAGCAGCGGCACACTGACGGTGGATGTCAACGCCAATCCCGTTCCTGAACCTGCCACGCTGCTGCTTTTGGGCACCGGGCTCCTGGGAATAGCCGGGGCCAAAAGAAAACGCCGGTCCCATTAACGTCAGAAATAATAAAAATTGGTTCCGGGCATCTCTATCCCCCTTTGCTCGGAACCTTTTTTATACGCAATAACCCTCCGAGTTCCTCTTATTCCACGAAAAAATAATAAATGTTATTCAGGCTGTCAGCTTTACAACGAAATAAACGTGGGCTTTTTTTCTTTTTTGATTAAGGATTGAAAAAAAACAGTGTTCGTATTAACACATGATGAACTCAGTTCAATTCTTGACATCGCTGATCGCATGGTATAACAGTTGACAGCGCAGGTCGGTTATACGGCTGGTAAAATATATTCGATCCCATCCGGCCGCCACGCAGGGGTTTTCAAACGCATACATAACGAGACGGCAGGGGGCGCCGGAGCCCGTGACGTCAACGAACCGTGAATCACCGGAAGGACGGGTGCTCACCCCGACGACTGCGGATGCCCGCGGCCCATCGCGGCCGGGGTGACCCATGACATGAACGATGACACCGACAGGAAACGAGGAGGCGTGTATGAACGATTTCAGGGAAATCACACCGGGGGGTAGGCCGTTCGCCCGGATGTATCTTAATTTTATGCTCTGGTTCGTGGGCCGGGCCATCCAGGCCGCCGCGAAACAGGACCCGGCTGTCCGGCGGGAATTCGAGGAACTTCCCGACCGTTTTGCCTTTACGCTGACCGCTGCCCCGAACGGCCCGTCCATGGTGGTGGGCAAGGACGAAACGGGCCGGGTCAGGTATCTGGGGCATCGGCCCGACGACCAGGATCTGAATGTCCGGATGACCATCAAGAGCATGGAGGGCCTCTTTGTCCTGTTTACCTTCCGGGAAAGCACCCCGACGGCCAACGCCAGGGATCGCCTGTTCGTCGAAGGCAACCTGCCGGAAGCCTGCGCCGTGGTGCGGATTCTCGACATCGTCCAGGTCTATCTTCTTCCCAAGCCCGTGGCCAAACTGGCCATCAAGCGGTATCCCCGGTGGTCCTTCAAACGGCATACCTGGGATCGGGCCATGGTTTATCTGCGAACAATCATCGGTTTTTAAAAGGAGGGAGATCTTATTATGACTCTACCCGATCATTTCGAATTCATGTGTCCAACCAAAACCGGGTCCGGTTCCAAGGCCCTGGAACATCTGCCGGGGGACCTGACGGCCCTGAACGCCGGAAAGCCGTTGATCATCACCGACAAGAAAAGCACGGAAAAAGGCCTCGTCAAACAGATCACCAAGGCCTTCCGCACCTCGGGCATGACCCTGGGGGTCTTTGACGGTGTGGACCTGACCGCCGATATGGAGACGGTCAGAAATCTATGCTCCCTTTACATGGATCGGGGCTTTGACGCGATCATGGCCCTGGGCCAGGGGCGCACGGTGGATCTGGCCAAGGTGGTGAACATCGCCGTGTCCGGCAAACCCGAAGACCTCAAACGCTGCCGTGACACCGGAACCCTTGATCATCCGCTGAAACCTTTTGTGTACATCCCGCTGGGGCCGGGCACGGGGCGGGAGTGCTCCGGCGATGTCGCCTTTGGCGATCTGGCCTGTTCGTCACCCTACCTGATGCCCGATCTGGTGACCATCGATCCCCGGATGCTTAACGACGAAGACCCGGTGGCCTATATGACCACGGGTATGGCCTCCCTGACCTATGCCGCTGAAGCCTATGCCGACCCTCAAAGCAATCCCTTCTGCGAAAGTTACGCCCAGCTGGTTGTTTCCGGCGTCATGGAAAACCTCCTTCCGGTGTGCCGGGCGGCTTGTGCCGCCAAAGGTCTGGTCAAACGGACGATAGACGGTCTGTCCCTGAAAAAAGACCGCCTGGCCCTGGTCAACGCCCTGTGCATGGCCGGTTATGTCTACGCCAACAGCCCCAGGGGTCTGGCCGCCCGTCTGGGGCTCGCCGTCAGCGACCGCTGTGACGCGGATGCCGCCGTTGCCATGGGCATTATGCTGCCCTACGTCCTGGAATACCATGCCCATCGTGAGGGGCGGGATCTTTCGAAAATCATGCGGCCCATGGCCGGGCTCGATCTGTACTGCAGCACCCCGCAAGGCCAGCGTTTTGACAGCGCCATGGGCAAAATCAGGCATATCCAGAACGAGATGTTCGTGCTGACCGACGCCGAAATCCCCCGAACCCTGGAGGACGCGGGATTGTCCAGGGATGCGTTCGGAGCCGTCGCCGATCAGGTGGCTGCACAGATTCCGGAGCAGGATGTGCGTAACGCCTGCCTGACCATTCTCGAACACGCCTTCGACGGCAAACCGGTAACCCTTTAGGGACAAGGAGGCATTTATGCGATTACCCGATTATTACGAATACTGCTGCCGCGTGAAAACCGTGGCAGGGCATGACGCACTTGAAAAAATTCCAGGACTGCTTTCGGTGCTGCACGCCGAACGGCCTATGATTATTACCGACAAGGGTGTGGTCGCCGCCGGACTGATCGATGTGGTGACCGAAGCCCTCGAAGGACGGCTGACCATCGGATCCATCGAGGACGATGTGCCTCCGGATTCGGATCTGAAGGTGGTGAATCATCTGGCCCGGGTCTATGTGGAAAAGGGCTGCGATTCCATCATCGCCGTGGGGGGCGGATCGGTGCTTGACACGGCCAAGGGGGTGAACATCATTGTGTCGGAAAACGCCGACGACCTGATGAAATTCACCGGTGCCGGGGCCCTGAAGAAACGCCTGAAACCCCTGGTGGCCGTGCCCACCACCGCCGGGACCGGATCGGAAGTGACCCTGGTGGCCGTGATCGCCGACCATGAGAAAAACCGGAAGATGCTGTTCACCTCCTACTTCCTGCTGCCGGACATCGCCGTGATCGATTCGCGCATGACCCTCACCCTGCCGCCCTTTCTCACGTCCCAGACCGGCATGGACGCCATGACCCACGCGGTGGAGGCCTACACCTGCCTGGGCAAGAACCCCATCAGCGATGCCTGCGCCCTTTCGGCCATCACCCTGATCGCGAACAACATCCTTTCGGCCGTCACCGACCCCGGCAACAAGGACGCCCGTCTGGCCCTGGCCACCGCCGCCACCCTGGCGGGCATGGCCTTCTCCAACTCCATGGTGGGCATGGTGCACACCCTGGGGCACAGTGTGGGCGCGGTCTGCCATGTTGCCCACGGTACCTGCATGTCCATTCTTCTGCCCTACGGCCTGGAATACAACATGCACAAAAACGGGTCGGAATCCGGGGAACTTCTGTATGCCCTGGCCGGGGAAAAGGTGTTCGCACGGACCCCGAAGGATCAGCGGCCGCGAAAAACCGTCGAGTACATCCGGGCCCTGAACCAGGCCCTGTACGATGCCACAGGCGGAAAACATCCGCGGAGTCTTTCGGAAATCATGGGCCGTGACGGAAAACCCATGGTTCCCCGGAGCAAACTTTCGGACATCGCCAAGGTGGCCCAGGGTGACGCGTCGATTTTCTACAACCCCGAAGACCTGGATTACGATGACCTTCTGATGGTGCTGGAGACGGCCTGGGAGGGGAGCCCCCTGGACCAGGGTAAAATCAAGAAAGGGTAGCAATCACTAAGGAGGGGAATCCGATGAAACGAAACGGCTACATGGGCAAAATTCTCATGGTGGATCTGACCGACGGGTCGATCCGTGAGGAAGTGCTGCCTGACTCGGTGTATCAGAAATACCTGGGGGGCCTGGGACTGGGCGCCCATATGCTTTACACGCGCATTCCGGCGGGGGCCGACCCCCTGGGGCCGGACAACATGCTGGGTTTTCTTCCCGGTCTCCTCACCGGAACGGGGAGCCTGTTCACCGGCCGCTGGATGGTGGTGGGCAAATCCCCGCTGACCGGCGGATGGGGCGACGCCAACTGCGGCGGCACCTTTTCACCGGAAATCAAGCGCTGCGGCTATGACGGGATCTTCGTCACGGGCATCAGCCCCAAGCCCGTGTATCTGTACGTGGACGGCCACACCCGGGAACTGCGTGACGCCGCAGAGGTCTGGGGCAAGGATGCGGTGGAAACCGAAGAATTCCTTCAGGCCAACGCCAAACCCACCGGCAAGAAACCCAAGGTGGTCTGCATCGGCCCTGCCGGAGAGAAAGTCTCTTTGATTTCAGGGATTTCAACGGACAAAGGCCGCATGGCCGCCCGGTCCGGCCTGGGGGCCGTCATGGGCGCCAAACGCCTGAAGGCCATTGTGCTGTCCGGCCAGAAACGCATTGAACCCCACAACCGGGAGGAGATGAAACGGCTGAGCCGGATCTGCAACAACTGGGTCAAATTCCAGCCGCCCTTCGTTACCGGTCCCATGACCGCCTTTGTGGGGGCCCTTCTGCGTATCATGCCCACGGTGCTCACCCAGGACGGCATGCTGTACAAAATTCTTCTGAAAAAATGGGGCACGGTGTCCATGAACCAGATGTCACCTGAAATGGGCGACGCCCCCATCAAAAATTGGAAGGGCAGTTCCAAGGACTGGGGCTTCCGGAAAAGCTATTCGTCCAACCCCGATGTGTTCACCAAATGTGAAACCGTCAAATTCCACTGCTATTCCTGTCCCCTGGGATGCGGCGGGATATGCACCATGGACGGCAAGTACAGCCACACCCACAAGCCCGAATACGAAACCGTGCTGAGTCTGGGCGGGTTCTGCATGAACAAGGACGTGGACAGCATCTTCTACCTGAACGAGCTGCTTAACCGGGCGGGCATGGACACCATTTCCGCCGGACATGCCGTGGCCTTCGCCCTGGAATGTTATGAAGCGGGCATTCTCACCAAAGAGGACACCGGCGGCCTGGATCTTTCCTGGGGCAATTCGGACGCCATCGTCGCTCTGATCGAGAAAATGGTCAAACGGGAAGGCATCGGCCATGTGCTGGCCGACGGGGTCAAGCAGGCGGTGCTCCGGATCGGCAAAGGCAGCGAGGCGTTCGCCGTCCATGCCGGGGGCCAGGAGCCGGCCATGCACGATTCAAGGAATGATCCGGGCTTTGCCCTCCATTACAGCGTGGAGCCTACGCCGGGCCGTCATACCCTGGGGTCCCATCTGTATTACGAGATGTACCAGCTGTGGAAGGTGGTCAAGGGCATCCCCTGGATTCCGCCCATGTACCTGAAGGGCAGCAAGTACAAGAATCCCGAACGCCAGGCGGCCATCGGGGCGGTGAACAGCCGGTTCATGACCCTGGTCAACTGCACCGGGGCCTGTCTGTTCGGATCGTTCATCGGCGCCAAACGGTTCCGTCTGTTCGACTGGATGAACGCCGCCACGGGCTGGCGTCTCAGCCCCAACGACTACATGGATCTGGCCGGAGACATCCACACGGTCAAGCAGGCCTTCAACGTCAAGCACGGCATCGAACCGAAAGACTGCAAGATCAGCGACCGGGCCCTGGGCCGTCCCGCCCAGAACGAAGGGGCCAACAAGGGTCGGACCATCGAGATCGAGGCGATGATGACCCATTACTGGCAGGCATTCGGCTGGGATCCGGAAACCGGCAAACCCGGCAAGGACGTCATGCAGAAACTCAGCGACGTGGCTTAGGAGGACATCATGGCATATTTCATAACAGACGACTGTATCGGCTGCATGTCCTGCGCCCGGCTCTGCCCCGCCGGTGCGATCCGGGGCGCCAAAAAGGAACGGCACGCCATCGCGGAGGATCTGTGTATCGAATGCGGCACCTGCGGCCGTATCTGTCCGAAGAACGCGGTGGAAGACCCTTTTGGCCTTCGGGTGACAAGCGAGAAGAAAAAAGACTGGAAAAAACCTGCGTTTACCCTCAAGGTCTGCATGGCCTGCGGCATGTGTGTGGACGTTTGCCCCGTGGGCTGCCTGGCCCTTGGGCTTCCGACGGGCAAAGACAAAACCGCTTATCCCGAACTGATCAACGCCGGGGCCTGCCTGAGCTGCGGTTTCTGCGTCCGTGAATGTCCGGTGGACGCCGTCACTCTGATGCCTCCCGCCGACGAGCCCATGGCCAAGGCCGTTTAGGGTTTTTCGTCACGACGTATGAGGCCTCAGCCCCGCCGTGATCCCGACCCCGCCGTCACGTTCGTTCCCGACCCCGTGAACGAACGTGACGGCACTTTTCATCATGACCCTTTCCGGCCCCAGGGTCATCGCATGTTTCATATTCTTGAAGAAAAGCAAAAAAACGGCCTTCGTGAGAATCTCACCGGATTGATCTCAGATCAATCCTGTCGACGTAAACACGTCATCCCTGCCAGCAGGAAATACACCGCTTGAACACACGACACCCTCTTTTTTCTCATGGTCAAACCATTCAACCACCCGGTCGCTGCGACGAAGAAAATGGGGGTTGTCAATCCCTGACACACGGCATTTCTGAACCGCTCCCCACAGGGCATGACCCATGGGTCGTGCGGGATAGACATGCGATTGCCCTGTGACCGGCCCCAGGGCAATCTCTGTGTCTTGGTGTCTCCGTGAGAAAACAAAAAGACCGGCTCCCCTTCGGGGAAGCCGGTTTAAGTACTCTCACAGAGACACAAAGCCACGGAGAAAAGCCGGACATGCCGGGGCATGTCGCACGGTACCGCTCATCGGAATGGGGCGGATGCCCCCGGCACATGCGATTGCCCTGTGACCGGCCCCCTTCCCCCTTGTGCTTTGGCCGGGTTCTGGTGTATTATTTCAAACATTCACACGATGTATCCGGGCTGCCTGTCGTTTGGTCACTGATTCGGCCGGCATGACGACCCCGTTATCCTCAAACCGCGACCGCCCTATGACGCTTTGTGCGATCATGGGGGGAAGACACTTCTTTTTTGAAGCATCTGACGAAACCTTTCAAAAAAATCACGGGCCTGTATCGGACCACGGCGATGCTTCTGATTCCGGCGGCGGCTTTTTTTTGTCTGATGTCCGGGACGGCGGGGCCGGGTCTGGCCGCTTCCCCGGATCAGGCGGTTCTTACGGTTCAGGCCGATCGCGATGGCCTCCTCAGGCCGGACCGTCCGGTGGGAGGCGGCGGGTCCCGGCTCTGGAAAGCCGGCGCGCTTTCCAGCGTGATTCTTTTGGGACTGCTTATCCTTGGCGTATTTCAGCGTCGGGACCTCAGGCGGCATGTGGCCGATCTTGAAGCCGTGAGGCGGGAGATGCTCGAACAGACCGAGTTGCTCCGTCTGGCCACCGAGGCCACCCATGCCGGGGTCTGGGATTACCATGCCGACCGGCAGAGCACATTCCTGAGCGCCCAGTGGCTTGTCATGCTCGGTTACCCGGCCCGTGAGCGGGACATGCCCTGGAAGGAATTTCGAGCCCTGATCCATCCGGAGGACCGCCCCTCACTGGAGGCGTCCCTGGCGATTTTTCTGGAGGGGGGCGGCCATGGGTTTTTCGAGATTGAATTCCGCCTGCTTCGGGCCGACGGATCCTGGAACTGGGTGCTGTCCAAAAGCAAGGTGGTGGGCCGGGATCACTCGGGCCGGCCGGAACGGATCATCGGCCTGGATGTGAACATCCAGACCCTCAAGACGGCACAGTTGGAGATGAAGAAAAACGACGCCGTGTTCCGGGCGATTTTCGAAAACGCCCCTTATGCCATCGTGATCAGCCGTCTTTCGGACGGACGCTACCTGGACGCCAATCCGGCCTTTCTGAAGAGCCGGGGCCTGACCCGGGACGATCTGCCCACGCTGAACTTCAGGGAACATGCCCGGATTTCATCCGAAGAGGCCGATGCGGTGATCCATACCCTCATGACGGAAGGGTCGATTTCCCATCGGGAAGTCAGCGTGACGGACCCCGACGGTCGTATCCGCCACCTTTCGTTTTCCTCGGTTCTCATGGACATCGACGGACAGCAGCAGGTGCTGTCCATGACCGTGGATCTGACGGAACAGAAGACGGTCGAACTGGCACTGAAAAAGAGTGAGGAACGGTTCCGGTCCCTGTTCCGGTTCGCCCCCATTCCCCTGATCTCCATGGGTCTTGACGGCTCCGTTCTGGCCATCAACGATCGGCTGACACAGGTGCTGGGCTATGAGATCAACGACTTTCCCGATGAAGACGCCTGGTGGACCACCATCTATCCCGACCCCGCCTATCGCCTGGACGTCCGTCGGCGCTGGGATGCCGCCGTGAACAAGGCCCTGGCCCGGAAAAGCGGAATCGAATCCGATGAATGCCGGGTGACCTGTCGGGACGGCCGGGTGCTGTCCATGATCGTCGAAGCCAACGTGATCGGCGATATCCTTCTGGTCAGCTTTTTCGACATCACCGAGGCACGGCTGAAGGAATCGGCCCTCAGGGAAAGCATGGAACAGCTCCGGGCCACCTTCAACGCCACCACCGACGGGATTCTGGTGGTCAGTCAGGATCTGAAGGTCATTCAGGCCAACAGGCAGTTTTACGCCATGTGGCGGATTCCGCCGGAACTTCAGGCCACGGACGACGATGCGGTTCTGCGGGACTTCGTCAAGGACCAGCTGGCCGATCCCCCGGGATTTGCCGCCATGGTTCAGTCGCTGTACCACAGCCGGACCCAGGCGATGTATGAACTGCCCATGGCCGACGGCCGGGTGTTTGAATGTTATACCGCGCCGATGATCATGGACGATCGGGAAATCGGGAGGGTCTGGGATTTTCGTGATATTTCCGAACGGAAACGGGCCGAAGAGTACAAAGAAACCCTCCAGGCCCAGCTTCATCAATCCAAAAAACTCGAAGCGGTGGGTATTCTGGCCGGCGGGGTGGCCCATGATTTCAACAACATGCTGGGGGCCATTACCGGCTATGCCGAACTGGCTCTGGAGGGCATGGCCCAGGAAGATCCTTTCCGTAAAAACCTTGAGCGTATTCTCGATGCGGCCCGGCGTTCGGCCGATCTGACCCGGCAGCTTCTGGCCTTTGCCCGCAAGCAGACCATCGAACCGGTGGTTCTGGATCTCAACCAGGCCATCGAAAGCATTCTGTCCATGGTCCGGCGGATTATCGGAGAAAACATCGAGCTGATCTGGCTGCCCTGTCCGGATCCCTGCCCGGTGAAGATGGACCCCTCCCAGCTTGACCAGATCCTGATCAATCTTTGTGTGAACGCCCGGGACGCCATCGACGATGTGGGCCGTCTGACCATTGAAACAACGATCGAGTCCCTGGACGAGAAAGACTGTGCGCGTTATGCCGAATGCCTTCCGGGAGACTATGCCCTGCTGGCGGTCAGTGACAGCGGCTGGGGCATGGATGCCGAAACCCTGGCCCATATTTTCGAACCCTTTTACACCACCAAGGGACTGGGGCAGGGGACGGGCATGGGGCTGGCCACGGTGTACGGCATCGTCAAGCAGAACGGCGGGGCGATTTCGGTGGCCAGCGGGCCGGGGCAGGGCGCCCGGTTCCGTATCCATATCCCCAAAGCCGGGACGGCCATACCTGTGCCCCGGCCCGACATCATGGACGGCATCCCCCACGGGCGGGGCGAGACCATTGTGATCATCGAGGATGATCCGACCCTCCTGGAACTGTGCACCATGATGCTTGACCAGCTGGGGTACACCGTTCTGGCGGCGGGCTCACCGACCGACGCCCTTGATCTGATCAGGACCCATGAAGGCCCCATCGATTTGATTATCACCGATGTGATCATGCCGGGGATGAACGGCCGGGAACTGGCGGATCGGATCGAGTCTCTCCGCCCGGGAATCCGCCGGCTGTTCATGTCGGGTTACACCGCCGACGCCATCACCCATCAGGGGGTTCTTGAGGTCGGGGTGCATTTCATCCAGAAACCCTTCGGCCTGAAACCCCTGGCCGTCAAGATCCGTGAAACTCTGGGATAGCCCCTGTCTCTTTACCCCTTCGCCCCGATCGCGTGCACAATCTTTCCACATTTTTTTCACATTTTTTCGTATCGAACTGTGTTAGGGTCAGGATCGACACAACGGCCCGGCTCAGACGGGCCCCCATTGACACAGCCAAGGTGAACCATGAACATCAAACCATGCAGCGGCTTTCTTTTTTTTACAAGTCTTCTCTGCGGACTGATCCTGGGGGGCGCGTGCCGGAGCGAGGCGGCCCAGGCCCTTTCCCTGGATCAGGCGGTGGCCCTGTCCCTGTCCTGCAATCAGGATCTAAGGATAGCCGAAGAAAAGGTGAGGGCCTCGGAGCTTTCCCGATCCCGTGACCGGGCCGATTATCTGCCCACCCTTTTGGCCGGAGCGGGCATGGATGTGGCAAGAAACGCCCGATCCACGCCGTCGGATAAGACTTATCGGACCCTGTCGGCGTCCTTGTCGTCGACGCTGAATCTGTTCAAGGGGTTCGAGGATCAGGCCTCCCTTCGGAAATCCGAATACGCCCTGCACGCCGAGCGGGACACCCGGGCCCGGACCCGCCAGAGCGTGATCTTCGACACCGTGACCGCCTACCTGGAAACCCTGAGCCGCCGGGAACGGATTGCGGTGGCTGAGCAGAATCTTGCGGATCACCTGAAGCAGCTCGAGCAGATCGAGGCGTTCTGCACGGCCGGACGACGGCCGCTGACCGATCTTTACCAGCAGCAGGCCCAGGCCGCCGACGCCCGGCTGGGCCTGGTCAACGCCGTCGAGGCCTATCGGGTCAAGCGTCTTGAACTCACCGAGATCATCGGTCTTCCCCTGTCGACCGAGATCGATGTCACGGACCGCATGGACGCCCTGGGGCCCCTTGATCTGCCCGACACGCCGGAGCCGCTGATTCGTCAGGCCCTGGAAAAACGTCCGGATCTGTTTGCCCTGAAAAATAAAATCTGGTCCGCGGACATGGCGGTCACCGAAGCCCGGTCGGGTTACTTCCCCACCGTGAACATGACTGCCGAGCTGGGCAGTTCCTGGTCGAGTCTGGACGAGGCCGACGCCTCGGACCAGTGGGGCGATGACAACCTGACGGCCCGGGTGGGGGTGAATGTGAGTCTGCCCCTGTTCGATCGGCGGGTGACCCAGACTAATGTGGCCCAGGCCGGCGTGTCAAACCGCATCACGCGCCTTGAATACGAGAAGCTGGTCCGTCGGATCGGCGTTCAGATCGGCCAGGCCTTTGCCGAATAC
Source organism: Desulfatiferula olefinivorans (assembly GCF_054657895.1). Classification (NCBI taxonomy): domain Bacteria; kingdom Pseudomonadati; phylum Thermodesulfobacteriota; class Desulfobacteria; order Desulfobacterales; family Desulfobacteraceae; genus Desulfatiferula; species Desulfatiferula olefinivorans. The sequence goes on along the minus strand of NZ_BAAHXV010000009.1, from coordinate 124,729 downwards.
CAGGCGGCCCTGAGTCGGGTCGAGGTCACGGAACACCAGATGACCTATGCGGCCAAGGCCCTGGAATCGACCCGCCTGCGCTACACGTCCGGGGCCGCCACCCTGACCGAACTGTCCGGGGCCCAGACCGTCTATACCGAAGCCCGTTACAACACGGTCGACGCCGGTCTGAACCGGGTGATCCAGGCCCTGAGCCTGGCCTTTTACCGGGGGGATCTGGACGAGACCTTTCAGATGAAAGAAGGCACACCATGAACAGGAAAAGTCGGATCGGCCTTATCATTGCGGCTGCGGCAGCCGGGGGAATGATGCTCTGGGGCTGGAACGCCGCCGGACCTTCTGAAGAAAAAGAGCGTGAGACCGGAATCCTTCAGCAGCAGACCGTGACCCGGGGGGATCTGGAAACCCTGGTGTCGAGTACCGGAACCCTGGTCGCCGTGGGGACGGTGGATATCGGCACCCAGGTGTCGGGGACCATCGACCGGGTGCTGGTCGATTACAATGACCGGGTCAGCCGGGATCAGGTGCTGGCGGTCCTTGACCTGTCGTTGTTCGAGGCGGCCGTCGACGAGGCCCGGGCCGGTCTGATCCAGGCCCGGGCGCGGCTCAAACAGGCCCGGGCCGAACTGGCCCGTAACCGTGATCTTTTCGAGAGCGGCAATCTGTCGGCCCAGGAATACCTGGATCTCGAGACCGCCGTGGAATTGAACCGGGCCGGGGTACTTTCCGCCGAGGCCACCCTGAAACGCGCCCAAAGCAACCTCGACAACGCCACCATCGCATCTCCCATCGACGGCACGGTGATCACCCGGAGCATCGAGGCCGGGCAGACCGTGGCGGCCAGCTACAGCACGCCGACCCTGTTCGTCATTGCCGAGGACCTTTCCCGCATGCAGATCGAGGCCGATGTGGATGAAAGCGATATCGGGCTGGTCCGCCTGGATCAGAGGGTCCGCTTCACGGTTCAGGCCTATCCCGACGAGGTGTTCGGCGGGGTGGTCACCCAGATTCGTCTGAATCCCAAAACCGTGTCCAATGTGGTGACCTACACCGTGATGGTCGATGCGGACAATCGTGAGGGACGTCTGCTGCCGGGCATGACGGCCACCACGGATTTTGTGGTGGCCCGGGCGGAGGCGGTGCTTTTGGTTCCCAACGCGGCGTTACGGTTCCGGCCGGAGCATGCACCGGAGACAGGAAGGGGGCCCGGGGTCTATGTGCCTCGGGCGGACGGGGGCCTGCGGCGGATTGCGGTGACCCCGGGAATCAGCGACGGGGTTCTCACGGCCGTCGACGGCGAAACGGAGTTGGCCGAAGGTATGGCGGTGATCACGGGGCGGACGCTGGAGAAAAATACGGCGAAAAAAGGACTGTTGTCCCGGCTGACGCCCCCGCGGCCCGGCCACCCGAGACGATGACGGGAGACAGCATGGAGACCATCGTCCTTCGTGACGTTCACAAAACCTTTCAACTGGGCGGCGAAACCGTGAAGGCCCTGGCCGGGGTGTCCCTGTCGGTCGGCCGGGGCGAGTATCTGGCCGTCATGGGGGCCTCGGGATCGGGGAAATCGACCCTGATGACCATTCTGGGCTGCCTGGACCGGGCCGACCGGGGCACTTACGAGCTTGAAGGCTGCCGGGTGGACACCCTGGACCGGGGGCGTCTGGCCGACATCCGGAACCGGCGCATCGGTTTCGTGTTCCAGGGATTCAACCTGCTGCCCCGGACATCGGCTCTGGACAATGTGGCCCTGCCCCTGCTTTACAGCCGGCGGGACACCCCGGCCACGTCCCGCCGCAAGGCCCTTGACGCCCTTGGCCGGGTGGGGCTGGCCGACCGTGTCGATCATCACCCCAACCAGCTTTCGGGCGGGCAGCAGCAGCGGGTGGCCATCGCCCGGGCCCTGGTCAACGATCCGGCCATCATCCTGGCCGACGAGCCCACGGGCAACCTGGACAGCAAGACCACCCTTGATATCCTTTCGGTGTTCAACGATCTCAACGACCGGGGCATCACCCTGATTCTGGTCACCCATGAACCGGATGTGGCCGACTTTGCCAAACGCGTCATCACCATGCGGGACGGACGGATCATCGATGACCGCGACGTTGCGGTCCGGCGAGGGTTTGATGGTCCGGATGAACCGCCAAACGGGGAGGCGCGGTCATGAAATGGCAGAAACTGATGGTCGTGGCCTTCCAGAGCATCCTCAAGAACCGGATGCGAAGCCTGTTGACCATGCTGGGCATCATCATCGGCGTGGCGTCGGTGATCGCCTTGGTGGCGTTGGGCGAAGGGTCCCAGGTCGACATCGAAAAACAGGTGGCGGCCATGGGGACCAATCTTCTGATCGTCCATTCCGCCAGTGCCTTTACAGGAGGCGTTCGAATCGGGGTCGGCACCCAGACCAGTTTGACCATGGACGATGTGTCGGCCCTTCGGGACAAAACCCCCTCGGCCATCGCCCATGTCTCGCCGGTGATCCGGTTGAGCGAGCAGGTGATTGCCGGACGGGCCAACTGGAATACCTCGATACAGGGGGTTTCGGCGGATTATCTGACCATTCGGAATTACGGTCTTTCAACGGGGCGATTTTTCAGCGAGCGGGATATCAGGACCAAGGCCAAGGCGGCGGTGCTGGGAAAGACCGTGGCCGACGAGTTGTTTCCCGGCCAGGATCCGGTGGGAACCCGGATCAGGGTCAGGAACGTCCCCTTCAAGGTGGTGGGGGTTCTGACGGCCAAAGGCCAGACCGCCATGGGGTCGGATCAGGACGATGTGGTTCTGGTGCCGGATACGACGGCCCTGTATCGTCTGTCCGACGGAAAAACCATCCGTTCGCTGATGGTCAGCGCCCTGTCCGAAGACCGGATGACCGAGGCCGAAACAGACATCCGCGAAGTGTTGCGCCGAACCCATCGCCTGGCCGAGGGCCAGGAGGATGACTTTCATATCAGAAACCAGACCGAACTGATCGGCATGGCCACCAAGGTCACCGGCACCCTGACCGCACTTCTGAGCGCCATTGCCGGCGTGTCGCTTCTGGTGGGGGGCATCGGTATCATGAACATCATGCTGGTGTCGGTCACCGAGAGAACCCGGGAGATCGGCATCCGCATGGCGGTGGGCGCCAGGGGATCGGATATCCTCATTCAGTTTCTGATCGAGGCCGTGATTCTCAGTGTGATCGGCGGGCTCCTCGGGATTGCGGCGGGGGTGGGGATTGCCTGGGCCATCGGGTCAATGACGGGGTCCAGTGTGGTGGTCCGTCTCTGGGTGGTGGCCGCCACGGTGGCGTTCACGGCGACGGTGGGCGTCTTTTTCGGATTCTATCCGGCCCGGAAGGCCGCGGGGCTTAATCCCATCGAGGCCCTGCGCTACGAATAGAGACGCCGGGAGGTCCAGTTATCCTCCTGCCAGTGCTTCAGGTGCTTCCGGTTCATGATGAAGGCCAGCCAGAGCTGCTCCAGGGAGGCGAATTGCCGGTTGGCCGGCCTTCCGCCCTCGCCGTAGGGCTCTTTGACCCATTCGTAGAACACAAAGGACATATCGCGGAACCCCTTGCCCCGGACCTGGGACATTTCAATCAGCTGGTCGAGTTTGGGCATCCACACCAGGGGCAGCAGCCGGGTGAGGTTGCCCCGGGTCAGGACGGCAAATCCCTTTCGGATGGTTCGGTACGGAGTCGCATCGGGGATCCAGCAGTGCACCCGATGATCCGGGTCGGCATAGAAATCGCCGGGTTTTGGGGTCCACAAGCCCTGGATTTCTTTTGACCTTTGGCACATTTGAATATATTGTCGGCTTTTGTCCATGGCCGAAAGCCTATCATAAGAAAGGGCCTTGGCAATATAAAAAAATGACGAAAGCGGGAGCCATGTCTTTTTTGATCAGCTACAAAAACCTGGGTATGAGCTATGGCTCACAGACCCTTTTTTCCGATCTGTCCCTTGGATTTTCCGAAGGCGAGAAGCTGGGGCTCATCGGCGCCAACGGATCGGGGAAATCCACCCTGCTCAAAATTTTCGCCGGGGTCATTCATCCGGATACGGGGCAGCGCCTGGAGAAGAAAAATCTGAGGCCCGTGTACCTGGCCCAGCAGGATCTGTTCGATCCCGATCTGACCGTTGAGGCGGTCCTTGGCCGGGTGCTGGACGAGACCGCCGGACATGATGCTGAAATGATCAGCCGGGGCCAGAAAGTCATCGGTCAGGCCCGTTTCCCCGATGTCTCGGTCAAGACCGCCGATCTGTCCGGGGGCTGGCGAAAACGGCTTTCCATCTGCTGCGCCCTGATCCGGCAGCCGGACATTCTGTTTCTTGACGAACCCACCAACCACCTGGATCTGGAGGGCATCCTCTGGCTTGAACAGATTCTCGCCCAGGCGAGTTTTTCCTTTGTTCTGGTCAGTCATGACCGTTATCTGCTCAACGCCGTGACCAACCGGACCATCGAGCTGGGAAAGGCCTATGCCGGAGGTTACCTGAAGGTCGACGGCAACTACGCCGAATTTCTCGAACGCCGGGACACCGTGCTTGATCTCCAGCTCCGGCAGGAAACGGTGCTGGCCAACAAGATGCGCCGGGAGACCGAATGGCTGAGACGGGGCCCCAAGGCCCGGTCCACCAAGGCCCAGTACCGCATCGACAATGCCTCACGGCTCAGTGCCGAACTCGGTGATCTGCGGACGCGCAACCGCCAGGCGGCGGAGATTGACCTGGACTTTCAATCCACCGGGCGAAAGACCCGGCGGCTGCTCGACGCCTACCACCTTGGCAAATCCCTGGGGGGACAGACGCTGTTCGACAATCTCAGCCTCGCTCTGGGGCCGGGGCTGGTCATCGGCCTTCTTGGCGCCAACGGCTCGGGAAAAAGCACCCTGCTCAAGATTCTGGCCGGTCGGATCGAGCCGGATTCGGGGCATGTGAAAACCGTCGACAATCTGAATATCGTGCTGTTCGACCAGGAGCGGGCCCAGCTCGATCCGGACCTGACGCTGCGCAAGGCCCTGTCGCCGGACAGTGATACCGTTTTGTATCGGGGCAACCCCGTCCACGTGGTCACCTGGGCCAAGAAATTCCATTTCCACCCGGAACAGCTCGACACGACGGTGGACAAGCTGTCCGGCGGGGAGCAGGCCCGGGTGATCATCGCCAACCTGATGCGGACCCCGGCGGACATCCTGCTGCTTGACGAGCCCACCAACGATCTGGACATTCCCACCCTGGAGGTGCTCGAAGACAGCCTGGCCGATTTTCCCGGCGCCATCGTCGTGGCGTCCCATGACCGTTGTCTGATGGACAGTCTGGCCACCCATATACTGGGCTTTGACGGAAAGGGAGCCGTGCGCCTGTATGCCGACCTGACCCAGTGGATTGATGAGCTGAAAGAAGACCGGAAGAAAACGGTCCGAAAGAAACCCCCTGCGGCCTCGCAGGCGCCGCCCAAAGAGGAGAAACCCAGAAAATTTTCATTCAAACACCAATTTGAACTCGATCAGATCGAAGGACTGATTCAGGCGGCGGAAGAGGCTGTCCGGACCCTGGAGGCCCGGTTGAATGATCCGTCCCTTTTCGGGGATACCGAAACCATGCAAAACCTCTATCGGGAGCTGGGTGAGGCCCAGTCCCGGGTTGACCGGCTTTACGAGCGTTGGGCGGAACTTGAAGAATTAAAGGGCTGATATAAAAGGATTTTATTTTTTTAAACGGGCCGGGGCACATGTCGGGAAAGCCGAGAGGCGCGTCGTTGTTGACCATCCCGTATTCGGTAAAAAAACGTTTGAAAAAAGATTCGTCCGGTGTTAAGTTGCAGTCCTTTGAAGGAGCTTTGTCAGGTGTTCATGGGCCGGTAAGTGGATCAAGGTTGGGCCCGTGAGAGAAAAGCGCCGAAAGTAGGTTTTGAATGAGTGGTAATGAGGCTGGAGCATCGTCGTCTCCGACCGGTCGTGTCAAGTGTTTTATCTGTTACTTTCTTGTGTTTGCCGTGGCTGCGGCGCTGATTGTCCAGGCATCGGCGTCCCATCGGGAGACATATCCTGCCGGAACGGCCGCTTTGGGGGCCGAACCGACTGTGCCGTTGAGCATCGTGCCGCCGGAAACGGAAGCGGATTCCATTCTTCATGTTCTCATCGATGAACAGGCCGCCGACGCCGATGCCGACGATCTGGCCGAAATCAATGATCCCGAAACCCTCTATTACCCCCTGATCGTCAAGGTCGCCCGGCGTTACGAGGTGGACCCCCTGCTGGTCAAAGCCATCATCGCCGCGGAATCCGGCTTCAATCCCAACGCCGTCTCCCACGTGGGAGCCCAGGGTCTGATGCAACTGATGCCCCGAACCGCCAAGGCCCTGGGGGTCGAAGATGCGTTCAATCCCGAGCACAACATTGACGGCGGGGTGAAATATTTCAGAAAACTTCTCGACCGCTTCGACGGGGATGTGCAGCTGGCCCTGGCCGCCTATAATGCGGGCAGTCGAAAGGTTCATAAATACCGGGGGGTGCCTCCGTTTTCCGAAACCCGGAACTACATTGAAAAGGTGTTCAAGTTCCACACCGATTTCAAGAAAGTCGAAGCGGCGTCGTCCAAGACCGTCTACCTCTCCCAGTCCTGATTGTTATCCCGTCCGGCTTGCCGAAACCTTTCCGTCATATGGTTCTAACCTGTTTTTTTTATGGACATATCCTGTTCCCTTTGTTATCATGAGCCATCTTTGACTTCACCTCTGTCGCAGCGCTGACGGCGACCGTCTTCCAGTAAAAAACGTCGCGGAACACCGGGATGCAAGGTGTTCGTGATCGTGCCTTGTTATTATGAACACGTCTGAAGGGTTCGCTGTATTTGTCCGGATATGGCATCTGGGGATGCCGCGATTTTGACGTATGTACGGCGGTTTTGGCCGGTTCTTTCCGCGTGGTGCGGCGGGTCCGCCGGCTCGGGACGGCTTTGGGTTTGACCATGAACAATCATCATGAGGGCCAGATGGAAAAGAAAGGGATGAACTCTGTGGAAGATCGGCGAAGGCATTCGAGAAAGACCTGTTTTTTCGCCGAAGTGGACTATGCGGCCGGTACTGGGGTGTACACCGATCCGATCAAGGATATCTGCCCCGGCGGGGTTTTTATCGAAACCGACAAGAATCTGTCCATCGGTGAGGATATCACCATGCTGTTTTCCGATTTTGCCCGGATCGACCTTCTCCGCGTTTCCGGCGACATCGTCCGCGTCATGCCCTCGGGGGTCGCCGTCCGATTCGACTTCGACGATGACGGCAAAAAAAAGAACATGGAACGGTTTATCGACAAGGTCTGACGCCCGTTTCGATTCTAATCCCGCAAAAACCGAATCGGACCCATCCGGCGCAAAACGATTCCCTTGCGTTCACCCTTCCTCTTGACGGACAGGCTCCGGTTGTCTATGTAACACGCATGGGTGTGTTGACTCCATGCGTGTTTTTTTTTGGAGTCAGCCGCAAAACCGTTACAGTCAGGGCCTGCCGGAACATGGGATCGGGCGATAGAGGGTTTTTTGAAGAATAAATCGGATCGGGCCGCTACGGCGAACAACCGGGAAAAAATCATAGGGACCGCCATTCACCTGTTTGGTGAGCGGGGGGTGGAAAAGACAAGCCTTGCCGATATCGCCAAGGCCGTGGGGATCAGCAAGGGCACCCTTTATTATTATTATTCCACGAAGAACGATCTGATTTTCGATATCACCGATGTCCATATCGAAAAAATCACCGGGGAAATTTTTTCGATTATCGAAACCAACAAGGGGGAGGTGAACTGGAAGGAGATGATGGGCCTTCTGTTCGAATCCCTCCTGAAATCCGAAACCCGGTCACGGCTCCATCTGTATCTGATCCAGGAGGTGCTGTCCGGCAACACCGAACTGAAGGATCGTTTTATCCTCACCTACAGCCAATGGTTCAAGATGGTGGCGGAAGGATACAGGATGATCACCGGACAGGATCTCGATATACCGGTCCAGGCGCGGATTCTGGTCGCCGTGATTGACGGCCTGATCATTCAGGCCGCCATCGGCATGCAGGACATTCCCCTCACGCAGATGCTCGGTGAGCTCACGAAAATGCTTGATAACTAACGGACCGGGAACCCCATGGCCGGAACACCGGTGAGTTGCCGCGGGGCGGATCGACGGAGGGCAGGGCCTCAGGATCGACTGCACAGACGGTGAATCGTCTGGGCATGCCAGTACCCTTTGTTCGAAAACGTGGGAATCTTGTTCTCGTTGAGAAAATGAGCGATTTCTTTGTACGTCCCGCCTTTTTTTCGCAATTTCTTCATGATCCGGATCACTTCCCGTTTTTCGTCGGCGGAGGATTTCATCTCGGTCTGATCCAGCTCCTTGATCGACATGGGCGGATTTGTTTCGGATGAATCCGAGCGGGTTTCCCGGATCACAGGCCCTGGGCCCCGGCTGCGAAGGGCGTCGAGCACGGCGCCGATGTCCTTGAATGCGGAGGCCATCATGTCGGCGTTGCGGGATTCGCGGTCTTTCATCTCGATCAGCTGCTGCTGGTTTTCCGTGATGGTTTCAAGGAGGGTGAGGAGTCTGGGAAGAAACTCTTCAAGCTTTGCAAACAAGGACGCCGAGGGTTTTCCCGAAGACGAGCCTGATTCGTTGCGGCGATCGTTCCCGGTACGCCGTTCCTGGGAGGGATAGTAATGGCCGTCGTATGGATTGCGCTTGTTGCCGGCATACCGGCTGTGGGTGCTGCGAAAATTTTTGAGAAATTCACTCATTTGATACCTCCACAAACATTGAAATACAGACCCCCCCCTTCAAGCAGGCCTGCGTGTGATCAACGGATAAAACGTGACACCGTGACGAGAAAAAACGCACAGACAGATCCGACGGGCGAAAGCGGATCGTTTTAACATAAACGGGGACGGCCGGAAGTCGTCAAGCCCCGGGCTGTATGCATCACATTCAGTTTATCGGAAAACAACTGCAATTCTTTAGAAAAAATAAAGGAAGCGCGATTTATTGATACAAGGGTCACGGATGACACGGGTCCCGCCGTTTTCTTGCCGGCCTGCCCGTGATGGGCACGCTTCGGGATGCCGCCCCGGGTGTGGGGAAAAATCCCGCACATAAGCGAATCCTCCCAAACAAATGAAGTCTTCGGCTTATGGACAAACACAATCAATTATTTGATAGTATTACAAAACAACGAGAAGCTACGATGTTTGGGTCGCATGTTTCACTACTATACCCGTGAAATTGTCTGTCGTCAATCCGGCCGTTTATTCAGTTGAAAAAATAAACAACAGGGAGGTGGACTATGGGATGTCTTCATGATCTTGTTCCTTTTTCAACACGCGAGAATACAGCCAATATCTGTACCACCCTGTTCTGGCGTCTGTCCAGCCATGGGTTGTCGCCCGATGACATCAATCGACTGGTCAAGGATGTGTTCACCCTGCTTCGGGACGGCGGCAGCTTCACCGTCTCCTTCGTCAATTTTGAACTGAGAAAAATGGGCTGGGAACGCCCGGTGATGGATGAAAGCAGTTTTGAATTGATCATTTTCCTTCTTGAAAACGAGTTTGACTATACCGTCAGAACCCATGTCCTTCACTGATCATCTCTGAACGCCGGTCTTCGATTGCCGGACGTTTTTTTCGTTTTTTACTTTCCTCATCCCCGGTTTGGATTGATCGGCGGCGAGGACTTCCCTGTCTGATCCCCGGCCCGGATAACGCCAACGACGCCTGCCCCCGTGTTTCCCCCTCTGTCCCTGCACAATCGCTCAATATTTACATTGACAAGCATCCTGGGAAAATTTATTAATAACCTGTTTTTCCTCGATGTGGGCAGGGCCTTGATTCAATTGACAAACATGTGTTTCGAATCGAACAGTCAGGTCGGATGTTCCGGTGTGCTCCACCACGACGGCATGACGCACCGATTCATCCGGCGAGCCCTTAACCAGTTGACCATCGAAGCGGATTTCTTGACATGACGAAGGATAAGGAGACCGGTGTGGCTCAGTGCAAAAACATTCTGATTATCGATGATCATCCCTTGTTCCGCGAGGGTCTGAAAACCATAGTCGAGCGCGACAAGCGTTACAAGGTGGTCGGGGAAGCAGGCACCGGGCGCCAGGGGTTGAAAATGGCCAAACAACTCAAGCCGGATCTGGCCGTGGTGGACATTTCCCTGCCCGATATCAACGGGGTTCAGATCACCAACGAAATGAGAGAGTCCCTGCCCGACACCAAAATCATGATCGTCAGCATGCATTCAAAGATCGATTACATCGCCGAAGCGTTTCAGGCCGGAGCCACGGGTTACGTGGCCAAGGATTCGGCATCGGACCGGCTGGTCCAGGGCATCGAGATCGTTCTTCGGGGTGAGTATTATCTGGACAGTTCCGTATCCCACCAGGTTGTCGAAAAACTGATGAAATTCCCCGTCAAGGACGCAAAAATCACCGATGCGGATTACGGATCGCTGACGCCCCGGGAGCAGGAGGTCATGCGGCTTCTGGCCGAGGGTTCCGCGCCCAAGGAGATTGCCGACAAACTGTGCATCAGTCCCAAGACCGTTGAAAACCATCGGGCCAACATCATGAAGAAGCTCGATATACACAGTACCATGGAACTGGTTCGCTACGCCGCCCGTTTAGGGCTCATCGACGTGGACCTGTGGAAGGAATAGGGAGGCCTCACCCAACCCCTATATAATAAGGTATGATGCAATGTCATGGGCTTGAAACCCGGATGGGCAAAAACACGTGCCCGAAAACCGTTGAAACATGATGGCCAAAAGGCTTCGCCGGGTGCGAAGCCTTTTTTGTTCAATGTTATTAACTTAACGAGTGATTTTGCTGTTTAACCTGATGGGCAAAGCGCAGCGTGCCCATCAGTGTCTTAAATTAATGACATTGCTTTTTTGTTTGGATCAGGAGCCGGCAGGGCTCTGGTAGCGCGTGGGGTCCGGCACCCCGGCATCGAGGAAGCCTTTTTTCCGGAGAAGGCAGCTGTCGCACAACCCGCAGGCCAGGCCGGCGGGCGAGGGGTCGTAGCAACTGTGGGTCAGACTGTAATCCACGCCCAGCGCGAGGCCCGTGCGGATAATCTCCGCCTTGCTCATGTGCATCAGCGGCGTCAGGATCCGGATACGCCCCGGGTGTTCGATGCCGACCCGGGTGGCCAGATTGGCCATGGTCTCGAAGGCCCGGATGAATTCCGGGCGACAGTCGGGATAACCGCTGTAATCCACGGCGTTGACGCCGATGAAGATGTCCGGGGCCTCGAGAACTTCGGCCCAGCCCAGGGCAATGGACAGAAAGATCGTGTTGCGTGCCGGAACATAGGTAACGGGAATGCCCCGGCTCATGTCGCCCTCGCTGCGGGATTTGGGAACGGCGATGTCCGATGTCAGGGCCGACCCGCCGATGTCGTTCATGTTCAGCGCGACCACCAGATGACGGCTGACCCCCATGGTTTCGGCCACCGTGCGGGCCGCTTCCAGCTCAAACACATGGCGCTGGCCGTAAGAAAAGCTCAGGCTGTACACCTCGTAACCCCGGCTCAATGCGACGGCGATGACGGTGGTGGAATCCAGGCCGCCGCTGGACAGCACAACGGCTTTTTTCGGGTCGTTCATATCAGCCCCCTTTTGTGATGCGACAGGGTGTTTGGCACGTCATACCCCCCGGGTCGCATCCGGCCAGATGACGGCGTGGAGTTGCAGGTGCAGGCGCACGTCAAGGCCGTCTGTAAGGATCCAGCGGGCCAATAACGCCGGGTTTAGCACACCGGTCACGGGGGAAAAAAGAATCTGCGACGGCGGGACGGCCGGGCGTCGCTCCCGGAGGATTTTTCGGGCATAGGCGTAATCCGCCGCGTCGGCCATCACGAATTTCAGTTGATCCCGGGGCGTCAGCCGGGACAGGTTTCCGTAGTCGTTTCGGGGTTCCTCACCGCTTGACGGACATTTCATGTCGACAATGCGGACGCAGCGAGAATCCAGCGATCCGATATCCCGGCTGCCGTTGGTTTCGATCAGTACCTCGTACCCCAGATCGAGAAGCCGGGCGGCAAGCCGGGGCGTTTCCGTCTGGAGCAGGGGTTCGCCCCCGGTGATTTCCACCAGGCCGCAACCGAAGGAGGATACCTGATCCACAATCTGTTCAAGGGGCAGCAGACGCCCCTCGTCGTAGGCATAAGCCGTGTCGCAGTAACGACAGCGCAGGTTGCATCCGGTCAGCCGGACAAACACGCAGGGACGACCGGCATGGATCGATTCACCCTGAATGCTGTGGAAAATTTCGTTGACGATCAGGGCCATGGCGGTCAGTGGGTTCCGTCCTTGAGAAAATGGCGGTGATACTGGCCTTCGCTCAGATGCTTCTGAAGCAGGCCGTTGATCATCATGTAAAGGTCTTCCATCTCCCCGTCGCTGAGTTTGGGAATCAGGATGTCCATGAAATGGTCGTCTGAAAATTTCTGCAGGTAGAATTTCAGGGTGTCTTCATCGGTTTGACGATCCCATCCGAAGGCCCCGATCCCGTTATAGCTCTCAACAAAACGATGACTGTGTTTTCCCATAATGCCCCTGTTTTCCAAGTGGTTTGTATGATTACGAACGGTAAGCCTTTATCACAGCGGGCGACAAATAAAAACAGGAAAAACGGCCGAACGGCGGCGCGTCAGGGTGACCGGACCACCCGGAATCCGATGTAGCTGCGTTTGGCCGAGGGCTTGAATGATCCGCGGTTGGCGGACCTGCAGTGCCGGGTGGCGGAATTCCAGGCGCCGCCCCGAAAGATCCGGTTTGGACCTGAGACGGACAAGGGATCGGTGACGGTGCGACGGTCGTAGGTGTCGTTGACGACGCCGGTGCGCAGCAGGCCCCTGGGTTTACAGGCGTCCATGACCCATTCGTGCACATTGCCGTGCATGTCGTACAGTCCCCAGGCGTTGGGTTTTTTCCGGCCGACGCCATGGGGCTCAAGTTTATGAATCACGGGTTTGCGGACACCGGAGTTTCCGCAGTACCATCCCGCCTGATCCAGAATGGGATCGAGATCGCATCGCCCGGCGGTGATGGGACCCAGGTTGAAGGCGTCGACGCTGCCTGCCCGACAGGCGTATTCCCATTCGGCTTCGGTGGGAAGGCGGTAGGTTTCGGTTTTTTCCATCCGGTTAAGTGCCGCGATGAACGCAAGACATTGATCGAAGGACACGGTTTCCACCGGGCAGTCCAGACCGCATTCCTGAAAGAAAGAAGGATTGTCTCCCATGACGGCGATCCACTGGCCCTGGGTCACTTCGGTCGTCGACATGAAAAAGGAGCGGGTCAACATGACCTGATGCCGCGTTTCATCCCACTTGCGTCCCGGTTCGGAATCCGGACTGCCCATGATGAAGCTTCCGGCGGGGATTCTTGTGAATCGCATGCCGATGCCGTTGACGACGGAAGCCTCGGGTCGGGCCGGGTGGGCCGCCGCCAGAATGGCCCAGAGCACCACGAAACCGATTTTTCCTGACAGGGAAACGGATATGGGGTTCTTACGCATGGTTTTAAGGCTGTATCCGGGTGTTGTCGTTGATGTCTGGGACAATGTGTCCGTGTTCAACCAAATCTACCGTCCCGTCGGTCAAAGGTCAAACCTTTTATGGGTTTGGCCTTGATATTTGTCTGCGTTTGATATTAAGTGATCGGTGACCGTTGGTCATGCCTGAGAATTGTCGAACCGGACGTGAAAGGATATCGTCATGACAGCGAACGCAAACTTTCGGGTGAAACGACCCACCATCAGGCGACAGATTTTTCTGGTGGCGCTGGGGGTGAGCCTGCTTCTGGTCGTTTTGCTTCTGATCTACGGGGTTTCGGACCGGGGAGGGGTAAAGGACCGCGACTACGTCGGCATCCTCGATGAACGTGTGGCTCTGCTGGAAAAACAGGTGGCCGATCTGTCTGCTGCTGTAGAAGGGCTCAAGGGCCTCGATTCGCCGGGCAGCCGGCTGGAGGGTCTCAATACCTCCTGTCAGAGGCTTGAAGCCTCATTGACGCTGAAGTCCAATCTTCTGGCCGAACGGATAAATACCCTGGAAACCCTGGTCCGCGAGGAAAAAAACCGACGGACCGAAACTCCCCCGAAAAAGAACGTGGCGGCCCCTTTTGTTCCCACGCCTGCCCAAGTCCCGCCGAAACAATCGGTCAAGGCGTCTCCCCGCTATCATGTGGTTGAAAAGGGGGATACCTTTTACAGTATCAGCAGACGCTATGGAATGACACTGAAACGATTGAGGGAACTCAATCATTTTAATGAAAAAACGATTATTTATCCTGGCCAGAAAGTCATTGTGTCACCGTGAAAGTCTGAGAAAAATGATTGACAATGATCGGGAATTGATCTTATAGTGGCCCCAATTCAAATACAGACGAACGGTTAAAAATCGGGGGCGCCCCAACGGCGGAACGCATGGACGACATCGACGCGCTGACAAAGCGGTTCAAGAGCTACATCGACAAAGTGCAGGCCGCCTATGAGTCTTCACGTCCCGGTGAATCCGGTGATACGGATATCGTGCCCGCCTCCGGCACGCCGTCCAAAAAACTTTATACGGTGGTGTCCCCGCTCGATGCCATGACCCGAAACGTGAAATCCGTTCTTGACGCCCTGGATCAGGCCATCGATCGCATCGATGCCCTGGGCCTCCCGGAAACGGAAGCCTCTCCGCCCGGGTCTGCCGGGCAGGACGTCTATGTCTCGCATCCTTCCGACAGAACCTTTACCGATGAAGAACTGGAGTTTCTTGTCCGGACCTTCAACGCCATCCTCCGATCCTCCGATGACGAGCGCAAACGCCTGTTCGATGACCTTGAAAAAAAAAGTGACCCCCCATCCGAATAGCAGGGCTTTCTCCCGCGGTCGCGGGCTATTGTTCTGATCATCGGAGCCCATTGATTCAATCTTCGGGCCATGGTCATCGCACAGGGAATATTTCCGGGCGGGTTCAGGAATTTTACCCGGGAAAATGAGGGTTTTTTCCTATAGACGGCTTGCATCTGATTCGATATGTCTTAGCTTGTTTTAACATGGTTGTCTGTCGACCACCGCAACGCAATCAAACCGCATATCTTTAAAAAACGAACCATGAAAATAGTCCGGCATGCGTGCATGCCGTATCCTATGTCAAAGGCGTAAGACACATTCGGGGAAAGGACTGCGGAAACCGCTACGGTCAATCCGCGATCCGGGGGGAATGGTGCAGACAAGACGGTGATCGATTACATTCCACCTTCAGGAGGACATTATGGAAAAGACCTTTGAACAGTCAATTGATTCGGAGAGAATTATCACAAGCTGGATGAACAATGCGGCGAACATATGGGAAAATCTCGTAACGCAGGGCGCAGAGGCCGCTGCCGGTCCGGACAAAACGAAAGAGGCTTACCGGGCCTGGGAACCTGCATTGAAAAAATGGAATGAATTTGCTGAAACCATCAACAAAAAAGAGATGATCGATTCAATTGTGGAGGGAAACAAAGCCGGGATGGAGAATTTCCATAAAATGTTAAAGTCGGGGCTTGAGGGCTACTCGTTTTTCCAGAAACGTTTTTTCGAGAGCGCCCGGAATATTCAGGATGTCTTTCAAAGTCACCAGCTGACGTCGGGCCTGGGCGGAACAGAGATGTTCGATATGTTCACCGATTTGTACCAGAAGGAATTCAGCAAATTTCTCAGCGTGCCGCCTCTGGGCCTGTCGCGGCAGTACCAGGCCAAACTGCAGCAGGTGATTGACAAGTCCAATATCTTCCATGTCAAGTTTATGGAATTTTTATATTTTCTCTACATTCCCTTCGAAAAGTCTTTCCAGGTCGTTCAGGATGCCCTGGCGGCCATGGCCGACGAAGGCAGCCTGCCCGAGGACGCCAAGGATTACTACAAGATGTGGGTCCGACAGCTCGAAGATCATTACATGTCCATGTTCAGGTCCAAGGAGTATACCGATGCTTTGGGGCAGGTGATCGATGCCATGAGCGACTTCATCGCAGCCCGGCAGCAGATTGTCCAGGACACCTTCAAGTCCTTCGGCGTTCCGGTTGAAAAGGACATGGATGAACTTTACAAGGACATTTACCTGCTCAAGAAACGCATCCGCGCTCTTGAAAAAGGGTCGGCATCCAATTGAAACCAAACCATGGCGGATACGGCTATGAATGATATCGGGAGGTTTTTATGTTCAACGTGATGGGGCAAATGAATCGGACAATGAGTGCCGTGGCGGAGCAGAACGAAATGATGTGGGATTTCGTCGATGACGCCGCCGATGTTCTTCTTGGCGACCTGGACACCGAAATCGCCTCGACGCCTTACGAGGTGGTGTACCGGCAGGACCGGGTCAAGGTGAAATACTACAGATCCGAGGCAAAAACGAAAATGAAAACCCCGCTTCTGATCACCTACGCCCTGATCAACCGTGAAACCATGCTGGATCTTCAGCCCGGCCGAAGCGTGGTTCAGACCTTTCTCGACAGCGGGATGGACATCTACATGATCGACTGGGGCTACCCCACCCGCAAGGACCGGTTCATGGGTATTGACGACCATGTGAACGGATACATGGACGATGTGGTCGATTTCATTCGGGAGCGTGAACAGATCGACAAGATCAACCTGATGGGCATCTGCATGGGCGGCACCTTCTGCGTGATGTACTCTGCCCTGCACCCTGAAAAAATAAAAAACCTGGTCACCACCGTGGCTCCGACCAGTTTCGATACGGATCAGGGGCTTTTGCACAGCTGGATGAGGTCGGTCAACGTGGATCGGATGATGGATACCCTGGGCAACATGCCCGGCGATCTGATGAATTTCGGTTTTCTGCTGCTGAACCCGGCCCGGCTGATGATCGACAAGTACCTGTCGTTCATGGAAAACATGAACAGCAAGGATTTCGTCGAAAATTTCGTTCGTATGGAAAAGTGGATTTTCGACAGCCCCGACGTGCCCGGTGAAACCTTTCGTGAATTCGTCAAAGAGTGCTACCAGGAAAACAAACTGATCCGCAATCAACTGGTGCTTGGCGGCAGGACCGTCGATTTGAAAAACGTCACCATGCCTCTTTTGAATATCTACGGCCAGTACGATCATCTGGTCCCTCCGGCAGCCTGTGAGCAGCTGACCAAGGCGGTGGGCGGCAGCGACGTCGAGGATGTGTGCATCAACACCGGCCACATCGGGATCTATGTCAGTTCCAAGTGCCAGAAGGAGTTCGCCCCAAGGATATCCCAGTGGCTTAAGGACCGCGACGGAGATGCTGCCGCACCCCAACCCGTGAAAACCACCGGACGGTCTTCGAAAAAAAGCTTGAAGAACAAAAAGAACCCGGATACGATCGTCAAACGCGCCGCAGGTGATGACGAGACGGCGATAACCTCCAGGCGTGAGAAGGAGCAGGTGTGAGCGGGAAAACCATTCATGAGATAACCATCGGTGACAGTGCTGAATTCAGCAAGACGGTGACGGAAACGGATGTTTATTTGTTTGCCGGGGTGTCGGGCGATTTCAACCCGGCTCACATTGACGAGACTTTCGCCGCAAAAACCCATTTCAAGAAGCGAATCGCCCACGGTATGCTGAGCGCGGGATTTATCTCCAACGTTTTAGGGACAAAGCTTCCCGGCGCCGGAGCCATTTACATGAAGCAGGAAATCGCCTTTCTTGCGCCGGTCTATATCGGCGACACCATCACTGCACGGGTCGAGGTGACCGAGCTGATCCCGGAAAAAAACAGGGTGGTGCTGAGAACCACCTGCACCAACCAGGACGGGACTCTCGTCATCGACGGCTCGGCCATGATGAGTCCCCGAAAGGCCTGATTGCTTCCGGCTTCCCTCCAACCGCCCACGCCGGCACAGGCCGGCGTGGTCTGTTTTTCCCTTACGTCTTCCGATTGACTTCAAAAAGCCCTTCCATTATAGTTCCCGGGCATGGGTGATCCCCGTGCGTATCAGACCGGCCATGTCCACGCATCGTTCGGGAATCGGCGCCGGAAAACGAACAGGAAAACAAAACGTCATGATCAGTATTGACAACCTCTCAAAAAGTTTCGGCGGGCAGGACCTTCTCGATCAGGTCGGCCTCAAGATCAATCCCAGGGAACGGGTGGGGCTGGTGGGTCGGAACGGTCACGGGAAAACCACCCTGATGAAGATCCTTCTCGGCGAGGAGCATCCGGATGCGGGCCAGGTGATCGTTCCGGCAAATTACCGCCTGGGCCATGTCCGACAGCAGCTTGATTTTACGCAGGACACGATCCTCAAGGAAGGGATTTTGGGCCTGCAGGAGCATGAGCGGGACCAGCACTGGAAGGTCGAAAAGCTCCTCGACGGTCTGGGATTCAACAGGCAGGATTTTCACCGGAACCCCAGGGAATTTTCAGGAGGGTATCAGGTCCGGCTGAATCTGATCAAGGCCCTGGTGGCCGAACCGGATCTGCTTCTGCTCGATGAGCCGACCAACTACCTGGACATCACCTCGATCCGTTGGATGGAACGATTCCTCAACCAGTGGCCCCGTGAGCTTTTGCTGATCACCCACGATCGCAGCTTCATGGACGCCGTGGTGACCCATACCGCCGGAATCCATCGGAAAAAAATCAGGAAAATCAAGGGGAACACCGAAAAATATTACGCCCAGATCGCCCAGGACGAAGAAATTTACGAAAAGACGCGGCAGAACGATGAAAAACGCCGCAAGGAATTGGAGCTGTTCATCACCCGATTCAGGGCCAAGGCCCGACTGGCCAACATGGTTCAATCCCGGGTGAAAACCCTGGGCCGCATGGAAAAGAAGGAAAAACTCGAGGCGGACAGCACCCTTGAATTTTCCTTCCGGAACCGGCCCTTTGCCGCCAAACTGATGTTCCAGGCCGAAAACCTGAGTTTTTCTTATGATCAGAATCCGTTTATCCAGGGGGTGAATCTGACCGTCCTTTCCGGGGACCGGATCTGTATTGTCGGCAAGAACGGCAAGGGCAAAACCACCCTTCTCAAACTGCTGGCCGGTGAACTCGAAAAGGACTCGGGGGTTATCACGGTGCATCCCGGGGTCGAAGCCGGCTTTTACGAACAGACCAACGTGAAGAGTCTGGTGGACAGCCGCACGGTGGAGGAGGAGATTCTTTACTCCGATCCCGATGTGGATCGCCAGCAGGCCCGGAACATCTGCGGGGCCATGATGTTCGAAGGCGATCTGGCGTTAAAAAAGGTCAGCGTGCTGTCCGGTGGGGAAAAAAGCCGGGTCATGCTGGGCAAGCTTCTGGTCACGCCGCTGAATCTTCTGCTGCTCGACGAACCGACCAACCATCTGGACATGGAAGCCTGTGATTCCCTGCTCAGTGCGCTGGACAATTTCAACGGGGCCGTGGTGATGGTCACCCATAACGAAATGTTTCTCCATGCCCTGGCCGAAAGGCTGATCGTGTTCAAACATGACGCGATCACGGTGTTCGAAGGCAGTTATGCCGATTTTCTGGCCAAGGAAGGCTGGGATGAAGAAACTGGTTCCGGAAACGATCAGGACGCGTCACCGCCTTCGGACGAGGGCGCCAGGCTCGGGAAAAAAGAACTCCGGAAAATCCGGTCGGAAATCATTCAGAAACGGTCCCGGGAGATGAAACCCGTCGAGCGTGATATGGCGTTCGTGGAGCAGGAGATCGAACGCCTTGAAAAAGAGATCGCCGATGTGAATGTCAGGCTGCTTGAGGTTTCCGGGGCCGGGGATGGAAAAAAAATCGCCGAACTGGCCAAGTGCCTTCATGATCGCCAAAAGGCCGTGGATGACCTTTTTGACCGGCTTCAGGACTTATCCGACCGCGGTGATGACATAAGGGCCCGTTACGATCAGGAACTGGCCGCCCTGGACAGTGAGCCCTGATGGAACGATTCGTGATTAGAAATTGACAACCGTCAGGGTCACGGGTATAGTTTTCAATGTTTTAGGTTTCTTTTCACAGGATTGACCAATGGCTGACCACACACACATACGACGTTTGATCTGGGGTATTCTTCTGTTTGCGGCGGGTTTTCTCATGTTTGTGACCATTCCCGGACGGGTTCGTGAAATCCAGGACGCCGGCCGCTATATTCCGGGACTTCGGTTCGGTTTTTACGTGATCAGCGTTTTTCTGATGATCGGCGGCGGCAGGAAGATCTATGAACATACCCGCAAGACCGGGAAAGACGACCCCGAGTCGTGACGGCTTGTGACGAGCCGCAGGCCATAGGCGGACGGATCCCGATTCAACACGCGCACCATCCCGAGCAGGGGTTTTCGAATGAATAACAACAAGATTTCCAATCTGGAAGTGCAGAGCCTCAAGTCCGAAGTGGAATATCGGACCAAGCTCCAGGAAATATGCAGCAAAATTTATGCAGCTTTGAATCTCGATGAAATCATCATTAACCTCAAGGACGAGATCACCGGTCTGTTTGCAGCCGAACGACTGACCATTTACTATGTGGACGGGGTCAAGCGTGAAATCGTCTCCCGGTTCAAGTCCGGCAACGAAATCAACGAGATTCGCGTTCCCATTTCTCCGACAAGCATCGCAGGGTATTCGGTGCACACCAAGAAACTGGTGAACATTGCCGATGTGTACGACAAAATGGAGCTCAAACGCATCGACCCCATGCTGGAGTTCGACAGCAGCTGGGACCGGAAAACCGGGTTTCGGACCACGCAGGTTCTGGTGGTCCCCATTTTGTATAAGACCTTTCTGCTGGGCGCCATCCAGCTGATCAACCGCAAAGGGGGATCGGCCTTCACGAAAACCGAAGAAGGCTACGTGACGGAGCTGGCGAAAATCATGGGCATCGCCATGTACAATCAGAAGCGCATGGCCAAAACCCGTTCGGGCAAGTTCGATCATCTTCTGGAAAATCATATCATGACCCAGAAAGAATTGAACAAGGCCGTCTCCGATGCCCGGACCAAGAACGAGCCCATTGAGAACGTCCTGCTCGAGGATCTGAAAATTCCGAAGAAAGATATTGGTGACGCCCTGAGCAAATACTACAAGGTGCCGTTCATCGAATTTAACAAAAGCCTGCCCATTCCCGGGGAACTGTTGACCAACCTTAAGGTCCCCTTCATGAAAAACAACTTCTGGGTGCCGATCCGGTCCGAGGGGGACGAGGTGGTCATCGCGGTGGACAACCCCCACGACGGTCAGAAAATCGGAGAAATCCAGACCCTTTTCCCCAAACGGAAACTCAAGATTTTCGTATCGCTTCGGGAGGATATCCTCGATTACATCAAGCTGTTCACCCAGGACGAGAAAGAACAGAGTTCGATCGATGACATCCTGTCCAAACTCGAGGATGAGGAAGAGGAAATCATCGAAACCGAGTCCGGGGTCAGTGAGGAAAGCAGCGCCGTGGTCCAGTTGGTCAACAAGGTGATCATCGACGCCTACAACCGGAACGCCTCGGATATTCACATCGAGCCCTTTCCCGGCAAGGAAAACACCAAGGTCCGTATCCGCTGTGACGGATCCTGCACCGTGTATCAAACCCTGCCGTACCAGTTCCGCAATGCCATCGTCTCCCGGCTCAAGATCATGTCGGATCTGGATATCGCCGAACGCCGGAAACCCCAGGACGGCAAGATCAAGTTCAAAAAATACGGGGGGCTGGACATCGAGCTTCGTGTGGCCACCGTGCCGACCCAGGGCGGCCTGGAAGATGTTGTCATGCGTATCCTGGCGGCCGGAGAGCCTATCCCCCTGGACAAAATGGGATTTTCCCAGAGCAATTTTGACAACTTCGTCAGCTGCATCACCAAACCCTACGGCATTATTTTCGTCTGCGGGCCGACCGGTTCCGGTAAAACCACCACCCTGCATTCGGCCCTGGGTTACATCAACAAGGACGATATCAAGATCTGGACCGCCGAAGACCCCGTTGAAATCACTCAAAAGGGCCTCCGTCAGGTTCAGGTGAAACCCAAGATCGGCTTTGACTTCGCTGCGGCCATGCGCGCTTTCCTTCGGGCCGACCCCGACGTGATCATGGTCGGTGAAATGCGTGACAAGGAAACCACCCACATCGGTATTGAAGCCTCCCTTACCGGCCATCTGGTGTTTTCCACCCTGCATACCAACAGCGCGCCGGAAAGCATCACCCGACTTCTCGACATGGGCATGGACCCGTTCAACTTCGCCGACGCGATTTTGTGTATCCTGGCCCAGCGCCTGGTTCGGACCCTGTGCTCAACCTGCAAGAAAGAATACCACCCCACCCGGGAGGAATACGACGAACTGGTCAGGGAATACGGCGCCGAAGAGTTCGAACGTTTCCTTCATATCCCCTATACCGATGATCTGATGCTTTATCGTCCCGAGGGGTGCGACCAGTGCAACAACACCGGTTACCGCGGACGAATGGGCCTGCACGAATTGCTGATGGGCTCCGACGAGATGAAAAAACTCATCCAGAACAAGGCCAAGATGGAGGACCTGCGCGACCAGGCCGTGAAAGACGGCATGACCACCCTCAAGCAGGACGGTATCGCCAAAATCTTTGCCGGCAAATGCGATCTCCTTCAGGTCCGTAAAGTCTGCATCAAATAAAAAAATAAAAAAGAGATCGTTTACCCGACGATGCAGCCGGAGCCGTTCAAATGGGGACATGCAAATTTCAAATTGGGACATGCAAATTATTTGTGTCAACAAGATGACCCCCTTCACCGTCTTCTTTTTTCTCGTCACAACAGGACCGGTAAGTCGTTCTCACAGGTCCGATCATGCTGTGGCCCTATGAAAAAACGGCGGTTGACCATGGATTGTGACGATGATCGATAAAAAAACACAATCTTTTTGTCAAAGGTTCAGCTCTGCTTTTCTCTTTCGCCGGACCATTGCGGCGATGATCGGAACAGGGGGGGATTCAGGAAGTCAGTCGCTTGAGGGAATACATTCGTTCCAACCCTTTGATGGGCGTGGGCTTCTTCTCGTGTCGGCAATGAAAAACGTGTTTGAACATCTGGTAATGCTCGGCCACAAAGGCCCGGGAGCCAATGATGCCCGAATCGGTGAAGTAGCGGGTTCGATTCATAAATCGGTCGACCGGTGTGATGTCGTAATTTTTCTTGCGTTCCGCTTCGACAATGACCGGTTCGATGACCTTTTCCCGCCGGGTTCCGCTTCGGTCCAGAGCGCCCGCTTCATACACATGACGGCGATAACGCCGGAATCGTTCGGCTTCATCCAGATGTCCGAATTCAACCAGCCCGAAATCCGTGGATAGAAAATCGTCCGTATTGCCGGTCTGGCTGTGGTAGCCAAGGGAACACCAGCGATAATTTTCTGGCCGTTTGACGATGCCCGCCCTGACGGCGTTCAGTTCGATGTAAGCCAGGCAGTTGATCAGGGTTTCGCCCTTTTCGACGATCACGCTTTTGAAACGTTCCCCCCACAGCGTGCCACGACGGCCCTTGGCCTTGTTGTAGTAGCGGGAAAAGGTTTGCTTGACCTCGCGAATGAATTCGGAAAGATTGGCCCACTTGGTACGAAAATGACCGATACGCCCCTCAGGGAACACGGCATCACCGCCATAATTCAAGGTATAGCGGGACCTGATCTCGTCATCGGAATAGTGGCGTTCCGGCAGCATTTTGACTAGAATGTGCACATGGTTGTCCATCACCGAATACCCGAGGATTTCCGTGAAATAAATTCGCGAAAAGCGTTTGAGGATGGATACGAAGCGGTCTTTTTCCACAGGACCGAAGGGCAGGCCGTCGAGGGCTGTACGGGTGATCACATGGTACACACTTTTCTGGTCTTTGATCAGCATGCGGGTTGTACGCGGCATCACAGAGGCTCCTTTATGAATTGGCATCGATGGTCAAGTGGAATAATGATATCAGAAGGGGCATGGGGTTGTAAAGCTGAAAAATGTATAGTTTGCCTGTCCCTAATGAACGAAGGGCGGCAGCGTTGAGCGCATGGCGCAATTAGTTGATGTTTTTGAAATAGCGGTCTTTTTCGCTGTAGATGCAGCCGCAGTAAGATTGGCGGTACATGCCGCGCTGTTTGGATTCGTCGATACCTGTTTTCCAGCCGTCGCGGAAATCGCGGTAGTGAAAGGTCACGCCTGTCTGGGCGGCGACGGATTCGCCCACGGATCGGATGAGTTCGTGGTTCTGGTGGCGGCTGTACAGAAGGGTGGATGAGAAGGCCTCGAAACGGCCGCGTTTTGCCAGAAGCGCCGTGGTCAGAAGGCGGTCGTGGTAACAGGTGAGGCAGCGTTTTTTTTCGCGGAAAGCCGCGGCTTGCAGAAAACCTTCGAGGTCGTAGCCTGTCTGGATGATCAGTTTGAGTCCGACGTCTTCGGCGTAGGTTTTCAGGGTGTCTTCACGTTTCATGCATTCCTGAAACGGGTGGATGTTGCTCCGGTGAAAGTAGCCCATAACCTCGTGGCCTTCCGTCTGCAGGACGGTCAGAGGGTAGATGGTACAGGGGCCGCAGCAGGTGTGAAGAAGAAGTTTCATGACCGCTCTCCGAACAGGGCTGTTCCAATGCGGACAAGGGTGGCTCCTTCGGCAATGGCGGCTTCAAAATCACCGCTCATGCCCATGGACAGTTCATCCATCCGGACCGTCGGCAACGACAGGGCCCGGATTCGTTCCGCCAGATTGCGCAAAGCATGGAAATAGGGACGGACCCGGTCCGGTTCGTCGTAAAACGGCGGCAGGGTCATCAGGCCTCGGATCGAGACATGATCAAGGCGGCTGACGGCCCGGACCAGGTCGACGGCGTCCGTTTCGGATACGCCGGATTTGCTGTCTTCCATGCTGATGTTGACCTGGATGAGAATGGGCTGAATCTTGTTGATTTTCGCCGCCTGCCTGTCGATGGCCTCGGCCAGCTTCAGGCTGTCGACCGAGTGGATCAGGTCGAACATCGCCACGGCGAATCGGGCCTTGTTGCTCTGGAGATGACCGATGAAATGGAAAGAAATGTCCAGATCCCGGAGTGATTCGAGTTTGTCTGCGGCTTCCTGGATGTAGTTTTCGCCGAAGATAATCTGGCCTTCGGCGGCCGCTCTTCTGACGGCTTCGGCGGGTTTGGTCTTGCTGACGGCCACCAGGCGCACGGTTTCGGGGTCTCGCCCGCAGGCCCGGGCCGCCTGGTCGATGCGTTGTCGGATCGTTCGGATCCTTTCGCCTAAGGTCTGATCAGGGCTCACTGTATCCCGCCTCTCCGATGGTCTGGCCGATGACGCCTTCGGCCAGAAGGGTTTCGATGACTTCACAGACCGGGAGTCCCACCACATTGGTGTAGGACCCGTCGATGCTTTTCACCAGAAAGGTGCCCAGGCCCTGAATGGCGTATGCTCCGGCCTTGTCGAAAGGCTCGGGTGTGTGGATGTACCAGTCGATTTCGTGGTCGGTCAGGTCTTTGAACCGGACGTTGGTACTCACGGTCCGGGAGATCAGACGTCCTCTGTCCACGCAGGTCAGGCAGAACCCGGTATAGACCACATGGGTGCGGCCGCTCAGGCGTTTGAGCATCTTCCTGGCGTCGTCCCGGCACAGCGGTTTGCCCAAGATCATGCCGTCGATCAGGACGATGGTATCCGCGCCGAGGACCCAGCTTGACGGATAGTTTTCCGCCACGTCACGGGCTTTGATTTCCGCCAGATAACGAACGTAATGGTCCGGTTCGGTGACGGTGATCTCGTTTTCGTCCACGGTGGACGGTATCACGTCGAAGGCAAGGCCGGCCTGCTTGAGAAGGTATTTTCTCCGGGGAGACCGGGATGCCAGGATCAATCGGCTTTTTGGGGTATTTCGCATGGTTTCCATGGACGATTTTTTATCAGAAGGCCCGGCGATTATCAAGCCCAAGTCTGTCTTGATCGTTGTTTCTCAAGAAAGACTTGGGCGCAGAACGGGCAGATAAAAAAAAGGGTGATCGTGCCGGTTCTGCCTTTTTTGTTGAATTTTCCAAATCGATCCCATATAAATACCTCGGCATAAACATGCGCCGGCACTGAATCATGGATTTTCTTGCTTAGACGTGTTCTCATCCGATACGCGAAACATGAATCGTCCTGCGGTATGATTCAGGTAAGACATTGAAATTGTAGATTTTGCCTGGGTGGTGGAAGTGGTAGACACAAGGGACTTAAAATCCCTCGGCCTTTGATGGCTGTACGAGTTCAAGTCTCGTCCCAGGTACCACGCACAGGGAAAGCCCGTTTCTTTGACCGGGCTTTTTCGTTTTTGGACCCGATTATTCAATTCGTGCTAACTCCCCCTTATTTATTCCTTTACCTTCCGACGGAATGTCTTTTATAATGGCGCATGTCGTTTCATCCGGGCCAAGGCCTTCCTGAAAAACGCCTTCAATCCATCTGGAATCGCCATGAATGACGGTATGACACAGATCCGTGAGGGGATAGCGCTTCCCTTGGGAGTGATGGCCGCGGCCTTTTCCCTGGCCGTTTTTTCCATCGTCGCCGCTGATCATCTGAGGCTTTCTCCCGCCATGTATCAGGTGCTCGAAGGATTTTCCTACCTGCCCTACACGGTGATGGTGGGGGGTGTTTTCACGGCCAGGCGTTTTAACAACACGGGGCTGGTGCTGACGGCCTTTGCCCTGATTCTCGTGTATCTTTCCGTTCAGACCCACGGGGCTCCGATCTACGATCGGCCGGTGGCCAGTCCCGCCGTGGGCAAGGCAGCCCTGTTTCTTTTTCCCGTGAACCTTATAGGTTTTTCGTTTTTGATCAAACGCCGGATTTTTTCGTCTCTGGGCAGCCTGTACCTGTTTCTGTTTGGTCTGGAAATTCTGGCTGTGGGAATTTTTTGCAATCCCTACGGTCTGCTTGCCGTCCAGAGCCGAATCGTCCTTGCCGGCTATTCACAGGCACTTTCCGACGGGGTCTTCGCTCTGTCGCTGTCCCTGACGCGGTTTCTGAACGACCTGGGCCGTCTTTCCGGCGTGCTTGTGCTTCTATGGGCCCTGGTGTTTCTTTTTGTGAGGTACGTGTATCTTCGGGATATGGGGCTTGCGGCGTTTTCCATGATTCTTGCCACAGCCATGGCGGGGCTTCTGACGGCGCATTCGCCGGCCGGCACGGGGATCCTGTTTTTCGCTTCCGGCTCCCTGGTGATTATCGCCGCCATCGAAGGATCCTATGCCATGAACGACAAGGATTCCTTGACCGGACTTGATGCCCGGAAACGTCTTGGTGCCCGGCTTCGGACGCTCAAGGGGCACTATGCCCTGGCACTGGTGGATCTGGATCAGTTCGGACGGTTCAATGACGATTTCGGCCCTGACGCCGGGGATGCGGCCCTGAAGATCATCGGAGACAAGCTGGCCGATCTTTTTCGCGGTGTCCGGGCTTTCCGTTACGGCGGTGAGGAGTTCCTGGTGGTCTTTCCCGAGCCCCAGGCTGCCGAAGCGGAAATTTTGCTTGAAACCTTTCGGCGCACCATCGAATCCTTTCCGTTTCTCGTTCCCGTCACCCGGATGGGCCTTGCGATCGGCGGCCCGAAAAAACAGGACCGGGTCCGCAGTGCTCCCCTTACGGTCAGTGTCGGGGCCGCCTTTGGATCACCGACGAAAAAGCCCCAGGATGTGTTGGCCTGCGCCGACAAAGCCCTGGAACGGGCCAAACGCGAGGGTCGAAACCGGGTGGCCTTCTGGCCGGACGCTTCTTAGAAAAATGAAAAAATGATTGTAACACTCTTGATTTTTTGACGAATTGTCCGTATATAGAGTTTTTGTCAATCGGGATTGAAACACCAGACATGCAATCATGTTATTTTTATTTCAGGAGCGTCCGTTATGGCACTAACCAAAACTCAGATCGTCGATTCCGTTCAGGAGCGCATCGGCTTCTCACGGAAAAAAAGTACCGATCTCGTCGAAAACCTCATTGAAATCATCAAGGGCACCATCGAGAAGGGGGATGACGTCCTGATCAGTGGATTCGGGAAATTCTGTGTCAAGGAAAAAGGCGTCCGGAAGGGACGCAATCCCGCCACCGGTGAAGACATGATGCTCAGCGGCCGGAAAGTCGTGACCTTCAAATGCTCTTCCGTTCTCCGTGACAAGGTCAACCTCTGAGCCCCGTTTTCTTATCATCGATTTCGACAAGCGTCTGATTCCAGGCGCTTTTTATTTTGGCATGCCGGTTTTCGGCGCTATCGGCCGAAGCCGGCCCCTGAACGGGCCTGCGCGGGAACCGTGCGGGGTCCTGTTTACCTGGTCGCTGAGGGAATGGTGATGTGGTTGATCGACGAGGCCATGTAACCGGCTCCGAAGCCGTTATCGATGTTGACCACGGCCACATTGGAACTGCAACTGTTGAGCATGGCGAACAGGGCGGTGATGCCTTTCATGCTGATGCCGTATCCGACGCTGGTGGGTACGGCGATGACAGGGGCCCGAACCATGCCGGCCACCACACTGGGCAACGCCCCTTCCATGCCCGCCACCACCACGAGCACCGCCGCCTTCTCGATCAGGCTTCGGTGCCGGAACAGGCGGTGGATGCCCGCCACGCCCACGTCGAACACCGATTCAACACGATTCCCCATCATTTTAGCCGTGAGATAGGCTTCCCGGGCCACGGGGATGTCCGACGTCCCCGCAGACAGGATCAGGACGGTGCCGTTTCCGGTGACGGGGGGGTCTTCTTTTTTCAAAATGATCATCCGGGCGTCGGTGTCGTAGGCGGCCTCCGGAAAACGGCAGAGAACGGCGCCGGCCTTTTCGGCGTCCACCCGGGTGGCCAGCACCACCTGTTCCTGGATCAGCATGCGTTCCATGATACCGATGATCTGCCCCGGGGTCTTGCCTTCGCCGAAGATCACTTCGGGAAAGCCCTTGCGCAGGCAGCGGTGGTGATCGATGTGGGCGAAGTCGATATCCTCACTGGCCAGGTGTTTCAGGATGTCGGCGGCCTGGTCCACGCTCCTTCGGCCCTGGGCCACGGCGGTCAACAGTTCGGTCAGTGTGTCGTGATTCAATGGGCTTTTCTCTCTTCGTCCTTGTCTTTGGGCAGGACCGGGGGAACCACCTGGCTGTTCCACAATGACCGGGCGAATTTCAGGTAGCCCTGGACGTTGTTCAGGCGGGCGTCGATACTTTTGTTAACGGGGATCACGTTGCCTTCGATCAGGGGCTGGAGGTGCTTGGCCATTTCCATGGCCCCGCCGCCGGTCAGGACCACGCAGTCGATGTCCCAGTCCTCGGCCCAGAGCCGGTTGATGTCGTTGGCGATGGAACTGGCCGAATGAGCGAAGACCTTGTCCCTGAGGTTGGTGATGTTGTATTCCTTGCCCCTGATTTTGATGGAGCCGCTGTCAATGGCGTCGAACAGCCGGTAGATTTCCACGTTGACGCCGCTTTCTTTGCGCAGCTTGTTGGCGATCACGGAAAAACTCTTGGAAATGCCCGTGTCCATGGTGCTGCTGCCTCTCTCCACGTACTGCATGTTGTTGATAATGGTGAAGTCCGTGGTTCGAAAGCCGATGTCCACCACGCCGATTTTTTTACGGGTCATGTCGATGTCGGCGATCTTGCCGTTTTCGTCCATGATCAGGTTGAACACGCTTCCCAGGGGCTGGGGCATCATCTTGACCTTGTTGATGTAAATCTTCTTGGACACCTTTTCCCCGTCGGGCATGTGGAAGGTGACGGCGTGGTGGCCGGCGATGATGTCGGTGAACCGCTTGTAATCCCGTTTCAGATACCCCACCGGCAGGCCGGACACCACGTTGAAGGACGTGTCCGAATCCGAGCACAGCCCGGCTGCGGTCAGGGCCAGGGTTTTCACATATTCGGTGAGCAGTTTGTCCTGGTCCAGGGTGAACTGGCGGACCGTGGACTGCTGCTCGGCAAAATCTCCGATGAAAAAGCTTTTGTCACCGATGGTGACATGGAGGTTCTTGGTCAGGGAGTTGTCGCCGAAGGCCGAGCGGAACTGGATGTCATTGGAATCCCCGAGCAGGGATTTGAAAATGACGTTTTCATTGCCCACGGTGGCCTTGGTGAATCCGAAGCCCACATCGATACCGATTGATCTCATGTTCTCCTCCACTGGGGGATGATCGGCCGGGCCGATGATCCGATGTCAAAAGTGTGTGTGACGTGTGAATGTATTTGAAGGTGACGGCACCCAGGGCGAAGGCAACCCCTTTCACATGGCCGTTTCATTGATAATCTTCATCAGTTCGGCCTCGAGCCCAAGGAAGAGTCTGACCAGCCTCGGGTCGAAATCCGTGCCGCTTTTTCGTTCGATTTCCTGGAATGCCCTGGGTACGGGCCAGGCTTTTTTGTAAGGCCGATCTGAAATCAGGGCGTCGAAAACATCGCAGATGCCGACAATGCGGCTGATCAGGGGGATCTCTTCTCCCTTGAGGCCCATGTTGTAGCCGGAACCGTCCCATTTTTCATGATGGGTAAGGGCAATGGTTTCCGCATCCTGGATCAGCTTGGACCGGCTTCCGGACAACAGCTTGGAGCCGATGGTGGTGTGACCTTTCATGATCTGCCATTCTTCCGCGGTGAGCTTGCCTTTTTTCAGAAGGATGGAGTCGGAAATGCCGATTTTGCCGGCATCGTGCAGCATGCTCGACAGGGCCAGGGTTTCCGCTTCCGCGGGAGAGAGGCCCGATGCCAGTCCCAGCAGTTCGGCCATGCGGCTGATCCGGGCCACATTCTGTCCGGTGCCGTTGTCTCTGTATTTGGAGGCCAGACTCAGGCGTTTGATGATCTCCACCTGGGTTTCCTTGAGCTCCCGTGTGCGTTCCCGGATTTTTTCCTCGAGGATCAGGTTCCGGTTGGCCAGTTCTTCCTGGGTGATTTTGAGACTCAGATGGGTTTTGACCCGGGCCCTGACTTCGGAAATGTCAAAGGGCTTGGTGATGTAATCCACGGCGCCGATTTCAAGGCCCTTGCGTTTGTGCTGGGGATCGTCCACGGCGGTGATGAAGATGATGGGCACCGTCCGGGTTACCGGGTTTTCCTTGAGGCGCTGGCAGACTTCGAATCCGTCCATCTCGGGCATGAGGATGTCCAGCAGGATCAGGTCCAGCCGGTTGGCTTTGGTGTATTCGATGGCCTTGGGACCGTTCAGGGCCACGCCCAGTTTGTAATCCTCCTTGAGGGTCTGGACCAGGATGTCGATATTGGCCTTGGTATCGTCTACCAGAAGAATTCTTCTGTTCAAAAGTCCGCTCATGGGGATTGGGAAACCTCGTCGGTTGATGTGTTCGCTAACGCCGCAAACAGCGACGGACTGGGGCTCCGGTCCCCATGTGAGCGCTGATTTTGTCCGGCGGCGTTATTTATGAATACAATATATGGTAGAAAAGTCAAGGTTTGACGGCTTCGTAAAATGTCCGATCTCTGCGTTACGCGTCATCCCTCGTCACTGCGGCGTACCCTAAGTACGCCTCATCCTTGCGGATTCGCAAGCCTTGATCTCGAACATTTTACGAAGCCGTCCAAAAACTTGTTTTTTACGAGATCATCAAGGTTTGACTCAGGGTAAACGCATGTAAATATCCCGTGTTGGACTACAAGGCTTTCAGACGCCGGTTCAGGATTTCGAGGATACCTGCGGCTTCGTCGAAGTTGTAATTGCTCACCTGGGTTTCCAGGTCTTGAACCAGCCGGTCCAGTTCGGGGGAGCCGGCGTCGCCGGGGAAAAACTGTTTAAGGGCTTCCAGGCGCCGTTCGGATTCCACGGGATCGAAGTCCTTGATGGTCCTCATCAACCCTGGGATCAGGGGCAGGATCGTGTCGGGACGCAGGGGCCGCGGGGCTGCCGCAGGCTCGGCCGTCTGTTTTTTCGAAAGGGCCGAATCCGAGAAGGTCAAGCGGTGAATGGATTCAAGAACCAGCCTGAGCTCGCCGTCCACCCGTTCAAAGGCGCTGCTTATGGCGTGTTCGTCCCGGTTCCGGACGGCTTTTTCCAGGGCTTCGGAGGCCTGATAGAGCCGTTTGGCGGCGATGTTTCCGGCGGTTCCTTTGAGGGAATGGGCCTGAATCAGGGCGTCGTCCAGCTTATCGCTGTCTATGGCTTTTCGGACGGTGTCGGAGAAATCGATGAATCCGTGGCTGAAGCTGGTCAAAATTTTCATGTAACGGGCGACGGCTCCACCGAACCGTCTGAGTCCCTCGTCCAGATCCAGACCCGGAAGATGCGGCATCGGGGCCCCCTTCGTGTCAAGGGAAATCGAGGACTTGCGGCGTGAGGAGGCCAGGGCCGGGTTGTTCAGGGTCTGCTGGAGAAGGGCCAGAAGCCGGTCCCGATCCACAGGCTTGGGAATGTAGTCGTTCATGCCTGCGGCGATGCATTTTTCACGGTCCCCGTACATGGCGTGGGCCGTCATGGCAATGATGGGCAGTCGGGTCAGGCCCAGTTTGCCGCGGATGGCCTTGGTGGTTTCGATGCCGTCCATCTCGGGCATCTGGACATCCATCAGCACGGCGTCGTAGGATGTTTGTTTGAGTCTCTTCAGGGCTTCGAGGCCGTTGCCGGCCACATCGATAATGATTCCAGGGATTTTTAGCATTTCCAGGACGACCATCTGATTGATGGTATTGTCTTCGACGAGGAGAAGGCGGATGTCCGAAAAATTCTGGGGGGGTGCGGCCGTGTCCGTCTCGCCGGTTGCGGTCTGTGAGGCATAGCCGTAGATTTCCATGATGGTGTCGAACAGGAGCGAGGGTTTGATGGGTTTCATCAAAAAGCTCTCGACTCCGGCGCTCCGGGCCCGCTCGATGTCTTTTTCATGCCCCAGGGCGCTGACCATGATGATGGGCGGCGCGTGGTCGGGATGATTGCGTTTGATGGTTTCGGCCGCCGTAATGCCGTCGATGCCCGGCAGCCGGATGTCCATGAGGATCAGGTTGAAGGGGTCGCCGGAAAGGGCGTCTTCGAAGAAGGTCAGGGCTTCCTCCGCCGACGTGGCCAGAACCGTACGGAACCCGAAGGATTCCATGTAGCGTTTGATGACCATCAGGGTAGAAGGGTTGTCTTCGACCAAAAGCGCCCGGTTGTCGACCATGGTGGACGGAAGCCGGGGGCGCGGGCGTTCCTTGCGGATGTAATGCTTGAAATGGCAGGTGAAATAAAAGGAACTGCCTTTGCCGGGGCTGCTTTCCACCCAGATGTCGCCGCCCATGAGGCCGACGATCTTGCGGCAGATGGCCAGGCCAAGGCCGGTGCCGCCGTATTTGCGGGTGGACGAGCCGTCGGCCTGGGCGAAGGCGTCGAACAGGTCGCGGTTGCGGTTCTTGAAGGAGGCGGTGTCGATGCCGATGCCCGTGTCTTTGATGCAGAACAGGATCTCCACCCGGTTGCCGTCCATGGATCGCACCTCGGCCCGGATGCAGATTTCGCCTTTTTCGGTAAACTTGAAGGCGTTGGATACCAGATTGGCCAACACCTGCCTCAGGCGGATGGGATCGCCGATCAGAATATCCGGAACACGACTGTGGATGTCGATGATCAGTTCCAGATCCTTGGACATGTTTTTTTCGAGAAACATGTCCGCCAGCGCGTCGACCACGTCCTGGAGATTGAACTGAACGTCCTTGAAATCGATGTTGCCCGAATCGATTTTGGAAAAATCCAGAATGTCGTTGACCAGGTCCAAAAGGGACGTGGACGAGGACCGGATGATACGCAGGTATTCCTTCTGCTTGGCCGGATTTCCGGTTTTCATCAGAAGGTCGGACATGCCGATGATGGCGTTTAAGGGCGTCCGGATCTCGTGGCTCATGTTGGCCAGAAATTCCGTTTTCGCCTGGGCGGACTGGTCGGCGACCTCTTTGGCCGCGAGCAGCTCGGCAGTGCGCTCCTCGACCCGTTTTTCCAGAAAGATCCGGGCCTCTTCCAGTTTTTTCTTGTGGGTATAATGCTGGGTGATGTCGGACAGGAAACAGACGACGGCGTCGTTGTTTTCCCAGAGGATGGGGCGTGTGTACAGTTCGATCCACCTCACATCGTCGGGCTTCCGCATGATGCGGAAGGTGGCCTTGACGTTCGCCGCCGTGGACGACCGGGCGCTCAGGCGTTTTTTCAGGGCCGGGGCGTCGTCGGGGTGCAGACGGTCCCACAACGCCATGGACAGAAAATCGGCGGGGCCGCATGCCAGATAATCAAGGACCGTCTGGTTGCAGTATACCGGCCGGTCGCCTGCAAGGACGATGATCCCCTGGTCGGCGTGCTCGAGGATCCGGCTGCACAGATCATGGGGCAGGGACGGCATTCCCCCCCCGACGGAACGTGAGGAACGTGTGGACAAACAAAACCCTCCCCCGGTGTGAATGTAACGGTTGATCCCTTCGGATACCGGGCGGCGTTGGCCCCGGTATTACCCTGTCGATTATGCCGACTTTATCGTAGCGGGATCAAAAAAGGAAGAGTAATTAATCGAATTTGTTTCTTCTTGTGAACGTTGTTCGAAAAAATTTGGTCGTTCAGGTGCTGGGCCTGATGAAAAAGAGAGCGGGTTAAAAGGCACTAACAAGAAACTAATATAAAAATGATTCAGGAATCGGATACGTCTGCCGATTAAATTAATGTTTATTCTGAAGACTGGATATTCCATTTTAAAGATCCCCTTGTTTGAGGGAATGCCCGTCACCGCGTCCCGTTTAACCCAACAATTGAAGGAGATACGTATGAAACACTGTATTGCGGCAGCAGCTTTGTTCTGTATGTTAGTGCTCGGATTTGGCCCAGGTGCCTTTGCAGAGGGAGGACCATGGGATGATGAAAACTTCAGCGCGACGATGACACTTACGACCGATTATGTTTCAAGGGGTGTTTCCTTTTCGGATGAAGACCCGGCCATTCAGGGTACCTTTGATTACGCCCATCCCGGTGGTTTTTTTGCAGGCATATGGGGCAGCAGTTGGGATGATGCGGGATATTCCAATGATATCGAGCTGGGCTATTATGCCGGGTATGGGGGGAGTCTTGGTAAAATGACCTACTCTGTCTGGGCGACGTATTATCAGTATCCGGGCGCTGAGGATGATGGGTTCGAATTCGATTACTGGGAATTTTCAGGCGGCCTGTATCACACCATCGAAGATGTCCCGTTAAAGCCCGCCCTTGGGTTTGAATACTATTTTTCTCCGGAATACAGCGGAGAGGACGGCTTGTTTCATTATGTCAGCGGTTCAGTGGATTGGTCCCTGCCCCTGGGTCTGACCCTGAATACCCTCATCGGCTACAAAACGGTTGAGGGCGATAAATCCACCGGCGGTGGTGCAGGCATGGATGGCGATGACGGTTATGATTACATCCATTGGAAAGTCGGGGTCTCCAAGGAGATAAAAGGGTTTACCGTTGACATCAGTTATCATGACACCGGAGAGCATGATTATCTTGGCGATGCCGGAGATGCCCGTGTGGTTTTCTCTCTGTCCCGCAGCTTATGATGTGTTGTTTTGATAATCTTTTTTTAAGCAAAGGAGCCCTGATCATGAAACAAACGTTTTTTTCGATTGCAGTCCTATTCGTCATGATGTCGGTCAGCCCGGCGTACTGCGCCGAACCGATCAAGCTGGCGTCCCTGAATTGGGAACCCTACATCGGTGAAAGCCTTACAAGTCAGGGCTATGTCGCCGAACTGGTCAGCGAAGCGTTCAAGCGATCCGGTTTTGACGTTGAAATCACCTATCTCCCGTGGGCGAGGGTGGTCAAGCTGTCCGAAGACGGCGTGTATGACGGGTATCTTCCCGAGTATTATTCCGACAGCCTGAACGAGAAATTCCTCGTGTCCGACCCCCTTCCGGGGGGGCCTCTGGGCCTGTTCAAACGCAAGGAAAGCGTGATTCCGTTTAAGGGCCTTGAGGATCTCAAACCCTTTCGAATCGGTGTGGTTCGGGGTTATATCAACACCGCCGAGTTCGATGCCGCCGATTACCTGAATAAAGACGAAGCCACCGACGATCTTCAGAATTTCAAGAAATTGCTTAAAAAGCGGGTGGATCTGGTTGTTTCCGATCAGTATGTGGGCATTTATACGATCAAGAACCATATGCCCGACGCCTTGAATCTTGTCGAATTCATTTCGCCGCCGTTGGAGACAAAAGATCTTTTTCTGTGTATCTCCAAAAAAGCCTCGGGGCATACCCTGAAAATGAAGGTGTTCAACGAGAATTACCGGAAGATGAAGGAGGACGGCACGGTGGACAGGATTCTTGCCAAACACGGTTTTGGCGGGAAATGAGAAGGGGCTTGCTCCCTGATGCCCCCGAATCCGCCGGAGGTTGACCTGCCGGCGGATTCACGGGTCGTTGGCCGTGATTTAGAACGGAATCTCGTCGTCGGGCGGCGGCTGGAAGCCCGGGTCTCCGCCGAAGGGATCGTAGTCGGGCTGGGGGGGCTGGTTGAATCCGCTGCCCTGGGCCGGACGGTTGGGCTGCTGGAACCCTCCGGACGTGTTCTGGAATCCGGCGTTGGGATTCTGAAATCCCCCGCCGCCCTGGAACCCCTGTCCGCCGCCCTGGAACCCGCTGTTCTGCTGGAAACCGCCGCCGCCGGCGTTCTGGCCCTGGAACCCGCCGTCGCCTTTTTGTCCTAAAAATTGCATGGTACTTGCGATGATGTCCGTGGAGTAGCGGGTGATACCGTCTTTTTCATAGGACGTGGTCTGAAGGCGGCCTTCAATATAAACCTGTTTGCCTTTGGTCAGGTAGCGGCCGCAGGTCTCGGCCAGTTTGGCGAAGGCCACGATGCGGTGCCATTCGGTTTTTTCCTTTTTTTCGCCCGAGGCCTTGTCGTTCCAGACATCGGTGGTGGCGATGCTGAACCTGGCCACGGCCATGCCCGAAGGGGTATAGCTGACTTCAGGGTCCCGTCCAAGGTTGCCGATGAGCATGACTTTGTTTAAACTGGCCATTAAGATGATCCTCCTTCACAAGAAATATCAAAACGTTCAAGGCGGTCCCGAAGCGTTTGGTGTTGAGCCGGACAGTATGATACCGGGGTGCTGGTCACAGAATATGGATTTGATAGATACAGGATAAAAACCGATCTGTCAATCGGCGGCGCAGGATCGGTCAGGGCAAAAACGCATATCTGTTCATTAAAACACATGGGCCTCATCGATTCATGCCGTTCACGTTTACGGTCACGAGCACGTTCACGATGGTTGTGCCGGGCTGTGACAAACCATGCTTCCTTCGTGCTTTTCGTGTTCTTCAGGGAGCGCAGCGACCGGGTGGTTGAATGGATTGACCACGAAGCTCACGAAGATCACGAAGGAAAAGAGCACCGGCTCTTTTCTGTCATGACATGCGATTGCCCTGCAGGATCGGTCAGGGCAATCGCATAGCCCAGGGGTATCATCAGAAAAAAGAATTGTCTTTTCAACGGTTTTCGGGTTTAATGACCATAAAGTCGCCGGGATTCCACAGCCGCTGCCGTTTTCAGGCGGTTTTTTTTGC
This sequence comes from Desulfatiferula olefinivorans, assembly GCF_054657895.1. Lineage (NCBI taxonomy): Bacteria > Pseudomonadati > Thermodesulfobacteriota > Desulfobacteria > Desulfobacterales > Desulfobacteraceae > Desulfatiferula > Desulfatiferula olefinivorans. The sequence goes on along the minus strand of NZ_BAAHXV010000009.1, from coordinate 87,237 downwards.
GATAGGGGCCGGCATTGAAAAACCGTGCTGATATTAAGGATGTGTTTCGCGTGATGGTCATGATTCGAACCCTTCTTCTGGGTCTGTGTGTTTTTTTTGTTTTGTGCGTTTCCGCACTGGCGGATATGACCGAAACGGCTCCGTCCTTTTCCTGGACCATGCAGATGATCGGCCTTCTGGGAGGGCTGGCGTTTTTTCTGTTCGGCATGGAACTGATGAGTCACGGCATGAAAACCGCCGCCGGGAGCCGCATGCGTCATATCCTGGCCACCCTCACCGAAAACCGGTTCCGGGGCATGGTGCTGGGCATGCTGATCACCATGATCATTCAGTCGGGCAGCGCCACCTCGGTGATGCTGGTCAGCTTTGTTCAGGCCGGACTCATGGCCTTTACCCAGACCATCGGGGTCCTGATCGGCGCCGGCATCGGCATGACGGTCACGGCCCAGCTGATCGCATTCAAAGTCACCGATTACGCCCTGGCCTTCATCGCCCTGGCCATTCTGATCCGCATGACCACCAAACGCGAAACCATGAAAAACGCTTCGGAAATCCTTCTGGGCTTCGGGGTTCTCTTCTACGGGCTGCATCTGATGGGCCAGTCCATGGCCCCCTTGAGCCGCAGCCCCGAGGTGGTGGACCTGCTCAAGGGGCTGGCCAATCCCTGGATTGGTCTTGCGGTGGGGACCGGGCTCACCGCCCTCATCCAGAGCAGCACCGCCTTCATCGGCATTCTGATCATCATGGGGACCAGCGGGATGATTTCCGATTTGGACACCCTGATCCCCATGCTCCTCGGAGCCAATATCGGCACCTGCATCACGGCGGGGCTGGCCGGCATCGGCGCCAACCGGGACGCCAAACGGGTGGCCCTGGCCAATGTGCTGTTCCGGGTGATGGGCGTTGCCCTGATCATCGGCTGGGTGCCTGAGTTTTCGGCCCTGGTCCGGGGCATGGACCGGTATGTGGGGTCGGGCATCGCCCGTCAGATCGCCAATGTCCATACCCTGTTCAATGTGGCCCTGGCTCTTCTCTTTCTGCCGTTTACCACCCAGTACGCCCGGCTGATCATGCGGCTGATGCCTGATAAACCGGTGGACCGTTCCCTTGAACCTAAGACCACCTTTCTCGATGAAAGCAAGATTCTTTCCCCGGCCCTGGCCATCGATCTGGCCCGGGCGGAAATTTCCCGCATGGCCGGCGCCCTGGAACGCATGCTCCGGGCCATCGCCGTGCCCTTTGTGACCCGGGCCGTCAAACGGGACAAGGTTCATCCCGAACTGACCCTCCTGCAGGGGGTGGACCTGCTCGAAGAGGAGCTGGACTTCCTCGAAGAAAAAATCGTGTCCTATCTGGTCCGGGTGGCCCAGATGGGCGGAGGAGCCCAGGAAACCCGCATCGCCTATTCGATGATTTCCATCGTCAAGGATATGGAAAGCATCGGCGATATCGTTCACCGGAACGTGATTCCCCTCATTGAAAAAAAGAACGAACTGAAGCATGATTTTTCAGCGGAAGGGCGCGAGGAACTGACCATCTACCATCAGAAGGTGTGCAAGCAGATTCGTCTGCTCAAGGAGGCCTTTGCGGAAAAAAATCCGGAAAAAGCACAGACCATCATGGCCGCGGAACGGAAATATCTGGATCTGGAACTTCAGTACCGGATCCGTCACCTGGACCGGCTGGTCTGCCGGCGCATCGAATCCCTGGAAACCCACGAAGTCCATATGGAGCTGATGAACCTGATGAGCCAGATCATTGTTTATTCGTCGAACATCGCCAAGACCTTCATGCAGACCCAGGTCGAGGACCGGCCGCTTCTGCTCTGATACGGCATCAGCCCGCAGGCGTCTCCGGATCGGGGGAGTCCGCGTCGTTTTCCGCGACCGCTTCCTTCTTCCGGCCGAAAATCATGGCGCCGACGATACTCAGTTCATACAAAACGATCAGGGGCAGGGCCATCATGATCTGGGTGACCACGTCCGGGGGAGTCAGGATGGCGCCCACGATGAAGAAGATTACCACGGCGTATTTACGGTTTTTTCTCAGAAAGGCCGTGGACACCAGGCCTAATGCCGCCAGGCAGGTGATGATGATCGGCAGTTCGAAGGCAATGCCGAAGGCGATCAGAAGCTTGGACACAAACCCCAGGTATTCCTTCATGGACGGCAGGGCCGTCAGGGTCTCCGAGGCAAATCCCAAAAAGAATTTGAAGCCCCAGGGAAAGACGAAAAAATAGCCGAACAGGGCGCCGCCCACGAAAAACAACGTGGACAGCATGATCACCGGGCCCAAAAGGCGTCGTTCTTTTTTATAAAGGCCCGGGGCCACGAACATCCAGAATTCGAACAGAATGACCGGCGCCGCGAGAAACACGCCTGCCAGCAGGGAGACCTTGAGATAGGTGAAAAAGGCTTCGGGCAGTCCGGTGAAAATGATCTTGCCGTCACGGCCCATGACCTCGATCAGCGGGCGGGTCAGCACGTCGAAAAGTTTTTCCTTGAAGGCGTATGCCGCCGAGGCGCCGATGACGATGGCCACAAAAGACCGGATCATCCGGGTCCGCAGTTCTTCAAGGTGGGCGGTGAAGGGAAGGGCTTTGTCGTCGGGGCGGTCATCGGATTCAGTCATGGGAATCCCCCTCGGACCGATCGGGTTTCGTGTCGCCGTCCTTTTTTTTCAAGGTATCGGTGTCGTTCATCAGAATGTCCAGGGGCTTTCGCGGCGGCGGCGGGTCGTCCAGCGAGATGGTTTCCTTCAGCTCCGCCGTGGCCCGTTTGAATTCCCCCATGGCCTTTCCCAGGGCCTTGGCGATATCCGGCAGTTTCTTCGGGCCGATGACGATCAGCGCGATCGCCAGGATCAGCAGTATTTCCGGCATACCCATTCCAAACATATCGGTCTCCTCACTGAAAGAACGACCATCGTCTTCACACGACAGTCAGGGCGGACCCGGAGGTCCCTTGTTTTGTGCAGGTGATTTGTACTTATTTTGACCGCAGGTGTCAAGATCAACTCCGGGCAGGGTTCAGGGCATGTCTGTCCCCTGGTGCCCTGGTGAGAAAACAAAAAGACCGGCGCACCTTCGGTCAACCGGTTTCAGGGTGTTCGGAGGTTGGTGTTGAACCAGTCCCGGCAGGCCAGAACGGTATCCTTGACATGGAGGAAGGGCAGCATGTGACGGGCGCGGGGGATGGTGATCAGGTCGAAGGGGTGGGTCATTTTGTCGATGATGTAGCGCATGTAGTCCAGGCTGATCACTTCGTCGTTTTCGCCGGTGATGATGGCGGCTTTGAAATTCATGGCCTCGTCGATCAGGCGGGTGCGGTCCGAATAGATGTCCGACAGGGTTCTGACCGAGTATTCCCAGACGATGAGGTCGTCGTAATCGATGAAATCGGCGAAGACGTTGCCGCTCAACAGGGCGTCCACGTCGATGAACGAGCGGAAGTCGATCGTGAAATCGGGGACGAACAGGCGGGACAGGTGCAGCATGTTCCAGCCGGAAAAGGTGAAGAAATCCGGGGGATATTCGGTGAGGAACAGGGTGTGACAGAGCAGGGCCCGTATCCGGGGATCCTTTTCAGCGCAGGCGCGGGCCAGGGGCGCGCCGATGGAGCAGCCCAGAAAGCCGATGCGGTCGTTGAACGAGTCGCAGGCCAGGTCCACGACCGCGGCAAGGTCCGCGATCACCTCGGCCACGGTGTAGGCGCCGCGTTGTCCGCCCGAATAGCCGTGACCGCGCAGATCCACACCCACCACGTTGAACCCCCAGGTCGACAGCTTGTGAAGGAATTCACAATACATTTCCGAATAGGTCCCGATGCCGGGAATGAACACGATCACCGGATCATCCCGCCTTGCCGGGTAAACCTCGCAGTGGATGGGAACGTCGCCCAAAAGGAGGTTCTTTCGTTTTTCAATGAAGGGGGTGAGCCGGAGGGCGCCCATTAAAATCAGGCGGCGTTCCTCCTGGGTCCGCGCTCCGTCTAAGGCCGCCCGGGTTTCGGCAATTTTTTTGTCTGACAGGTGAGTCATGGTTTTAGTCGCTATCAGTTGTTGTTGATCTGGAGAATGCAGCGGGTCACCAGGTTGACCAGTCCCCAGATGCCGGCGGCGTCCAGGCACTGTTCGATGGACGGATCGAACAGCACGTCCACGCCTGCGTCGAATTCCGGGTCTTTTTCCCAGAACAGGTAGTACAGGGGAATCCGGGGGTAGGGCATGAACCGGAAGGCCACGTCGGCCATATCCACGGATTCGGCACCCAGGCTTCGGGCGGCATCGGCGAAATCGTCAAGGTGATCCTGAAACCGCTGGACCAGAGGCCCCAGATTCAGGGCGTGGGGGCCTTTGAAAAAATGCCCCTCTTTAAGGTCCCGAGTGCTGACCAGCTGTTTGCCCAGGGGGGTGAGTGACGCGACACGGTTGAAGTAGATCAGGGTGATCAGTTCGAGCAGGGGATCGTTCAGGGTCTCCCAGCGATCCCCCGCGCCGGTTTTCAGGGATTTATCGTTGAAGTCGATGAGGATGCTCCTGGTCATGAACGGAAAGATCAGCCCGTTTTCACGGGGTTCCGCCAGCGTAAAATTGCAAAGGGCCGTGATATCCCTCTTAACGAGGCTGTCCCAGTAAGCTTCGGGGATCAGGATGTCGTTGCCCTGGGGCGTCAGGGCCGGGGGATTCTGGGACAGTCGGCGTTTCTGCATGTCCAGAAACCCTGCGCTGAACGGGTAGGGACCCATCCGGAAGTTTTCGCAGGGGAACAGGTCGCAGTCCCTCATGCAGTGGTCGATGCCGTTGAGCTGGGCGCATTCCAGGATGGGGCATCCGGCGCCGAAAAGATTTTTCTGGGCCGCCAGTTTGGAGACGGCTTCGGTACTTCGACCCGGGCCGCAGGACGAACAGGTCCCGTTCAGGTTTAATTTGCAGACATCGCAGTTGATTCCACATGCGCCTGTGGCCATGGTGCGTTCTCCTTGACAGGAATTCGGCTCCCTTTCAGGGAAAGATCAGGGGCGTGTCATGTTGACGGGTCCGATTAGAATCAGGGCCGATTGTATCAGAACAGGGACGATATGCAACAGCTAAGTTCGGGGGGATGGCCCGATCAGACCTGAAACTGTCCGAGCATCTCCCGGAGCTTGTCAGCCATGCCCGCCAGTTCTTCGGCGCTCTTGTTCAGGTGGGTGCTGCGGCTTGACATGTGCCCGGCCTCGTCGTTGATTCCGGCGATGTCCTTGGTGATTTCGTTGGACACAAGAGAGCATTGGGCCACGTTTGTGTTGACTTCCTGAATACCCTGGGAGGCATGGGCGATGTTGGTGCCGATTTCCCGGGTGGCGACGGACTGGTCGCCGATGGTCTCGGCAATGGTCGAGACAATGCCGTTGACCTGATCGATGGTGCGGGTGATTTTTTCAATACCGGAGAGGGTGCTTGCCGTGGTGCTCTGGATGCCCGTGATCCGGGATTTGATTTCCTGGGTGGCCTGGGCCGTTTGTCGGGCCAGTTCCTTGATTTCGTTGGCAACCACCGCAAAGCCCCGGCCCGCTTCCCCGGCCCGCGCCGCTTCGATGGTGGCGTTCAGGGCCAGAAGATTGGTCTGCTCGGATATTTTGGTGATGGTTTCGGTCACGACACCGATATCACCGGCCGCCCGGCTCATCAGGGCCATGTCGTCGGAGGCCTGCCGGGCCTGGGTTACGGCCTCGTTGGTGATATCCCGGGCCTCGTCGGTCTTGGCGGCGATTTCGCCCATGGTGGCGCTGTTTTCCTCGGTGGCCGCCGCCACAGAGGTAAAATTGACCGAGGTTTCCTCGATGGCCGCGGCCACCGAGCTCAGGCTGACGTTCATCTCCTCGGCGGCTCCCGCCACGGTGTTCGATTTGCAGGCCGCATCGTCGGCCCCCCGGGCCATCTGGTCGGACAGGGTTTTCAGGTGCTCCGACGACCGGCTGAGCGTGCCCACCTCTTCGGTGATATGACGGATGATGCCTCCCACGTTGGTGACGATCCCGTTGAGGGCGCCGGCCAGGATACCCACTTCGTCCTTCTGGTCGATGTCAAGCCGTGAGGTGAAATCCCCCCGGGACATTTTTTTTGAAAAGATCACGGCCTTGATGATCGGGATGGTGATCTGACGGGTGATGAAATACGACAGGGCGAATCCCAGGGCGATGGCGACAAGGCCCATGGTCAGGGCCAGGCCGGATCGCCTGGAGGCCATGTCGTTTACGATTTTCGTGCGTTCGGTCGATCCGCTCCGGGCTCCGCTGTAAACCTTCTCCACGGCGGTTTCGATGTCCCGGGCCGCGTCGCTCATGGCGGAATACAGGCCGGAAATTTTCATGTCCGCGTCGGCCAGGGCGTCGAAGGCCTTTTTGTAAATTCCGATGTAGTTGAGGGCGTGCTCCTTGTAGTCATCGTTCATCGGAGAGGCCGGGATGGCTTCGGCCATTGCGGCCAGAGCGTCGTGCACTTTTTTGACGTAGGTTTCTCCGCCGAACAGCAGGTAATCCTTTTCAGTGCTTCGGATTTTGAGAATGTATCCCTTGGAATTGGGCAGGTAGACGATGTCGAGAACGCCTTTCATTTCGGTGAGGATTTCCCGCATCTGGGAGAGGAGTTCGGTTTTCGTCTCCCAGTCCCCGGCTGCGATCATGGCGCCCATTACCTCCCGGTAGCCCTCGAGCATATCCCGGGTGGCGGTCTTGACGATGGTGTCATCGGCCTCAGACCGCTCGATGACCGGTGCGAAGGTGTCAACCAGATGTTTGAGATTTTTTTCAAGATCCCTGTCCCGGGTGAAGGACAATTCGTTTTGCATGTGGGCGATCTGAAGCATGTGGGCGTAAATGTCGGCGCAGTCGACGAATTTCATTTCGTACATGAACCGGTCGGCGGTTTTGGAAAAATCGCCCCGGATGCCCGAATGAATGTCCAGACCCCGTGTCTCATAGGCCGCAACCAGGTCCTGGAAGGTCTTTGCATAACGGCTCACCTGGCCGTCGATGTCCGAGGCCAGCCGGATCATGTCGCCGCTCTGCGCACGATCGGCCATGGACACGATGACGGCCGCCTTTTCCTTGAGCAGGGCGATGTTTTTTTCCAGGCGGGCAAGATAGGATCTGTCCAGGGTGGACAGAAAATCCTTTTCGTCGATGCGGCACTGTTTCATCAGGGCGTTGATCATCGAGGCTTCATCGGCCAGGGTGACATGCACCTCCATCAGGTTTTTGAAGTTGACGGCCGACGATTTCACCGTGCCGTGATACATGGCGATGACCCCGACGATGAGGAACATGACCAGGCCGAAACCGCCAACGAGCTTGACGACAATTTTCAGGTTCCCGAATGATCGGGTGAGGGTTGCGGGCATGTTCGTGAAGGCTGCGATGATTCGTCGGGTGTGTTCATTCAAAGCCGTGTTCTCCCTGTGCCGGCAGTCGGCGAACCGGAACGTTCTACACGGTGAGGGCCGCGATATAAGACAGGAGAGCGGCACAACGTGTTCATGACGATCCGGGGTGATCGCTGCTGCTGCTCGTCGTTGATGTTTCGTCAAGGCACGTGTTTACGGCCCTGAAGGCGATTGGTTGACAGACAGATGAGCCATAATAGCAGATCCTGTCTGATTTTGATATCGTAAATGTCGCTGTGAAACTTTAGGGTTGAGAAAAAAACGATTATGCCGTCGAGATCATCGCATCAGGCCGGGCAGGTAGAGCGCCAGGCTCGGCCAGGCCAAAAGGGCCAGGGTGGCCAGGATCAAGGCGACCAGCAGGGGGAGAACCCCTTTGAAAATCACGCCCAGAGACACGTCGGGAACCACGCTTTGGACCACGTAAACGTTGATGCCCACAGGCGGCGTGATGACGCCGATCTGGGTGACCAGAACGATCAGGACACCGAACCACAACGGGTCGAATCCCATGGCCACAACCACGGGGTAGAAGATCGGCACGGTGAGCATGATCAGGGCCAGCGAGTCGATAAAACAGCCGCCCAGAAGGTAGACCAGGATGATCAGGCCGATGACGGCGTAAACGGGCAGATCGATGGCGCTGACGGCCTGGGCGATGTCAAAGGGAATGCGGGTGATGGCCAGAAAGTGGCCGAAGACGGTGGCCCCCGCCACGATGACGAGAATCATGCAGGAGATCCGGGTGGTTTCCAGAAGGGCCTGGGAAAAGCCGCCAAAGGTGATGTTCCGCTTGACCAGGGCGATGACAAGGGTGCCGAAAGCGCCCACGCCTCCGGCCTCGGTGGGGGTGAACAGGCCGAAAAACAGGCCGCCCATGACCAGGACGAACAGGATCAGGGTCTCGATCAGGCCGGTGAACGAGCGGATTTTTTCCCGGAACGTGGCCCGCTCCCCCCGGGGCGCCATGTCGGGCCGAAGCAGGGCCCAGATCATGATGACCGCCATAAACAGCACCGTCAACAGGATGCCCGGCAGGATGCCCGCCATGAAGAGCTTGCCGATGGACTGCTCGGTCATGATGCCGTAGACGATGAAGACCACACTGGGAGGGATGAGGATGCCCAGGCCGCCCCCGGCAGCCACCACGCCGGTGGCCATGCTGTCCTTGTAACCGTATTTCTTCATTTCCGGCAGGGTCACCGAGGCCATGGTGGCGGCGGTGGCGTTGGTCGATCCGCAGATGGCCGAGAACCCCGCGCAGGCGCCGATGGTGGCGATGGCCATGCCCCCGGGCCAGTGGCCGATCAGCTTGTGGGCCACCCGGAACAGCCGGCTGCTGATGCCGGCGTGGAAGGCGATCTGTCCCATGAGAATGAACAGGGGGATCACCGTCAGGTTGTAAGAGCCGAACACATCGAAAATGTCCTTGACCATCACGCTCATGGCCGCGTCCGTGTTTCTCAGGCAGGCGAACCCCACGGCGCCGATCAGGGCCATGACGAATCCCACGGGAATGCGGGAGAAAATCAGGACAAACAGGGCGATGATTCCGATGATGCCCACGAGGGTGACAGACATGAACAACTCCTGGTCAGCGGGGTCCGTCGTCGTCGGATCGCTCGAAGGAAAGCACGAGCCGCAGGACGGAAATGAGAAAAAGGATGGAAAAACCCGCCGCGATGCCGTTGATGAAAGGATGGATCGGCATTTGAAGGGTCATGGACACTTCCTGGTTATGGCGGGAGGTATGGGCCTCGATCAACGCATGCCAGGCGATCATGCCGAACAGGCCGGACAGGATCAGGTTGTTGATCCGGTCCACCTGGGTCCGGATGCCGTCGGGAAGACGTTCGATGAGAAAGCCCACGGCAATGTGCCCCCGCTCCAGCGAGGTTTTGGCCAGGGCGAAGGACGCGGCCAGTGCGCCGAGAAACCCCACCAGCTCATAGGTCCCGGGGATGGGGTAACGGAACAGTCTGAGAACGACGTCGGCACAGGTCAGGGTCATCATGGCCACGACGCAGAGGCCGGAAAGGATGTTCAGCGCCTGGGCCGTGTGACGGACCAGGCGGAAGATGTTTTTTAAAAAAACCATTATGGCTCGTTGATCAGGGTGGAAAGTGTGGTTACGCAAGCCTTGCCGTCGATCCCTTTTTCTGCGGCGGCTTTTTCATAGTCGGCGATGACGGGCTCCACGGCTTTTTTCCAGGCGGCTTCCTGGTCGGCGGCGAGGGTGATCAGCCCGTTGCCCAGGCTTTGACTGTAAGCCTTGCCCTGATTGTCGTCCTCATCCCACTGCTTGCCGTGGACGTCGATCCATTCCTTGCTCACGGCTTCAAAAATCGTCTGTACGTCCTCAGGCAGCCGGTTCCAGGCATCCTTGTTCATCACAACGAACATGGTGGTGGTGTAGCCGATGGCGTTGCAGTCGGTGGTGGACTTGATCACTTCGGCCTGACGCCATCCCTTGAGCACCTCCACGGGACCGATGGTGCCTTCGACCACGCCTTTCTGGAGGGATTCGTAGGTGGACCCCTGGTCCATGGCCACGGGCACGGCGCCCAGGGCCTCGACAACCTTGGCGCTGAGGCCGGTGGAACGGATTTTCATCCGGGACAGATCGTCAAGGGTGCTGACGGGTTTTTTGGTGTGAAGCAGGCCGGGGCCGTGTGCGTGGAGGTAAAGAACCTTCACGTCGTCCAGTTCCTTGGGCCTGGTTTTTTCATAATAGCCGTTGACCGCCCGGGTGGCGGTGAGGCCGTTGGGGTAACCCAGGGGCAGGTCTGCCGCTTCCATCACGGGAAATCGACCGCGGGTGTATGCGAAACAGCTCATGCCGATATCGGAGATGCCGGTAACCACCCCGTCGTAACAGGTGTTGGCCTTGGTCAGGGTTCCGCCGGGGTAGACATTGATTTTCACCCGGCCGCCGGTGCGCGTTTCAATTTCCTTGGCCCAGGATTCCCCGGCTTTGCACTGGCCGTGGGACGGCGGAAAGAAAATGCTGTACGAAAGTTTGATGGGCTTGACATCGGCATGGCCCGGAACAACGGCAAACACAAACAGGGCAAGGCCGGACAGGATCAGTGAGAACAGATTTGATTTTTTCATACTCGATCTCCGTATTATTTGGTGATGGCAATCCGACGGTCCGAACGCCCCGTTCCGGCATGGTCATGTCGTATCAGGGCCGTTTTAAGGTGCCATAAAAACGCTTTTTCTTATCGTCTGTCAAGTGTTTTTATTTACACCATTCCCTGTAAGGGATTCAATATTCCTGGGAAATCTCACCCAAGGCGATCCTGATGTTGTCAAAACAGGTCCGGCAGACACAAAGACCGACGGCCGTCTCAATGCCCATCACCTCGATGGCTGCGTCAGGCCCGAACTCGGCTTTGTTTTTATAACAGATGCCGCAGATGTCGCCCATGGGGGCGAGCAGGGCCTTGACCTGTAAGATGGCCCGGTTCATGATGAGGGTGTTCATGGGTGTCCTTGAATTGAGAGGTGCACGGAGGTGTCCGTCGGGCCGCCTCCATGGCAGATACGGGTCATGGCTTGTCCGGAAGATTAAGGCCACGGTCGTAGTTCAGGCGTTTGGCGGCATCGAGGGTCATCATCTGCATGAACTGCTTCACTTCCATGTCCGACCCCACGGGTGTTTCCCCGGACGCACCGAAGACGTAAGCCGGGACCTGACGTTTGGCAAAGGCCTCCGCCCAGATCTTCTGGATCTGGATTTCCGCATCGAGCTTTTGGGCAAGGGCGTTGTCCGCCGTCAGGATCTTTTTCTTCTTGTAGGCTTCGGCATCGGCCTGGACCATCACGGCTTCGGCATCGATCTTGGCCTTGGACAGGAGAATCATGGATGTCTCCTCTTGAATCTTGGCCTGCTCCTTCAGGCGGCTGGCTTCGATGAGCGCCTGTTTTTTGGTGCTTTCAGCCTTGGTGGTGATTTCGATCTGATCGACCTTCATTTTGGCCTGGCGCTCGGCCACTTCCCGGTCCCCTCGGGCAATGGCAAGCAGTCGCTGCTCTTCTTCCTGGATTTTCTGTTCTCTGGCGATGGCCCGGTCTGCGGACGCTTTCTGTTTGAGTTGCATGCGTTCCACGAATTTGGCGTTGGGTTTCATGTCGGTCACTCGGGCCTCATGGACGGAAATGCCGTAAAGGGTGAATTTCTGGATTTTTCTCAACGGAAGACCCGTGTTGTCGAGCTGCTTTTCGACAACGAAAACCGTCTGGATCTGATCGCCATAAAGGTCCTGGCTCAAAGGCGCGGAGGCATCGGCCTCGGAGGTCTGTTTTTTCTGGGACGTCCGGCTTACCTCCCGGCGTTTGACCAGGTAGATTCCGTTTTGCATCTGGTTTTCGAACTCGGTGATGAACTCGGTGCGGCCACCGGAATAATAATCCTCGGCGCTCATCAGGGACGCCGTGGCCTGGAGGGTTTCCATGAACGAGGGGATCAGGGCCACCCGCAAGAGATTCTCGGGTGTCCTGTACTCATGGGCCATTTTGAGAAAGGTCTCGCGGTCGGACGGCAGGCGGAAACGGGCCATGGCCATGGCGTTGGCGTCGACCTGATCGAGGAACATGATGTTCTGGGGCGGCAGGCTGGCGCTGGCCGTGGATTGTTCGCCTTCGGCATTGACCCCGTCGATGGTGGTGTCATCGGCCAGAACGGTCATGGCTTTTTTCCAGGCATTGACACGGCCGAAAAGATACATGCTGTACCCCACGTCGTCAATGATCCGCTCCTGTCCCAGAATGGTCCTGACGTGATAGACGAATCCGGGCTCGGCATAAAAAAACACCTTGTTGAACAAGCCCAGGCAGAGGAATACGGCGGCGGCAACCGATAACAGATTCCGGAGGACCTGGGGAATGGGGAACCGGTGAGTGGCCTCAAAGGCTCCGGGGTCCATGCCCTCTTTTTGCGCGATGAGCTTTTTTTCAATGACCCGGGCGTCGTGCCTGGTCTTGAGGATGGTCAGCACGATCATCAGTATGACGGTCAGGATACACAATACGATCCAGAGCATGGCTTATCCTTTCAATCTGCAATGGTCAAAGGGCTTGAATCGCCGACGCGGGATGGCTCCCGAGGGGCGAATGCGATGATGATTGAAATGAAAACGAACTTAGTATAAACGATAGCCGAGGTCGTTTCAAGCTCGAAGGCGGCCGGCATATCTGTGATCCGGGGCTGTTTTTTTGGAAAACAGGCAATGTTGGCAGGCATTATGCAGTCCTTGGCCCGTTATAAGATCCTTCCACGGGCTTGAGCCCCTTGGAACGCACAGTGTTTCGGACAATCAAAGCAGGGAGCAGGCGATGAGAAACGGCAGGCTGAGGCTATGGATGCCTCTGATGATGGCGGTGATGGTGCTTGCGGGGTGCGGAGATGACACCAGCAACCGGGGAACTGTCACCTATGCGGTCATATATGACGGCAACGGTGCCGACGGCGGTGAAGAACCGATCGATGATACCGATTATGCCGACGGACAGACCGTGGCGGTTCTCGGAAACACCGGCGATCTGGTTCGGACGGGGTTTTCGTTCATAGGCTGGAACACCGAATCCGGGGGAGGTGGTGATGCATTTCAGGAGGCCCAGACCTTCACCATGGGCGCCGACGATGTGGTCCTTTATGCCCAATGGACCGAAAGCCCCACCTGGACAGTGATCTATGACGGCAACGGCGCTGATGACGGTGCGGTGCCGGCATCTTCGGCGGCCTACGAACAGGGGCAGGCCGTGACGGTGCTGGGCAACGGGGGAGGGTTGACCCTTTCGGACCATGTGTTTTCAGGATGGTGCCTCAACGCTTCGGGAACCGGAACGGTGTATACCCAAAGCCAGACCTTTGCCATGGGTACTTCCGACGTGACCCTCTACGCACGATGGGTGGAGGCGGCGCAGGTGACCGAACTGTACGTGGCCGATCAGACCATCGCCAAAGAGAGCGTGCTTCGGCGTATTCCCGAGTCGGCGCTTTCGGCGGCCCGGGACAATCTGCATATTCTGTACTGCGGTACCTCCCATTCCCAGCAGGTCATGGAGGGTATGGCGGGGCTGACGCAATACAAAGCCGGTGACGCCGCCCGCTTCGACTTCACCACCGACGGAACCAAGGTGGCCGGCAAGCTGGATATTCACTATCGTGGTGCAAACGGCACGGATCTGAGCAATGACGGCGTGGACGGCAGCGGTCACACCGGTTATTTCAACGGCACCGTGTCCTATCTGGACACCCACGCCGACGTCAACGTCGTCATGTGGTCCTGGTGCAGCATCGAGGGCCACGACGTGTCGATCTATCTCGACAACTTCGACGAGCTGACGGCCATGTACCGCGCCGGGGGCAGCAAGGGCCGGACGGACGACAACGCGGTGACCTTCGTGTGGATGACCGGCTATGCCAGGGGGTCGGACGGGGACGACCCCGACGCCTCCCGCTCGCCCTATGTCAATCATAAAGCCATCGTGGACCACTGCCGGGCCAACGGCTATTTCTGTCTGGATTACTGGAGCCAGGATGTCTACGATTACGGTGATGATACCTATAAGCCCACGGAAAGCGGCAACGCCAACGTGCAGCATTTCAACTATCAGCAGTCCCACACCGAAGGCGAGGACTGGTTTGCCTGCCGGAACTGGGTGACGGGCAATGTGGATTATCCGGCCCATACCGATGATAATCCCGCCTATGCCCAGCATATCACCGGCAACCGGAGAGCCTACGCGGCCTGGTGGCTCTGGGCACGCATCGCCGGTTGGGACGGGACCCTGGAATGATGGCGGGATTGCATCGGCTAAGATGAAAAGGAACGAGGGTGTATATCGCAAGGTCCGTCCATAAGGGAGAAAACCGGTTTTCGATCCGGGAGTCCTATGCCGACGGCGGGGTGTACCGCAGTCGCCGGCTGATGGATCTGGGGCCGGACCCCCGAAGGTTCGTCCATTATCCCCACGGGCGGTCCTATTATATTGATTCCGTGGTCGAGGACACCCTGCGGGCGGCCGTGGGGCCGGTCAATCCCGATGACCTGGACGAGATGTTCTGGCCCTTTGTCCGCCCGGAGATCCGTCGTCTTTATGCCGGGCCCCGGTCCCGCCGGAGCGGCGACGGCGTCAAACCCGACGTGTCCGCCGTCCATGTGTTCGACAAGCGCCGGATGTCCTTCCTCCGCACGGGCTGCATGAACCAGCGCCACATCGACAAGGCACCGGCGGCCCTGTTCCGTCCTCTGGTTGCCAAATCACGGGACGAGCTGGAACAGGCCTTCATACGCGACGAGGCCGCATTGTCATCCAAAGAGATCAAGGCTTATGTTTACGTGATTTTCGACATCCAGCGCCATTTCACCGCCCTGATCGCCCGGGAAATGCCCCAGGGTCTGGACCAGGACAAGGTCGAGGACCATCTGCTCGACGATTTGTGCGGGCTGAACGGTGATCCGTCGTTCTGGGCGGGCATGGACATGACCGCGTCGCTTCATCCCTATCTGATCCGTTACCTTCTGATGTTTTTCGATTTCGAATACCAGGCCTCCCGCCTGTTTGAAAACCTGGAGTTCGCAAGGTTCAACCGTCGCCGCTACCACCGTCAGACCGATCGCCCCGCGGATGCGGTCATGGCCGATGCCGCCGCCGTGTTCGGCCTGTCGGCCTCGGTCCTCAAGGCCATGGGCCGCAGGGACATCCAGCGCCTGTACCGTAAAAAAGCCGCCGAGCTGCACCCGGACCGGGGCGGCACCCACGAGGCCTTCATCGACCTGGGCCGGATCTACGACGAACTGATACGCAGTATCAAATCGTGAAAAACATGAAATGAAGGTTGAAGAAAACGGCCGTTTCATTTAGTTTGTATGCATCATTGTTTTTTGTAAACCCGTACCCCCCATCCCGACAAGGAGTCATCATGAAGATCTGCGTGCTCAGCGGAAGCCCCAAGGGGGAGCTGTCCGTCACCCTTCAATCCGTGCATTACATCGCCAAACATCGGCCGGACCATGCCGTCGACATCGTTCATGTGGGCCGGGACATCAAGGCCCTTGAAAAGGATCCGGATAAGCTCGCCGATGTGATGGCGCGGGTGGCCCGGGCGGACCTGGTGATTCTGGCCTGTCCGGTCTATGTGTTCAACGTGCCCTCGCAGTTCAAGCGGTTCATCGAAATCATCTGGGACAATCCTTCGTCCTTCAAGGGAAAATACGCGGCTTTACTGACCACCTCCATCCATTTTTTCGACCATTGCGCCCACACCTACCTGCGGGCGGTGTGTGAGGATCTGGGCATGCACGTTGCCGGATCCTTTTCCGCCGATTCCTACGATCTGCTGGCCGAAGGTGAACGGTCCCGGCTTCTGGCCTTTGCCGATCAGGCCATCGATACCGCGGTCTCGAAGCGGCCCTGCGCGAAGGCTTTTATGCCGGTCGTCCGCCGTGATTTCGCCTACCGGCCAGGATCTTCGGCAGCCCAACCCACGGACAAGAAGGTCATTGTCATGATCGATGAAAAACGCAGCGGCTCGAATGTCCCGGCCATGGCCCGGGCCTTTGCGGACCGTATTGCGGGGGCCGAGGTGATCGACCTGTCCGAGGTGCGGGTCAGCGGAGGCTGTCTGGGCTGTGTGCAGTGCGGGTTTGACCACCAGTGCGTGTACGCGGACAAGGACGATCTGATCGCCCTTTATGAAACCCGCGTCAAACCGGCGGATATCATCGTCATGGCCGGAGAGATCAGGGACCGCTTTCTGTCGTCGACATGGAAACGGTTTTTTGACCGTGGCTTTTACAACACCCATACCCCCACCATGACCGGCAAGCAGCTGTGTTTCCTTGTTTCAGGCCCCCTTTCCCAGGTGTTTCCCCTGCGCGAGGTGATCGAGGCCTTCACCGAATGGCAGGGCGCCAACCTGGTGGATATCGTCACAGACGAAGGGGTGGACAGTGCCGCCATCGACGCCCTGATCCAAAACGCCGCAGACCGATGTCTGACCCTGGCCGGGGCATCTTATGTGGCGCCTGCGACCTTTCTGGGCCGGGCCGGAATGAAGGTGTTCAGGGACGATGTGTTCGGACGGCACCGGTTTGTGTTCCAGGCCGATCACGCCTATTTCGAGAGCCATGGTCTTTACGATTTCCCCCATGACGACAAGCGGGCCATGGAAACCAACAAAACCATGTTCGAACTGACCGAAGATCCCCAGATGCGGGACGCCATACGGAAGATGCTCAAGTCCGAAATGGTCAAACCCCATCAGAAGGTCGTCGAAACCAAATGAGGAGGCGGTCACGAAGAAAAAGATAGGGGGAGTTTGCTTTTTGGGCGCCGGTGGTTTGGCAGGTGGGGGGGTGGACAGAGTGGACGGCGTGGACAATGTGGACAGGGTGGACAGGGTGGACGGATGGCGCGGAGGGTGTTGCGGGCCGTTTTTCCATGGCCCGGCATGTCCCATCGCGCCACGGTGCTTGATTGCGCAGCTGCGGGTTTAATACCCCGCCCCTTGGGGCGCAAAAAAGCGTCTACGTTTTTTCAAAGACGGCCCACTATCCAATCGCATGTATGGTCTATAAACACATGGGCCTATCCTGCGTGACGGAATAATGCCGTTCACGTTTACGGCCACGATCACGTTCACGATGGCGGTCGAACCGGTCTCGGCCTGTCGTGCTCGTGCTCGTGAACGTGAACATGCACGTGAACGAATGCTACCTGCGGTTGCCTGGTCCCAATGCACCGGCAGCTTGCGGCGGGGTCGTTTATTCAATCTTGCAACAAAGCGATTTAACACACTTCCTTTCGGATATGGGGCCTTATTGGGCCTGGAAATGCTTTTTACGAGTTCATCACATGAGGAGGAGGACATGATGCAGGCATTGTTACGGCGTTTCGGATGCGCCATGGTTGTTTTTGTTGCGGCCGGGCATGCGTTGATGATCAGCGGCTGCACGTCTCAGGAGGAAAAATGCGCACGGCTTCATCAGGAGATCACCGGTATCTATAATGATTATGTGGCCGAGACCTCAACGATGAGCGAAAACCAGATGATGTCTGCCTGCGATGCGGCCCTTGAAACCTGTCCGGGTCTGTCCATCGCCTATGAACTCAAAGGGCTGGTCCATTGGGAGGCCGACCGTCTGAACGACGCCTGGACCCATTACCGAAAAGCCCTGGAACTTGCCCCGGCAAGCGAGGAAACTTTAGAAGACGCACAGCGGGTGGCATTCAGTGCGGCAGGCCTCCACATCGAGGTGGGGGAGGACGGGCGCGTTCAGACCCGGCCCTTCAAGGATATCACCCTTTCCGACTACGCCGGGTGTCCGGATTCGGTGCGGCGGCTCTGGTGTGAGCAGTGTGAACGCAGGCTTTCGAACCTTCCTGAAGCTCGAAGCGATACGGTTTTCGTCGATCAACGGGGGCAGGAAGTGGGCCGCATGGAGTTCGGCATGGTGTATGACGTGGCGGGCGCCGACGACATCGATCGGAAATTACTGCTCAGGTCGGACGCGAACCCCGACGAAGCCCTGCACCACGCCACCTTCGTGGTCACCGCCACCGGCGCAAGCTACCGGCGGATCGATTGAATACGGCTGAACTGAATGATGTCAGGGCCCCACACGGTGTTGCACCAAAAAAAACAGTTTTTACACGGGCGGGGTGGACAGGGTGGACGGAGTGGACAGGGTGGACAGGGTGGACATTGAAATATCTTAAAAAACCCGTTTGGCAACCTTTTCAAAAGGTTGGCCCCCGGCAGGGCCCCCGGCAGGGCCGCCGGAGGCCGATTTTTCTCTTTTCCCTTTTCCCCTCAGGCCGTATAAAACGCCGTCTCGTAGCCCTCTTTGCCGGTGTATTTTTCACTCTGCTGTTTCATGTAGCCGTAATAGGCCAGGATGTTGACGTCGAGGCCCACGCTTTTCAGGGCCGCGACCA
The DNA here is from genome assembly GCF_054657895.1 of Desulfatiferula olefinivorans. Classification (NCBI taxonomy): domain Bacteria; kingdom Pseudomonadati; phylum Thermodesulfobacteriota; class Desulfobacteria; order Desulfobacterales; family Desulfobacteraceae; genus Desulfatiferula; species Desulfatiferula olefinivorans. Next base: position 68,864 of record NZ_BAAHXV010000009.1, on the reverse strand, counting down.
CGTCGTCTTCGGAGGGGGGGCAGCCTTTGACCGGAACGGCGCAGGCGATGGTGTCGCTGTCCTTGTTCGCCTTGATCATGCAGTTGCCCAGAAGCACGGTTTTTTCGTAGCCGGGGCGGGCCTGCATTTTTTTGCCGTTTAGGATTTCCACGCTGGGCAGGGGCCGGCCCTTGAAGGCCGACAGGACGAGGATATTGGTCATGTTGGCGATGGGGGAGCAGCCGGAGCAGAGGGTTTCGTCGTATTTGGGCAGGGCCGTGCCGGTGACGCCCATCTTGGCGAAGATGCCCGGCCCTGTGTTATCGGCTGTCCAGGTCCAGTCCCACTTGAGGGGGGTGATGTGGTCGTCTATGGGCTCGCCCGAGAGGGTGTAGTCGTCCAGAGACAGGGATCTTCCGTGGCGATGGGCATAGTGCCTGAAATGATCGATATCTTCACCGGCGTAACCGATGGTGCGGGCGGCCAGAAGGTCCGCCGCCAGAAGGTCCGTGGAGGCGATGATGACATTTTTCCGGTAGGCGTTGCCGAAGTGAAGGGCGCCTTTTTCCAGGGCGTAGATCCCGTCCACCAGGGTCAGCGCCGGTTTGACGAAATCCGCAATGTGGGAAAAGGCGAACTCCAGGTGGGAGTCGGGGTTGTGGCAGTGGCGTTTGGATTTCAGTTTCAGACAGCCCTTGAGGTTTTTCATGCCCAAAGAAACCTTGGTCTGGCCGTGGGTTTTCAGCACGGGAAAATTGATGAAGAAATCCTGCTCCACCGCGTCTTTGGCGATATGGAGTTCCATGCCGTCATGGTAGTTGAACACGGCGGCCTCGCTTTCGTTGAGATCCACCAGGGATACCCCGTATTTTTTAGCAAGGGCCGTGTAGCCCAGGCCCTCATAGGCGGCCCGGGTGTCGATCCCCTTCTTGATGACCACCGAGCCTTCGCCGATGGTGATGTTCGAGCAGCCGAAATCCTTCAGGCAGACAATCAGGTCTTCCACCAGGCGGGTGGTGGTGTACACGCCGAAGGGGGCAATGGGGAACTGGTCGTCAAAGGCCACCAGATTGGGTTTGATCATCACCCGGTCCGTGGGTTTGAGGCGGGCGAAGCCGTCACACCGGGTGATGGCGGTTTGCAGTGATTGCGCGTTCGGGGCGTATGACGTTAATGAAACGGTGGGCGACATCGTCTTTTCCTCCATGGGGTCATAAAATCATGATAGGGCCTCAGAAAAATAGTTTTCCCGCGACCCTTATGAATCCGTTTTCCATATCAGAAAAACCATGCCGGGGCCACCGTGTCGTTGACTGTCCCGATGATTTTTTTCGCGTTCCCCGGTTACTCTCCTTTGGAGCGAGAGGGTTTCCACAGCCCCATCCGCTCGGCCTCGGCGATCAGCTCATCCCGGAAGCCGGGATGGGCGATACCGATGAGGGCCTCGGCCCGCTGACGGGTGGATTTGCCTTTGAGTTGGGCGATACCGAATTCCGTGGCCACGTAATGCACCATGGATCGCGGCACGGTGACGATGGTGCCGGGGTCTAAGGTGGGCACGATCCGTGATTTTCGGTTGCCCGTTCGGTCCGTGTGGGTGGAGGACAGGGCGATGATCCCCTTGCCCCCATGGGAGTAGAAGGCACCCATGATGAAATCCAGCTGGCCGCCTGTCCCCGAGATATGGCGCGGGCCGACGGACTCCGAGGCCACCTGACTGAACAGATCCACCGCAAGGGCGTTGTTTATGGCCACCACCTTGGGGTTCAGGGCGATGATGCGGGGGTCGTTGATGTAGTTGACCGGATAGGAGGCGCAGACCGGATTGTCGTCAAGAAAGTCATAGAGCTTTCGGGTCCCCATGGCGAAGGTGTAGGCCATCTTGTACTTGTCCACCACCTTCCGGGCGCCGGTGATCCGGCCTTTTTCGTAGAGATCCACACAGGAATCCACCATCATCTCCGTGTGCAGGCCCAGATCTTTGAGATCGCTGTCTGCGATCATCTCGCCGATGACGTTGGGAAGACCGCCGATGCCCAGTTGCAGGCAGGAACCGTCCCCGATTTCCTTCATCAGATGCCGGGCAATCATGATGTCCGTGTCCGTGGGCCTGGCCGGAGGAACCTCAAGAAGCGGCGGGTTTTCGCCCTCGACCACATGGGTGACCCGGGAAATATGGATGGATTCCTGATTGCCCCCCAGGCATTTTGGAATGTTCCGGTTGACCTCCACGATGATGGTTTTGGCCTTGTCCAGCACGGCCGAACTCAAGGAGTTGCACAGGCCGAAATTGAAGTTGCCCCTGGGACCCATGGGGCAGACGGGCAGGAATACGGCGTCGTAGGTCTCATATTTCCGGATGATGCGAGGGCCGTGGTGGTAGGTAAGGGGTTTGTAGGCGCATTGGTCGTTGGCATACAGGTTTCGGGACACGGCCCCGAAGTGCCAGTCCCGGACGGACAGGGCCGGGGCCGTCTCATCGTGTTTCATCGCCTCGGGGACCCGGGTCAGGCAGACCGATTCGATGGTGATGTTTTCAAGATTCCCGTCCGCTGTTTTCCGGGCCAGGGCCCGGTCCAGGGCCTCCGGAAAAAGGACGAACTCGCCGTAGTAAATCCGGCTGCCGGATTGGATGTTTTGAACCGCCTCATCAGCGGTGACACGTTTTTCGAGGTAGAGTTTTCGGTTCGGGTGGGTCATGGTCATGGTCTCCTGTGCCTTTTTTGGTGAAACGCGATAGAAAGAACCCCTATCGCACAGGGCGTGCCGGAAATGACGGCCGTTTTTTGCCGTTTGATTTCAAATAAATAAGCGTTAATGCGAACGGACGGGCGTTTTTTCCCCCCGCCCGGGTGTCCATGGATTTGACGACCTGTAAACGATCATGGGCTTGACTCCACGTCAAAAGTCGCGCATTCTGCATAGGTTAGCGGTTTATGCCCCCAACCCCATCCCGGTCAAAGGAGAACCATGAGCGATTTATTGAAAGCCTGCCCCGTCATCATCCCGATCCCCGTAGCCTGGGGAGAGATGGATGCCTTTTCCCATGTCAACAACGTGATTTACTTCAAATACTTTGAAAGTGTCCGGATCGCCTATTTCGAAAAGCTCGACATGATGAATCTCATGGAGGAAACGGGCATCGGGCCCATCCTGGCGTCGACCCAGTGCCGTTACAAGGTGCCGCTCACCTATCCGGACACGGTGTCGGTGGGGACCCGGGTTTCGACGATCGGCGACGATCGTTTCACCATGGAGTACATCGTGGTCAGTCAAACGAGGAATCTGACGGCCGCGGAAGGCGAGGCGCTGATCGTGGCGTACGATTACCGAAAAAACGCCAAGGCACGCCTGCCGGAGGTGCTCACGGAGCGCATCCGTCTTCTTGAAAAAAAAAGTGATTAATTCGGGGTTTTCGTGTAAACTCCGAAAAGACATCCAAAGGGGTGATCCGATGCGGGTTTGGCGGGGGTTTTCGGAGGCAGCCGTCATTCTGTCCCGGAGAACGGCCCGGATCGCGCCGGGTTTCGCCGTTTGGGGTGTGCCTGTTCCGTCCTTGATCGATAACTCGCAGACATGGGATACCGCTTGATGGGATTCATCAAAAAACAGCCGGCCCTGGTTTCGGGCCTCAGTCTGACCTTTCTCTTTCTGGCGTTCTGGCTGACGGGCCTTGATTTTTTCGACGGCCTGGAACTGAAATACTACGATATCCGGATGAAGCTCCGGGGGGACGCTGCGGCGTCGAGCGAGATTGTCATCGTGGACATCGACGACGAATCCATCGAGAAGCTCGGCCGCTGGCCCTGGCCCCGCTCCCTGGTGGCCCGGGGTATCGAGGCGATCAGTGCCGCCGATCCCAAGGTTATCGGCCTGAACCTGATTCTCAGCGAAGCGGAACAGAACACGGGCCTCAAGGAAATCAGGGACCTGGAATCCTTGTTTGCTCGGACACTCAGGCAGCAGACCGGTCGAAGCGGTGAGGCGTTCGCCGACGCCCTGGCCCTGGCCCAGAAACGCCTGGACAACGACAGCAGACTCAAAGACGCCATGATGACGTCGGGGCGGGTGATGCTCCCTGCGTTTTTCAAAGATGCCGCCGTGATCAGTGACGCCCTGGCCGACGAGAATCATCCCCTCACCGATCAGAGCATTGCCCATGTGACCATCCCGCCGGGAACGGACTGCCCCCGGGCCGGAGAAATCATTCTGCCCATCGACGCCTTTCTATCGGCGGCCCTGGGCATCGGGCATATCAATTTCGGCGCAGACATGGACGGCTCGGTGCGTAAGGAACGGCTGATCTATGAATTCCAGGGCCTTTACATTCCCTCTTATCCGCTGCGGCTGGCGGCGGCCTATCTGGACGTGCCCATCGAACGCATCCGGGCCGAGTTGGGTTTTTCCCTGACCGTGGGCAGCCGTGAGATTCCCCTGACCCGCTATTCGGAATTCCTCATCAGCTTCAAGGGCCCCCGGGGCGCGTTCAAACGCTATTCCTTCTATGACGTGATCCACGGCAAGGTTCCGCCGTCCATTTTCAAGAACCGGATGGTCCTGATCAGTCCGTCGGCTTCGGGGATCATGAATCCCTTGAACACCCCGGCGGACATCAGCATGCCCATGGGGGAATTTTCCGCCAACACCGTCTGGGCCATTCTCAACGAACGGTATATAACGGTGCCGCCCTGGGCCGCCCTGGCGGAACTGCTTCTGATCATCGGTCTGGGGCTCGTCGTCACCCTTGTTCTCCCGCGGATCAAAGCCCTGGCCGCGGGCTTGACCTTCTTCGGCCTGATGACGGGTCTTCTTTTCGGAGCCGGCTACCTGTTTGTCGGGCGGGGCCTCTGGATCGCGGTGACCTGCCCGGCCCTGCTTCTTCTGTTCGGTTACATCGGGGTGATCAGCATCCGATATTTTCTCACCGAGGCGGGCAAGGAGAAAATCGAAGGGGAATCGGCCGAAACCAACCGCATGCTGGGTGTTTCCTTTCAGGAACAGGGGATGCTGGACATGGCCTTCGACAAGTTCAGGCGGGTTCCCCTGGACAACCAGATGATGGGCGTCCTGTACAACCTGGGCCAGGACTATGAACGCAAACGCCAGTTGAACAAGGCCGCCTCGGTGTATGAGTACATGGCCGAGTACGATGCCGGGTACAAGGACATCGTCGAGCGGAAAAAGAAACTGACCCTGGCTTCGGAAACCCTGGTGTTCGGCGACGGTTTTCTGGGCGGAGGCTCCTCGTCGTCGGAGAACCTGGCGGCCACGGGGACGGGGACGCGGCCCACCCTGGGGCGCTACGAAATTATCAAGCAGCTGGGCAAGGGTGCCATGGGCGTGGTCTACCTGGGCCAGGACCCCCGGATCAACCGGACCACCGCCATCAAGACCGTGCGGTTTTCCGATGATTTCGAGCCCGAGGAAGCCAAAAAAATGTCCGAGACCTTTTTCCGGGAGGCCGAAAGCGCCGGGACCCTGTCCCACCCCAACATCGTCACCATCTACGACGCCGGAACGGAAAAGGATATCGCCTACATCGCCATGGAGTACCTGGAAGGCAAGGACCTTGACCAGTTCACCAAACCCGATCACCTGCTGCCCATGCGCAAGGTCATCGACGTGGTGGCCGACATTGCCGACGGTCTGGATTATGCCCATCAGAAAGGCATCGTCCATCGGGACATCAAGCCGGCCAACATCATGCTGCTCGACACAGGGGTGATCAAGATCACCGATTTCGGCATCGCCAGGATCACGGCCACGTCCCAGACCATGACCGGGGTCATCAAGGGAACGCCCCACTACATGTCCCCCGAACAGTTTTCAGGCCAAAAAGTCGACGGGCGGTCGGACATCTTCAGTCTGGGCACCCTGATGTTCCGTCTTTTGACCGGCCGTCTGCCCTTCCGGGGAGACAACCCGGCGGCGCTGATGCACAGCATCCTGAACGAACCCCATCCCGATCCCCGGACCCTGAACCCGAAGATCATCAAACCCCTGGTGCTCATTCTGGACAAGGCCCTGGCCAAAGACCGGGAAAAACGCTACCCCCGGGCGGGGATCATGGCCGCCCATCTGCGGGAACTGGGACGGAAAATCGATGCGGTGATGGCCAAAAAACAGGTTTCGAAATGACGAGGACGGATCTAAGGTTGTTTTTTTAATGAAAATAGGGGAAAATGACCCACGCAAACCCTCTGGAAACTCCCGGTGTCTTGACGAAGCGGATCATGCATACGGGTATAACCAAACAACGCGGGATGATCGGGAACGCTTATGGTGGTAGTTGAATCGGCCGGGATGACGGATGTGGGCTGCAAGCGGGCGGGCAACGAAGACAGTTTTTTTGTCAGCGATGACCTGAAACTGTACGTGGTCGCCGACGGCATGGGCGGTCACCAGGCGGGCGAAGTGGCCAGCCGCGTGGTCATCGAAACCATGAAAAGTTACATGGAGCGGTTTGCAGACGGTGCCGAGGTCGAGGAACTGGCGGACACGGACACGGGCCTGACCCGGGAATCCAACCGGATGCTGGCCGCCATTCAACTGGCCAACCGAAGTGTTTTCAGCATCTCCCAAGCCAGGGACGCCTGCCGGGGCATGGGTTCCACGGTGTCTGCGGTCTGGTTTACCGACGATTCCTTTGTGGCGGCCAATGTGGGCGACAGTCCCATCTACCTGATTCAGGGAGATTCCATCGAACTGCTTTCCGTGCCCCATACGGTTCTGGCCGAGCAGGCGTCCATGGCCGGCGACGATGAGGTCCAGATTGACGAGAAATTCCGGCACATGCTGACCCGGGGCATGGGCGTGGCCGAAACGGTGGACGCCGATATCTGTGAGAACCAGTGCTACAAGGGCAACACCTTCGTCATCTGCTCGGACGGGCTGAGCGACAAACTGAGCCCCGATGAAATTCTTCTGGTGGTCAAGGACGAACATCCTGAACGGGCCTGCCGCCGGCTGATCGACATGGCCAAGGAACGGGGCGGGGACGACAACATCACCGTGATTGTGGTCCGGGTGAAAAAAATGAAACGCGCATCCCGCGGAAGTCTGATTTCAACGTGGTTGAAAAAAATCAGCGCACGGCTTCAGGGGTAAGAATGATGGTCTCGTAAAAAGTCAATGTTTGGACGGCTTCGTAAAATGTTCGAGATCAAGGCTTGCGAAGCCCGAGGAATGAGGCGTACTAAAGGGTACGCCGCAGTGACGAGGGCTGACGCGTAACGCAGATATCGGACTTTTTACGAAGCCGTCAAGAATACAATATCATTCAAAGAGAGGATGACATGCCGATTCTTCAACTTCAGTTCAAGGACAAGATCATCAGCAAATACCGGCTGGAAAAGGGCAAAAGCCTGACCATCGGCCGGCGTGAAAGCAACGATATCGTCATCGAGAACGTGTCCGTTTCCGGCAAACACGCCAAGGTGGAAACCACCGAAGGCGGCGGATTCATGATTATGGATCTGAACAGCACCAACGGAACCTTCGTCAACGACAAAATGATCACCACCCACCCCCTCAGGCACGGGGATATCATTTCCGTGGGCAAGCACCGGCTGATTTTTGGTTATGTGAAAGGTGAAAAACGTCCTGACAACGAGGGCAAGGAAGACGAAGAAGGCTGGATGGAAAAAACCATGGTGCTGGACACCGAAGAGCACCGCGACATGCTGGCCCGGACCGCCTCGGATATGAAGACACGGATGCCCGCGGGCAAGATGGGTGTGCTGTCGTTTCTGAGCGGCGGGGAAGGCGAACTGACCCTGGCCAAGAAACTGACCAAGATCGGCAAGGATCCGTCCAGCGACATCGTGGTCAAGGGGCTCACCGTGGGCAAGGTGGCCGCCACCATCAGCATGATGCCCGGCGGGTATCAGTTGAGCTATGTGGGCGGCATGGCCAAGCCCAAGGTCAACGACAAGACCGTGAAGGAATCGGTGAAACTCGAAGAGTTTGACACCATCACCCTCGGTCCGATGAAGGCGACATTTATTTTAAGGGGATAGACGGCGATGACGATCAGAACGGGAAAAACGACCCTGGCGGTCCTGTTGGCCGCCCTTGTGATACCTTCAATCTGCCCGGCCGGGGATTTTCATGGAAAAATCGTCAAAAGCCGGGGCGAGGTGCTGATTCGCAGTCAGAACGGGGAGGAACGTACGCCCGAGGTGTCGGACTACATTGCCGTCACCGATGAGGAAATCAACACCCATGAAGGGGGACGGGCCGTGGTCACCTTCACCAACGGGTCCGTCACGGTCATCGGCGAGAACAGCCGTCTGGGCATCGAAAAACCCACCTTGTTCGCCCAGCTCAAGGGGAAAATTCTCTTTGCCTTTGCCCGGGATACCGGGCCCACCCGGATGGTCCGGGCACCCTCGGCGGTGTTCGGGGTCAGGGCAACCTCCTTTGTGGTCGATGCCGGCGAGGACGGGGACACCCTTTCTCTCAAAGAGGGAAAGGTCCACGTGGAGGCCCCCCAGGGCGCCTTCGAGATTCACCGGAAGACCGAGGAGGATGAGCTTTCAGCCTTCAAGGCCGAGATGGAGAAGGGGGTTGCCGATATGAAACAGGAAGGCGACGCCTTTATCCAAAAGGAGAAGGATGATTATGTGGCCTTCAAGAAGTCCTTTCTCCTCGAGGCCGATCAGGTGATCCGCATCCGGGGAAACCGGGTGGACCAGCGGGGTATGGCCCCGTCAGACAAGGCGGTGTTCGAGGATCTCGAGGGCTTTGCCGGAGAATTTCTCGATGCCTATCGCCATGACGCACCCGAGGGCGCTCAATGATGTTTTCCCTTCAGGGTTCCAATTCCTGCTTGACATCGTTTTTGGGTTCGGATAGACAGGTTCGAGTATCCCGGTAACACCGGAAACCCTGAGTTTCCGTAAATCTGAGTTTTACTTTCCTGAGTTATGTTACAGGCAAACGCCACCCAGACTCTTCCGGGGGGCGTTTGCTATTTATGGGAGGCAAAAAACACGGTGGCGACCCTTCTTGTGATCGACAACTACGATTCGTTCACCTTTAATCTGGTCCAGATGTTCAGGCAGTACGATCTTGCCGTCAAGGTGTACCGCAGCGACCAGGTGTCGGAACGGCAGGTTCACATCATCGACCCCGATTACATCCTGATCAGTCCCGGCCCCGGCAACCCGTCCCAGGCCGGTGTCTCCAAGGCCCTGATTCGCACCTTTTACAAGGAAAAACCCCTTTTGGGGGTTTGCCTGGGCATGCAGTGCATCGGCGAGGTGTTCGGCGGGCAGACCGTCCGCGCCCCGGTGCCCGTCCACGGCAAGACCAGCCTCGTTACTCATGACGGTCAGGGGTTGTTCAAAGGGATTCCTTCGCCCTTTACCGTGGCCCGTTATCACTCCCTGATGATCGAGCCGCCGGTAGACCCCCGGGGCCTTCGGTTCAACGCCCACTGCGACGGGGGCCGGGTGATCATGGGTCTTTATCACGAGACCTATCCCCTGTTCGGGGTTCAGTTTCATCCGGAGAGTTTTCTGACCGACCACGGATTTACCATGATTGAGAATTTTTTGCGCAGCGGCCCCCTGACGGTCGAACTTCCTCAAGCCCCATAAAGGATGTGCCATGGATCTGCTTAAACGACTGGGAACCCTTCGGGGTGTTCATCAGGAAGACCTCGCTCTCAATGAACCCTTCATCGATTTTGCCGCCCGGTTTGCCGACCGGCCGGGTACCGTCTGTCTGATGAGCGGGGGGGACCTGGACTGCGCTCGGTATCATATCCTGGCCACCCGGCCTTTTTTATCGCTGTCGGCCCGGGGTACGGCCGTCGAGCTTTGCGCGTTGGGCCAAACCAGCCGCATCGAGGTCGATCCCTTCGATGCCTTGCGCCTGGTTCTCAACCATTTCAGGATGTCCGACCCGGCCCTGCCCGATCCGGTGGCCGCCGGTCTGTTCGGGTATCTGGCCTATGATCTCAAGGACCGGATCGAGCGGCTGCCCCGGACCGCCGTCGATGACCTGGGCCTGCCGTCCCTTTTTATGACGGCACCTTCCGTTCTGGTCATCGAAGACAAACTGGAGAAGCGGACCCGGCTTTGCGTCCCACTGTTCGATCAGGGTCAGGATGGGGATCGTGAGGCCGCCCGGCGTTATGTGGATGAAGGGCGCCGGAAAACCGGCGGTCCGGGTGGCGCCTTTCATGGGGACGGCTCCTTCCGTTCCAATTTTGATCCGCCCGCCTACATGGACTGCATTCGAAAAATCAAGGACTACATCGCCGCAGGCGATATCTATCAGGTCAATATGTCCCAGCGCTTTGAGACCCCGTTTGCGGGAGACCCCTTTGCCTTGTTCAAGGCTCTTTATCACAAAAATCCGGCCCCGTTTTTCGCCTTTGTTCATGCCGGGGACCATGTGATCGTGTCGACCTCGCCGGAGCGGTTTATCACGCTTAAGGGGCGGCATGTGGAGACCCGGCCCATCAAGGGGACCCGGCCCAGGGGCGGCAACCCCGGCGAGGATGCCCGCCTGCGGCAGGAATTGGCCGAAAGTCCCAAGGACGACGCGGAACTCAGCATGATCGTGGATCTGATGCGTAACGATATCGGCAAGGTCTGCGAGGGCGGCTCGGTCACGGTCCGGGAACATAAACGGGTGGAGGCCTATGCCAATGTCTACCACCTGATTTCCATTGTCGACGGGGTGCTCGATCCCGGGGTCGATGCGGTGGATCTGATCCGGGCGACCTTTCCGGGGGGCTCCATCACCGGCTGTCCGAAAATCAGGTCCATGGAAATCATCGATGAACTGGAAACCCGAAGGCGTCACATTTACACCGGCTCCATCGGCTATATCGGATTCAACGACACGCTGGACCTGTCCATCGCCATCCGGACGGCCACGATCGTCAACGGCCGGCTGGTCTTTTCCGTGGGCGGGGGAGTGGTGTACGATTCGGACCCCGAGGATGAATATCACGAAACCCTCCATAAAGGCCGAACCCTTATAGATACCCTGTCTGCGTCGGGGAAAGACGGTGCCGCGGTCCCGTGGGTCTGGATCGACGGGGGATTGAAACCTTTGGATCAGGCCCTGTTGCCGGTGGCCGATCCCGGGGTGCAGTACGGCCATGGCTTTTTTGAAACACTGAGGGCGGACGCGGGCCATATCCGTTATCTGGAGGGACATCTGGCCCGTCTCGAACGGGCCTGGCGGGATTTTTTCCCCCGTCCGTTTCCCGAGGTGTCCTGGCCTCTGGTTATCGATCAGGTGATCCGGGCCTGCGGACTCTCGGAGCAGTGCGCCGCCGTCAAGATCATGGCCCTAAGGGGCCGTCGCACCGAAGCCCCCTGGGACGACCATCTGGTGGTATCGGCCCGGCCTTACACCCATCGGTTGGCGGCTTTGTCCAAGTCCGGCCTGGATCTGGTCACCTGGCCTCATCGGCGACACAGTTTTCTCGCCGACTACAAGTCCATGAATTATCAGTATTATTATCTCGCGGGCATCGAGGCCCGGAAGGCGGGGGGAGATGAAGCCATGATCCTCAACGCGGACGGCAGCGTGTCGGAAACCTCAACGGCCAATCTGCTGACGGTTCGCGGAAAAGAGGTGGTCTGTCCGGCCTCGCCCCATGTTCTTGCGGGAGTCATGGAGCAGCAGGTGCTGGATCTGATGACACATAGGGGCTACCGCGTGATCCGACGCCCGCTGTTTCCGGAGGACCTGTCGGATGAGGTTCAGGTTCTGCTGACCAATTCACTGATGGGGGCCGTTCCGGTCCTGACCGTGGACGGCCGGAAAACAGCCGACGCGTCGGCCCTCTGCGCGGCGCTCAACCGGGCTCTGGCCGACATCCCCTGATGTTTGACGGCGTCGCCGTGTAAAGACAAAAAAAAGGGTGGCCCGGCCTGAGCCGCAACCACCCGATAACATCCGGATGCGCCGGGCGGCGATTCGCCCCTGCGATCCGGACGTTTATGATCAATGCCATCACTAGCTCCCTTGGTATAAGCTAACCATTGGCGGCCTTGGCGGCCTGCACAGGGTTAAATCATCGATGTTGAAGAAGGATGGCACCCAATCATTTCAAGGTTGATCCGATTATAGCACCGGCCTTTTTCAGCGATCAACATTGGTCAAAGATAATTTGTATGAACGTTGTTATATAGCTGAAATATAAAGAAATCATTTGCTATTTGGGTGGTTCGGCCATGTCGGCGGATTGGGTTTCGACATGGGTCGTGATGTCGTCAAACACCGGAGACGCCACCCCGTAGCGGAAGATCTTGCACAGCATGGCGGCCAGGCGATGCACGTGCTTTTCGATGTCCGCCCGGCTTCGTCCCGGATAGTTTCGAAAGGTCATCATGATGCCGTTGAGCGAGGCATAAAGGACATGGGAAAACAGTCGGTTACCGGTGTGAAATCCCGCCTTTTCGATGACGGCATCGATTTTGTTGAGCAGGGACCGCTGAACCTCGTTGTATCGTTTGAGCAGATCCGGACTCATTTTACCCTTGATCATCAGGTAGCTCATCATCTGGAAGGTCGGTTCGCTTTTAAGCAAATGGCTGACCAGGGCCGTGGCGAAGGATTCCATGGTGAACTCCCCGGGCCCCTCCATGGTTTTTTCCAGCCATTGTTCGATGGTGGTCAGGTCCTTGATGAAGGCCTCGACGAAAAGATCTTCACGGCTGGGGAAATACCGGTACATGGACGCGGGGGACACCCCCACCGCCGCGGCGATGTCGCGTACCCCGATTTCATCGAAGGGTTTTTTGTTGAAAAGATCCAGGGCGGCGTCGATCAGAATTTCCTTGCGTGCCTCGCGCTCGCCTTCCTTGAGTTTGGAAAATTTTGAATTCGCATACATAAGAACCGTCCTGTTGTGTTGTCGGACCATGATGGTGACGCGCCTGAAACGCCCTCAACTCCCGGATATGACATGCCGGACTCGGATCATGATGGACAGGAAAACGATCGTTTATTGCGATGGGGAGGCGCTGCCGTCTCGAAACGCCAAAAAAACGCATGGAGCGTCAGTGTCAGACACGTGCCGCGATCGGGGTCGCACGCGAGGTGTCGATGCCGGACATGTTAAACGTTTCACGTATCATACCAGAGAACCCGACCCATATCAAGACCATTCCCCGTGACCGGCAGGGCAATCGCATGTACTATTCGTTTACGTTCACGTTTACGAGCACGAGCACGGCAGGTCGAGACCGGCTCGACCGTCCCATCCCGTGCCGGTTGAATCATCAGACGGTTGCGTTCAGGTGTGCCGGCAACCATCGTGAACGTGCTCGTGCTCGTGACCGTAAACGTGAACGGCATGATCCGTTCCGCAGGAAGAGGCTCATGTGTTTTAAAGACCATACATGCGATTGCCCTGCCGTGACCGGTGCCTGTCGATCTATAAGGTTGATGAACTCGTAAAACGTCATCACATGACGGCAAAGAAAAAAGTTCGCGCTTACGGCGTCGCGAATCCCGAGGAATGAGACGTACTTAGGGTACGCCGCAGTGACGAGGGATGAATCGCAACGCAGAAATCGGACGTTTTACGAAGCCGTCAAGGTTGCATATCCCCCGGAGAACGGGTAATATCAAAAAATATTTTTTGACGTTTCCGCATTGGGTGGAAACAACCGGGAACACCTAAATGGCGGGGTTTGATGTGCAACAGTTAAAAGGGTTTCAACGGACATTTCTCAAGGGGCTGGCCCATGCCCTCGAACCGGTGGTCTATATCGGCCAGAACGGGATTACCGAGGCGGTGGAACGATCGATCAACGAGGCGCTCGACGCCCATGAGCTGATCAAACTGAAGTTCATCGAATTCAAGAAGAAAGAGCAGAAAGACCAGATCGCAAAAGGCATCGAAGAGAGAACCGGATGCGAACTGGTGGGCATCATCGGTCATATCGCCATTTTTTACCGTCGCCACCGGGATGTGAAAAAACGACGTATCCGGGTTCCCGTCCGTGAAGACTGAAAAGGAGCCCGGATCCGCCGGCCGGAGCCGGTTGTTTATTTCGAGGCGTTTTTGCAGGCTTCATCGAGACGGGCTTTCAGGTAGGTGACCACGTCTTCGTCCCATTCCTCCAGATCGAAACAGTAACCGTCATCGCCGCCCAGACCCTGGGGAATAAGGTCTCCCCGTTCTTCCGGGTCGGTCAGAAGATCCTCGTAAAAACAGATGGACAGCCAGCGTGCGTCGGGGTCATCGTCGATCACATCGAGCATGACGAACAGGTCCCGGTCCTTCTGGCCGGCATGCCTGGCCCGAAGCGAATAACTCACTCCGGCCCGGCCTTTGAAGGCGTAAGTCACATCGTTCATCATCGCGAGATGATCCTTGAGTTCGATAAAGGCTTTTCTGGTCTGCTGCTCATTGTCCGTCCAGGTATCGAGAAGGGCGTTGACGTCGGACAGAACATCCTGGGGCATCATGGTGGACCTCCTTGGCATTGAATGTGGAAAGGCTGTACGATTAAAAAAAACGACTATAGGAAAACGGGGTCGGCCTGTCAAGCCGCAGTAAGGTGAGACAGCAATTCGACATTGTAGGAAATGTGAGACGATATGACACCGGAACGTTTTGAAAAAATCAGAGAGGTATTATCCCGACGCCAGATGGATCTGACGGTGCTGATGGAGCATGTGGGCACCCCGCACAATCTGGCGGCCATCGCCCGGACCTGTGATGCGGTGGGGATTTTCGAGGCCCATGCGGTGACCGACATGACGCGCATCGAACTTCGCCAGAGGGCCGCCGCAGGCAGCCGGAAATGGGTGAACATTCGAACCCACGGCTCGCTCGAAGGCGCCATCGACACCTTGAAAGAGCGGGGTATGCAGATCCTCTGCGCTCATTTCGATGACGCTTCCGTCGATTTCAGGGCGGTGGATTACACGCGGCCCACGGCCATCGTGCTCGGGGCCGAGCTGGAAGGGATTTCAGGCGAGGCCCTTTCCCGATCGGACGGCAGCATCATGGTGCCCATGCTGGGGATGATCCAGGCCCTGAACGTGTCCGTGGCCGGCGCCCTGATTCTCTACGAGGCCCAGCGCCAGCGGATGGCTGCGGGTCTGTATGACACCCGTCACATGGATGAGGCCACCTTTGCGCGTTTGTTGTTTGAATGGGGGTATCCGAGGCTGGCACCCTTTTACCGAAAGAAAAAACGTCCCTATCCGGCTTTGGATGAGCGCGGGGCCATCATCGGGTCGGCCGGGGCCGCCTCCCGATGAAGGCGCCCCCGGCACGAAAAGAATCACATCAGTTGACCGTGAAGGCGACCGAGGCGATTTCGTTGCCGCCCCCGTCTGAATCGTTCAGGCGGAAATCGTAGGCGCCCGGCTGGTCCGGTGCCGTGAATTCCAGAACAAATTCGGTTTTTCCCTGGACATACTGATAGCTGATGTCGTTGTCGTCGTTTCTTTCTTCACTGCCGTGGGGGATGTCGGCGGGGACAATGCCCACCCAGGCGTTCGAGGCAAAGGGCACCGAGGTCTTGACGGTCAGCCAAATCCGTTCACCCCGGGCGAAACGGGTTTTGTTGAGAACGAGGCTTCCAGTGGCCGGGACCACGGTAAACGAGACCGATGCCAGTTCGTTCCCGTCGTCGTCGGAATCGTTCAGGCGGAAATCGTAGGATCCGGGTGCGGCGGGGGCGACAAACTCAAGCACGCCCGACGACTTGCCCGACAGATGCTGATAGGTGACATCGAACTCGTCGTTTCTCGCCTCGCTGCCGTGGGGGATGTCCGAGGGAATGATGCCGATCCAGGCCGAGGGGCTGAGATTGGGCGGGGTGCTGAAGGTGACGCTGATTTTTTCTCCGCTCCGGTATGTTGTCTTGGCGAGGGTCACGCTGCCCGATGCCGGGGCGACCGTGAACGTGACCGAGGCGATTTCCGTCCCCTTGTCGTCGTTGTCGTGGAGTCGCATGTCGTAGCTGCCCGGCCGGGTCGGCGCGTTGAAGGTCAGCGTACCCATGGGCTTGCCGTCCAGATACTGATAGGCCACATCGTGATCGTCGTTTCTCTCCTCGCTGCCGTGGGGAATCTCAGACGGCACGATGCCCAACCAGGCCTTGCCGGTGAGGGGGGTGTGGGCCGTGAAATGAACCTGGAACACTTCCCCGCTGATCAGGTCGGTTTTCGGAAGGGTCAGGGTGGCGGCTCCCCGGGTGACCTGAAAGCTGACCGAAGCCACCTCCACCCCGTTTTCGTCGGTGTCGTGCATCCGGAAATCGTAGGACCCGGGGGTGCCGGGAGCATAGAATTCAAGATCGCCGGTCCGGGCCTTGTTCAGATACTGATAGGATACATCGTGCTCATCGTTGACCGCCTCACGCCCATGGGGCACATGGGAGGGGATGATACCGATCCAGGCGTTGTCCGAGTATGCATCCGGGGTGCTGAAATGGACCCAGATCCGTTCTCCGGAGGTGAAACTGTTTTTTTGGAGCGACAGGGCCCCGCTTTTCAGCCGGGTCGGGGCTTTCGCCGCCGTCGGTGCCGGAGGCACGGTTTTCTTGACATTCTGAAAGGCGGTCCTGAAAGCGCCCAGGTCGTCGACGGGCTGGTAGGTGCCTTTCCCGGCGGCGGCGATGCATTCGAGTTCCTTGCGGGCACGGGCGTCCACGTCGAAACCGATCACATGGCTGATAAAGGGTTTGCCCTGAGCCATGTAGGCGGTGATCAGGGCGCAGGGATCGGCGTCGCAGGATTCCTTGCCGTCGCTGACCAGAATGATGCTGTTGCTGTCGTTGGGCTTCTTATCGAGAATGGCCGCCGCCTTTTCCAGACTCAGTGTGATGGGGGTTTTCCCCATGGGTTTGAGGTTCCGGATGGTGCGGACCAGGAGGTCATGGTTGTTTTTTCCCAGGGGGACCAGGTACTCCACATCCTTGCAGTCATCCCGGTGACGATGGCCGTAAGCGACGAGGCCCACATTCATGTCCGCAGGCAGGGTTTCTATGTAATCACAGAGCACATCCTTGGCCATGTCCATCTTGACCGTGTCGTCGATGCGCCCGCGCATGCTTCCCGAGGCGTCGAGAACCAGAAGGGTGTTGGTTTCAGCCAGGGCGGTTTTCACCGGAGCGAGGACAAGGACCGCAACGACAGCTGCAAGGGCAACAGGGATGATGGCTCCCTTTCGAAAAAAACGGACAGACATGATTCCTCCTTCACTTCAATTGATCATGGATCGGTATGGTATGAATGGGCATGCACACCGGACGGCGGCATGCTTGGAGTCTACAAGGAGTTTACAAAAAATCAAGATATATTGACTTTTTTGTTCAAACGTGACGAATTTAAGGTCTGTTGCACCAGCCAACCGATTTAGTCTCTATAACCCTGAGCCAGGAGTGTTTCCATGTCACACCATCACGATCATGATCACCATCACGGCCACGACCATGCCCACGAACACCGTCACGGCCATGCGCACGGCCATGACCACGGCCACAGCCATCCCCATGAACACCGTCATGCCCATCCCCACGACCATGAACATCTTCACGATCACGGCCATGACCACACCCATGATCAGGCCCACGACCACAGTCATGTGCACGATCACCCCCATGATCATGACCATGATCACGGCCACGCCCATGACCACGGCGGCGAGGCCCCGACCTGCGTCCATAGCCATACGTCCGGCGCCATGCCCTTTGATCAGCAGCTGCGGACCCTGTTTGCACACTGGGTCCGTCACAACGACAGCCATGCGGGGACCTATACGGACTGGGCGCTCAAGGCCCGGGCCCAGGGCATGGAAAAAACAGCGGTTCTTTTAGAAGAGATCGCCGACATGACAGCGGCCCTGAGTCGCAAGATCGACGAAGCGGCCCGGTCTCTGGATTGACTGAAACGGTGAATACAACGAGGGCCATGAGCGAGGACAACCACCCGCCGGACGGTCTGTGTCCCTACGACCGTCTTCATATCTATTACCTGAGCGGCTGCGCACGGACCGCGGATCAGGCCATGGGCCCGGATTTTATCGGCAACTGGGTCGAAGACGGCTTTTCGTTCCTGTTTTTTTCCCAAAGCGCCGATGACCGGGTCGCCCAGGTGACGGCCGGACAGCCGGAGCTGGTTCTCCTGGATCGCTACACCATGGGCTATGAGGAATGGTTGGGGGAAATTCCGACCCCCTTTGATATCGGATCGTTCACCGTGTCGCCGCCCTGGGTTTCGGTTAATCGCCTGCTTTTGCCGGGTTTCGGAGCCCGTCATATCGTTTTGGACCCCGGGGTGGTCTTCGGAACGGGGACCCACCCGACCACCCGGGACTGCCTGGAATTGATGGAGGCGGTTCTGCCTCCCCGGGGGGTCGAGCGGGTTCTGGATCTGGGCTGCGGCACGGGGCTTTTGTCCCTGGCGGCGGCCCGGCTGCGCTGCCGGAACATCCTGGCCGTGGATTTCAACGCCCTGGCGGTAGAAACGACCTGGCGCAACGTTCTGCTAAACGGGCTGGATCATCGGATCCTGCCGGTCCGGGGGCTGGCCGAAGAGATGGTGAACATGAAAGCCGACCTTCTGATCGCCAACATCCATTTCGATGTCATGGTAAAAATTCTGAACGAGCCGGGCTTTCTCGAAAAACCCTATTTTATTTTGTCCGGTCTTCTGAGAACCCAGGCGAGGGCGGTGGAGGCCATGCTGGCCGATCTGCCGGTGACCCTGCTCGAAATCCGCAGTCAAACAGGTGTCTGGCATTCGTTTCTGGGGAAAAGCCGTGGGGCGATAGACTTTATTTGAGCAATGGGGATGAACCCGCTGAGGCATCTTTGGCCTTGCGGTTTTCGAGGATCGACTGAATGTCCATGTCGAAGGCCACGCCGATGCCGTTTGTTTCCTTCCGGACGATTTTTCCGGTGACCCGGATGTGCCCCTGGGAATTGGGAAGGGCGAAGGTGAGGGTGATCTCCGAGCCTTCGGAGAACGGTTCCCGTGTTTCGATGAAGACCCCTTCGGAGCTGATGTTGTTGATGTAGCCGTTGTAGACCCTGTCGCCGACCACGTAATCCACCGCCATGAAATAACTGACGCGGGGAGCACGGCGCTTTTTTTCGTGCTCTTTTTCCTCGACGATTTTCAGCAGGTCCATGATTTCGCCCGGAGACATTTTCAGGATGATGGAGATCAGCCGGCTTGTGGCGGCTGACACCGTCATTTTCGTCGATTTGGCATCATGTTGTGCGTGAACCATTCCTCGGCATCCTTCGTGTTAGGTCATGGGAAAAGGGCGTTGATAATGTCTAAACAACCATGAAATCCATACAAAAATCAAGTTATTTGTCGGCCGCATCCGGGGCGTTTGAGGAATCGGATTCCCAATCACGGGGTTCTTCCAGGCTGATGCGGCCGATTTTGCCGGATCGGAGATCCAGCATCAGGGCGAGGGCGGCCTTGTGAAGATCCACCCGGCCGCCCCGGATCAGGCAGCCCCGTTTGCGTCCCACGGCATCAAGCAGGGCCTGGGCCGAGTCGGGAAGCTGTTTGAACCGATACCGGTCCATGAGGGCCCCGGGGTAACGGTCCAGCAGAAAGGCCCCGGTGAATGCGGCCACATCCTCGTAATCCATGGCCGTGTCCCGGATGGCGCCCCCGGCGGCCAGGCGGTAGGCGCCCTTTTTATTTTCAAGATTGGGCCAGAGAATGCCGGGGGTGTCCAATACGTCCATGGCGTCTCCGTCCACGGTGATCCGGACCGTCTGGGGCCGGCGCGTGACGGCCGGCTGGTTGCCCACCTTGGCCAGGCGTTTGCCGACCAGGGTGTTGATCAGCGTGGATTTACCCACGTTGGGTATGCCCACCACCATGACCCGGACCGGCCTTTTGGGCGGGATCTTAACCCGTTCACGGCACATCACGGGCAGAAAGCGGGACAGGGTGTGGTCATGGGCTTCCACCGAAAGAGCCCGGACGGACCGGTCCGATTCCATGGACCCGATCCACAGGGCCGTGACCGCCGGGTCCGCCAGGTCGGATTTGTTGAGCAGCCGGATGCAGGGTTTGTCCCGACGCAGGTCGTCGAGAACCGGATTCCGGCTCGAGGCGGGCAGACGGGCATCGAGCATTTCGATGACCACGTCGATCCGGCCCATGGCTTCGGTTATTTCGTCCCGGGCCTTTTTCATGTGGCCGGGGTACCATTGGATGCTCATCGCAGTATCCTGAGTCATAATCATAAAACGTGGAAACACAGCGGTTATACCATGAACGTTACGCCTGCGACAGGCTAAAAATGAGAGACTTGAAAGATTGGAGAGATTATGGCAAGTAAAACCATTCGAAAACAGTCCGTCCGGACGGGAGGCTTCATGATCAACAAAATCATTTCCATCAGTTTTCTGACCTTCATCGCGGTCACGTCGGCCCTGATGTTTCTGCTCGCCCTGTGTGTCTACCTTCTCACCGCCTTGTTCGATCGGCGGCTGGTTCTGCTGCACCAGTTCTCTTCGTTCTGGGCCGCCATGTATCTGTGGGTGATGCCCGCCTGGACGACCACCGTGGAGGGCAGGGACCGAATCCGGAAAGGGGCGACCTACGTGGTGGTGTCCAATCATCAGTCCCAGCTTGACATCCTCATGGCCTTCAGCTTGTTTTTCCCGTTCAAATGGGTGTCCAAGGCCGAAGTGTTCAAGCTGCCCTTCATCGGCTGGAACATGGTCCTCAACCGCTACATCAAACTGTACCGGGGAGAAGGCGAAAGCGTCAGGCAGATGATGGCCCTGTGTGAACAGACTCTGGCCCGGGGCAGTTCGGTTTACTTTTTCCCCGAAGGAACCCGGTCCGAAACCGGCGTGATGAGACCCTTCAAGCCCGGGGCCTTCATTCTGGCCCATAAAATGAAAGTGCCTGTCCTGCCCATCGCCATCAACGGCACCAAGCACGCGCTGCCCAAGAACAGCGTGAATTTTCACGGGCGGCATCATCTGCGTATCCGTGTTCTTGACGAGATTCCCTATGCCGCTTTTGAGCATCTGAGCGTCGAGGATACCGCGGCCATGGTCCGGGAGACCATCTCCCGCTATGTGGACGAACATGCACCCGGACGGGAGATGAACTAAATGAAGGTGATGCAGCCCCATATCAGGCATGAGATCCGTCAGGCGGGCCTCCGTGAATCCGTCGAAGAAACTCTGGACCTGATCGTCGAAGCCCCCCTGACCCTCCGGATACAGGGACGGCCCCATACGGTGATCATGCGGACCCCCGGTGACGAGATCGCCCTGGCGGCGGGGTTTTGTCTGGGCGAAGGCCTGCTTTCTTCCCCGGAGGACATCGAGGCCCTGTCGTACGGCGCGGACGGCACCGATACGGTGGACCTGTCCCTTTCTCCCGGTCGACCGGTTCCCCAAAACGATGCCGTGCCCCACATCGGTCAGGCCGGAGGGGGGCTTCGGGCGGATCACAGGACCGTGATTCCCATCGGCCCGACGCCGCCTCTCGATCTGGGGTTGCTGTTCACGGGACTTTCCGCGCTGCCGGATTTCCAGCCGGTGCGAACCCTTACCCGGGCCGCCCATGGTGCGGCGCTGTTCGACGGGGAAGGGCAGGTTCTGGCTTCGGCGGAGGATGTGGGACGGCATAATGCCCTGGACAAGGTGATCGGCAAAGCGCTTCTTGAAAAAAAATTGGGTCGGGTCGCCTTTCTGGTTCTCTCGTCGAGAATCAGCCTGGAATTGGTTCAAAAGGCAGCGATGGCTCGTATACCGGTTGTCGCGGCGGTGTCCCGGCCTACGGCCACGGCGGTGGCCCTGGCTAAGCGGCTTGACATGGCACTGGTCTGCCGGGGTGGTCCCGAACGACTGTTCGTTTTTTGCGGAAACCAGAGGCTGAATTAGAACAGACGACCACCCCTGCCCCGGGGTTTTTCTCGGGCAATCTCTTAAGTATCGAATTTATCAGATACAATTTCCCGCTTGACCCGGAAAGTGTCGGGTGCTAAGAAACAAATAAACATAATCCTAACAAAAACAGGAATTGATCAGACGTCTGATATCACATGAGTAAGGATACCGGGGGTGGTGTGCATGGCATTTGAATCGAAAAGCGGCAAAAGCGACAATGAGCGTAAGGACAGGAAACAACCCAAGGGATGTTACTGGGAGTGGCTGGTGGACGCCCAGATCAAAACCTTTGAAGCCTGGAACAAGGACCGGAAAAACTGATTTTCCCAGTCCCCGACTCCAAAGAAATCATCCGGCGTTGCGTGCGGCCATCAGTTCATCCCGGGTGATGATGGACACCACGTCCGTCACATGCGCCTTGATATTCTCCACGCCTCCCTCCTGACGATCGATCAGGCAGACCACGCGTTCCACCACCAGGCCCTCGGCCCGGGCCCGTTCGATGGCCTTGATCGTCGATCCTCCGGTGGTCACCACGTCATCGATGATCACCACGCGGTCCCCTTTTTTCATATCCCCTTCCACCCACTTGATGATGCCGTGATCCTTCTGCTCCTTGCGGATCGAAAAGGCGTTGACCGGGTCGTTTTTGAGGCCCGAGGCAAAGGCGGCGGCCACGGCGATGGGATCGGCGCCGAAGGTCAGTCCGCCGACGCCGGCCACCTTCAGGTCGCAGATGGCTTCGTAGACCAGATGACCTGTCAGGAACATGCCCCGGGGGTTCAGGATCGTCGGTTTGCAGTTCACGTAAAAATGACTCATTTTCCCCGAGGCCAGTTTGAACGACGGCGTGTCGGAATACTTGAAGGATTTTTCGCACAAAATTCGAATCAGTTCCTGTTTCATGAAAGAACTCCTGAAAATTTTTGGTTTGATTTCGGCCCCTGTTCCAAAGAATAGGTTGATTTTGTTATGATAAGAGTATAAACCTCCACTGAAGGAAGAAGCCTGTTATGGGATTTCAGTGGAGGTTTCGTGTAAGGAAAACCGATGGCGGCACTCCTTGACACACGAGCCCATATCAGCAATAACAGAGCAGGTCAATCCTAAACATCCTTCGGGGGAGGGGATGCGCCAGACGTCCTTTTCCGGTGAGACCGCCGCGATCGTCCGACAACTGATTGAAGAACCAGGCCGATATGGATAAGATACAGAAAACGAATCCCATTGTGAGAATGTTCCATGTCCACAAACGGTATGGGGCCAAGCACGCCCTGGCCGATGTGACGCTGGATATCGACGCCAACGAATGGGTGTTCATCACGGGTCCCTCGGGGGCCGGGAAGTCCACCCTGCTTAAGCTTCTGTACCGGGGAGAAAGCGTTTCCGAGGGCCAGATTCTGGTGGACGGGGCCAATCTACTGAGGGTCGGCTCCCGCCAGGTCCCCATGCTTCGGCGGAAATTCGGCGTGATCTTCCAGGATTTCAAGCTGATCCCCACCAAGACCGCCTTTGAAAACGTGGCTCTGGTTCTGGAGGTGATCGGCGAAAAACCCGCGATGATCCGGAAGAAGGTCAACAGTGTCCTTCGAAATGCGGGCATGGAAGACAAGATGAACAACTATCCGCCGAGTCTGTCCGGCGGTGAACAGCAGCGGGTGGCCGTGGCCCGGGCCATCGTGGGTGATCCGAAAATCATTCTCGCCGATGAACCCACCGGCAGTCTGGACTCCAAATCGGCGGAGATTATCATGGATCTGCTTAAGGGCTTTCATGCCCGGGGGGCCACCATTATAATTGCAACCCATGACAAGGAAATCATTGAATCCACAAGACGGCGGGTCATCTGCCTGGAAAACGGACGGGTGACGGCGCCCGACCCCAAGGTGGTGACCCTGTGATGGTCCGGGTCGCCCTGAACGCGTTTACCTATCGTTGCATGAGGGACCGATGATCTTTTTTTTCAAGCGGGCCATCAAGGATATGGCCGACAACCCCTTTCTCCATGTGGTGACCATCATCACCATCGCCCTGTCCATCCTGATCGCCAGTGCCGTCTACCTTTTGTTCTCCAATGCCGGGGATGTGATGGACGGCTGGAAAACGGGCATCCGTATCATGGCCTACGTGAGCCCCCTTTCCGGTGAACAGGAGCTGTCCGAGGCCCGTCGGGCCATCGAGGCCATGAACGGCGTCAAATCGGTCCGCTTCATCTCCAAGGAGGAGGCCCTGGACGAACTCAAGGAGCAGATGAAGCGGCAGATCTCCCTGATCGAGAATCTGGACAGGAATCCGCTGCCCGACGCCTTTGAGATCCAGATGGAACCGTCGGGGCAGACCTGGGAGAAAATTGAAACCCTGGCGGCCCATGTCGAGGCCCTGGCAACGGTCACCGATGTGGAGTACGGCCAGGCCTGGCTGGGGCGACTGGCAAATATCTTCAACCTGTTCCAGTTTATCGGGGCCACCATGGGGATTCTGTTTTTCATGGTGACCGTGTTCATTATCGCCAACACCATCCGTCTGGCCCTGTATTCCCGGCGGGAGGAAATCGAGATCATGCGTCTGGTCGGCGCCACCGACGCGTTTATCAAGATACCGTCCTACATGGCCGGACTGATTCAGGGCGGCCTGGGCGGCTTGATGGGCCTTCTGATCCTGTTTATTTCCTATCTGGCGATTTCGGCCAATATCGAGCAGAATTTTGCCTCCTATGTGGTGACGATCCGCTTTCTTTCCGGTAAGGCGATTCTGTGGATTCTGCTGTACAGCATTTTTGTCGGATGGTTGGGATGCTTTCTTTCGCTAAAACAGTTTCTGAAAAGCTATTAGCCGTCTGGGTCGTCCTGGCCCTCGTCGGGCTTTCCTGCGGTGCGTCCCTCGCCGACGAGGGGGCCGTGGAAAAGGGCGTGGTGGTGCCCCGGTATCTGAATGTCCGGGAGAAACCGGACAAGGACAGCGACAGCCTGAATGTTCTTGAGAAGGACCAGGTGATCCGGATTGTCCGGCATACCGGCAACGGATGGCTGGAGGTCGATCTGGACGGAATGCGGGGCTTTGTCCGGAACCGGAAACGCTACATCCGCCTTTTCCGTGAAAAGACCAAGCAGAAGGTCCGGACGGCTGCGGCGGTGACCGCCCCTTCGGACACGCCGAGCAGCGTGGAACGGGAAATCGAACAGCGGTCCAGGGAAATCGAGGCCATCGGTTCGAAAATTGAGCAGCACCGGAACGACATCAGGGCGTATACCGAGAAAGAAGCCGTGATCCTCAATGGGCTCAACGACCTTGACCGGACCCTCGATGCCTCCCGCAGAAAGCTTTCGGCCACCAAAGACGAACTGGACCGGCTGGAGGCTGAAATACGGATCAACACCCATGCCCTGGACGATTTGAACCGGGTCATCGCGGCCAATGAACAGTACATCGCCCGTCGTCTTGCGGCCCTTTACAAGCTCAATCAGGTCGGGAAAATGAATGTCCTGGCCTCGGCCGATTCGGTCTATGAACTGATCAACCGAAGGCGGGCCATGGAATTCATTCTCACGGCCGATGACCGGGTGCTCAGTGATCATCTGGCCAATGTTTCCCGTCTGACCGAATTGAAAACCCGATTGTCCGAACAAAAGAGCGTGAATCTTTCCCTGACCGAGGATTACGGCCGTCAGATCGCCGTCATCGAAAGCAACCGCCGCAAGAAAACGGCGTTGCTCGACGAGATCCGGAAAAAGAAAAGCCTGGGGATGGCGGCCATCCAGTCCCTGGAAGAGGCGGCGCGGGAACTGGACCAGACCATCCGTTCCCTGGATCAGGGGTTTGAGCGGTCCCACCGGGGTGTGGCCGGCGACCTGCCGTTCACCGCACGAAAAGGGGTGCTGAAGATGCCGGTGACGGGTGATGTGGTCAGTTTTTTCGGGAAGACCAAAGACAAAACCTTCAACGTGGAAACCTTCCACACCGGGATCAAGCTCCAGGCCGACCGCGGGGAGCCCATCCAGGCCGTCGGAAGCGGTACCGTGCTGTTTTCGGACTGGCTCAAAGGGTATGGAAACCTGATTATCATCGATCATGGCGACAACTATTACTCGCTGTATGGACACACCGAAGAAGTCTTCAAAAAGAAAGGGGACCGGGTCGAGGACCGGGAGGTCATCGCCACCGTGGGGGATACCGGTTCCCTGTCGGGCCCGGCCCTGTATTTCGAGATCCGTCACCGGGGTGATCCGGTGGACCCCATGGCCTGGTTCAAGAAAAGCTGACCTCCTCCCCGAACCTGCTGATTGAAAGGATGAAACCGTGATGAAGAAGTTTGCCTGTTCTGTCCGAAGAACCTTGCCGGCCTTGGGCCTGGCCGTGGTCGTGCTGTTTTCTCCCCTTTCGGTCCGCGGTGAAACCGATGAGGTCTACCGGAATCTCGTCATTTTTTCCGATGTGATCGGCGAGATCGAAAAAAATTACGTGGATCCGGTGACGACGGACGTGCTGATCAAAAAAGCGGTTCAGGGGATGGTTCGCAGTCTGGACCCCCATTCGGCCTATCTGAGTCAGGATGAATACGACGCGCTTTCCGAAGACACCAAGGGCGAGTTTTCCGGGATCGGCGTGGTGCTGACCATCAAGGACGATATCCTGACGGTGATTTCCCCCATCGAAGGCACGCCGGCCCACCGGGCGGGGATTAGGGCCGGCGACGTGATTGTGCGGATCAACGGTGAGTCGGCCTACGAGATGTCGATCAACGAAGCCGTCAATCGCATCAAAGGCGTCAAGGGCAGCCGTCTGACCCTGACCATTCTCAGGAAAGGGGGCGGCGACCCCATCGATATCGAACTGGAACGGGACGACATCCCCCTGGAATCGGTCAAATCCATTCTTCTTCCAGACGGGAACGCCTATGTGGCCATCTCCAATTTCAATGAAAATACGTCGCGGGATCTGATCAAAGCCCTGGATGAGCGGGAAGCCGAGCGCGGCGGGGTGTTGGCCGGTCTGATTCTCGATCTTCGCGGGAATCCTGGGGGCCTTCTCGAGCAGGCCGTGGCGGTGGCCGATGTGTTTCTCCGGGAAGGCACGGTGGTGTCCATCCGGGGCCGGGAGGGGCGGGAACCCCAGGTCTGGGGCGCCGGTGACGGCAAACACGTCCGGGACTGCCCCATGGTGGTGTTGATCAACGGCGGCAGCGCCAGCGCGTCGGAGATTGTTGCCGGGGCCCTGCAGGATCATAAACGGGCCCTGATTCTGGGGACCCGGTCCTTCGGCAAGGGGTCGGTTCAGAATATCAAGCCCCTGGGCGACGGCTCGGCGTTGAAACTGACCGTGGCCAGGTATTATACCCCCAGCGGACGGTCCATCCAGGCCGAAGGCATCCGGCCGGACATCGAGATGGCCTTTGCCCGCCTCAAGAAAGAGAAGGCCGTTCAGTCGATCAAGGAAAAGGACCTGAAAAATCATCTCAGCTCCGGAATGCCGGAAACCGTCGGAGTCCAACCCGATCAGGATGCCCTGGAACCGGATACCGGTATCGTCAGGCGGGAGTCCCTGACCATGAGAAAAACCCCCGAAGCCGCAGGGGCCCGGATCAAGACGCTGACCCGGGGCACGCGTATCAAGGTTCTCGAGCAGATGGGCGACGACTGGCTGAAGATCAACCACGACGGGGACACCGGCTACATCCGGGCCCTTGAATCGGATCTGCTGCTCGAAACCGATGACAGCGTGTCCGATGAATTCGGCGTGCTGGTCCGGGAGAAGCTTCTGCTCGACAACCAGGTGAAACGGGCCCTGGAGCTTCTGATCAGCCACCGGATTTTTTCCGGTATCGGCGGATGACGCCGGGCGTTTTTTAAGGTGATTAAGGTTGAAAAATGATATCGGGTACTGTAAAACCATGTTTCCCGAACGCGAATAGGCGGCATGGTTTCAAATGAGCAGACGACAGACAGATAATGCGAGCCCGGCCGGTACCAAAGGCCGAAACCCGAAAAGTAAAACGCAGCGGTCCCGCCGGGCGTCCGGAGAACGGCCCCCGGCTTCGAAGGAAAAAGGAAAGAAACCGGGGGCTCAGGCGCCGTCCGGTCTGCGTCGGGTGCTGCCGACCCTGTTCGGCATGGTTTTTCTTCTGCTCATCGGGACGGCGATCGGCTGGGTGATGCACGGACCGGGCGGTGACGGGGTTCCCGAATCGCCGCCTGATCGTCCGACCTACGAGGTCTTTCCCGATGAAGAGCCCGAGGACCGGCAGGTGACCGTGCTGCCGTTTCCGGATCGCCCGCCCGCCCTGCCCCGGGTGGCGGTGATTATCGACGATATCGGCTACAACCGGGTGCTCGCCCGGAAACTCATTGATCTGGACCGGGCCCTGACCTTTTCCGTCCTGCCGCAAAGTCCCCACTGCCGGGAGATTGCGGCCGAGGCCTATGGGAAAGGTCTCGAGATCATGCTGCACCTGCCCATGGAGCCCATGGAGTACCCGCGGGTCAACCCCGGTCCGGGGGCCCTTCTGGTGTCCATGGAGGTGGACCGGATGATCGATCTGCTCTACGACCATCTGGAAGAGGTGCCCTATGCGGTCGGGGTGAACAATCACATGGGCTCGCGGCTGACGACCGTGTCCACCCGGATGTACCAGATTTTTACGGTGCTCAAGAAAAAAGATCTGTTTTTTATCGACAGCAGGACCTCGGCCCAGTCCCTGTGCAAGCCGTCGGCCCGTCTGCTCCAGATCGCGTTCGGAGAACGGGACGTGTTTCTCGATCACAGTCTGGACCGGGCTACGATCCGCAAGCAGGTTGGCGCCCTGATCGAGGTCGCCCGGCGAAACGGCCAGGCCATCGGCATCGGCCATCCCCATGCCGAGACCTACGAGGTCCTTCGGGATGAACTGCCGGAATTCCGGAAAAAGGTCCGGCTGGTACACGCCTCGGAGCTGGTTAAACCCCTGGGGTGAGGGCCGGGCGGCATTTTGAAACGGGCCAGTATTTTTTCTTGACAATCGGGGAAAACAGTCTAAAATAGTTAGGTTTTTAAATCCGAGGCGTAATCGGCCTGATACTTAGCAAAAACGGGAGATTAAAGATGATGTATGCTGTGGTAGCAACCGGCGGAAAACAGTATAAAGTCCAGGAAGGTGAGATCCTGCATGTGGAGAAGCTGGAAGGTGATGTGGGGGCCGAGGTTTCCTTTGATCGCGTTCTGATGTTTTCCGATGGGGAGACTGTTTCCCTGGGCCGGCCCGTGATCGAAGGGGCGCTGGTCAGTGGACATATTGTTGAGCAGGGTAAAGAGAAGAAGATAATTGTTTTCAAGTACAAGAAACGCAAACGGTACCGCCGGAAACTGGGGCATCGCCAGATGTTCACCGCGGTGAAAATCGACAGCATCAAGGCTTAGACCGTTTCCATGGGCCGTACCCGGACGGGGCGGTTCGGCGTGAATGACAGGATTTTAAAGGAGTTCTCAAGATGGCACATAAGAAGGCGGGCGGGAGTACCAAAAACGGTCGCGACAGTAACGCCCAACGACGCGGAATCAAACGATACGGTGGAGAGTCGGTGCTGGCCGGCAACATCCTGGTGCGCCAGGTGGGCACGTCCATTCATCCCGGTAACAATGTGGGTGTGGGAAAGGACTACACTCTTTTTGCAAAAATTGACGGCGTTGTCACCTATGAACGTTTCGGCCGCAAGCGCAAAAAGGTGAGTGTTTATGCGGCGTGAAATTCATCGATGAAGCAATCATTACTGCCCAGTCCGGTCACGGAGGCAGAGGCTGTGTCAGCTTCCGGCGCGAGAAGTTTATCGAGCGCGGCGGACCGGACGGCGGCGATGGTGGTGACGGCGGCAGCGTCATCCTGAGAGCTGTCGCCGACCTGAGAACCCTTTACGAGTTCCGCTACCGCAAACAGATCAAGGCCGAGGACGGCGGATCGGGTTCAGGACAGCAGAAGCACGGTAAAAATGGGGCCGACGTCATCGTCGACCTTCCGGTCGGTACGGTGGTGACTAACGTCGAAACGGGTGAAATCATTCATGATTTCACGGAAGCGGGCGAAGAGTTCGTTCTGGCCTGCGGCGGGATGGGCGGGCGCGGCAACAAGCGGTTCGCCACATCGAGGAACCGCGTCCCGCGATTTGCGCAGCCCGGAGAACCCGGTGAACTGCTGGAATTGAAACTGGAGTTGAAACTGCTGGCGGATGTCGGGATCATCGGCTTCCCCAATGCCGGGAAATCCACTCTGATCAGCGTTATTTCCTCTGCTCGGCCCAAAACGGGCGACTATCCCTTCACAACCCTGACCCCCAATATCGGCATGGTTGTTCACGATTGGGGCGAACCCTTTGCCGTGGCCGACATTCCCGGCATCATCGAAGGTGCCCATGAAGGCGTGGGGCTGGGCATTCAGTTCCTCCGGCATGTGGAACGCAACAAGTTTCTGCTGCATCTGATCGACGCCTCAGCCATCGATCCCGCCGACCCCTTGAAAACCTATCAGGCCCTGAACCGGGAACTGGCCTTGTACAGTCCGGTTCTGGCGGAAAAAGAGCAGCTGGTGGTGCTCAACAAAATGGATATTCCGGGAACGGTTGAAAAAGCCGATCTGTTTCAGGATGCGTTGGGAGACCTTCCGGTGATGCGGATTTCCGCGGCCACCACGCGGGGGATTGACCGACTCAAGGCCAGGCTGGCCCAAATGGTGATTGGTCATGAACAATGAACCCCGACGACTTCCGTCCGTCAAGCGGCTGGTGGTCAAGGTGGGCAGCGGTGTCCTCACCCAGGACCTGGGTCTGAATCTTGACGTCATTGCCTCGCTGGCCCGCCAGATCAGCGCCCAGATGGATCTGAAACGGGATGTGATCCTGGTGTCCTCCGGGGCCGTGGCTTCAGGTGTCAAAAAAATCGGACTGCCGGGGCGTCCCGATAAAATGCCGGAAAAACAGGCCGCCGCCGCCATCGGCCAGGCCGGTCTGATTCTGGAATACGAAAAAGTGTTCGCCCGTTACGGTAAACATGTGGCCCAGATCCTTCTGACCGATGATGATCTGAGCAACCGGAAACGGTTTCTGAACGCACGGAACACGCTGAACACCCTTTTGACCTGGGGCGTTCTGCCCATCATCAACGAAAACGACACGGTGGCCGTCGAGGAAATCAAATTCGGCGACAACGACAGTCTGTCCGCACGGGTGGCTCTGCTTCTTTCGGCGGATCTTCTGATCAATCTGACGGACATCGACGGCCTGTACGACAAGGATCCCCGGCGTCATACCGATGCCCGGCGGATCGGCGTTCTCTCCCGGATCGGCAAGCACGTCGATGCCATGGCCAGCGATATTCCCGGAGCCGTGGGCACCGGGGGCATGCTGACCAAGATCCGGGCCGCCCGGAAGGTGACGGCCGCCGGCATTCCCATGATCATTGCCTCGGGCAAGGACGACGCCATTTTGGACGACCTGTTCGCCGGAACGGACAAGGGCACGTTCTTTGCCCCGAAAACAGAGAAACTGACCAGCCGAAAAAGCTGGATCGCCTTCAACGCCCGGCCCGCCGGTGCCCTGATTATCGATGACGGGGCGAAAAGCGCCATGCTCACCGGCGGTAGAAGCCTTCTGCCCAGCGGTATCGCCCGGGTTGAGGGCGATTTTTCGGTGGGCGCCCCCGTGGAACTCCGGGGCCTTTGCGGCACGGTGCTGGGCATCGGGCTGGTCAATTACAGTTCCCAGGACATCGATCGGATCAAGGGCCTCAAGACCGGTCAGATCGAGAGCCGGCTGGGACACAAGGAATACGATGAGGTGATTCACCGGGACAATTTCGCCCTGACCTGCGATTGATCCTTTCCCGGTTGACCGGCACCTCGAATGGAGACCATTTCATGTCTGTTGAAACCATTATCCGGGACATGGCGAGTCGGGCCCGCAGTGCATCCGTCATCATGGCCAGGCTGTCGGCCGGTGAAAAGAACCGGGTTCTCGGTGCCGTTGCCGAACGCCTGTCCGCCAAAAAAGACCATCTCCAGTCCGAAAACAGCAAGGACCTTGCACGGGCCCGTGAGATGGGGCTGTCCGATGCCATGATCGATCGGCTGACCCTGTCCGACACGGTGATTGAATCCATGATTCAGGGGCTTTACGATGTGATGGCCCTGGAGGACCCGGTGGGCTCGATCACCCGGACCTGGACCCGGCCCAACGGGCTTCAGGTCTCCCGGATGCGGATCCCCTTAGGTGTCATCGGCATGATCTACGAATCACGGCCCAATGTGACCATCGATGCGGCGGCCCTGTGCCTCAAGGCGGGTAATGCCGTCATCCTTCGGGGCGGGTCCGAGGCCCTATATTCCAATCAGGCCCTTTCCGCCATCCTTGCCGAATCCCTGGCCGCCTGCGGCCTTCCCGAAGCGGCGGCCCAGGTTGTCCCCATGCGGGACCGGGAGGCGGTGGGCATCCTGCTCAAGCAGGAGGAGTACATCGACCTGATCATTCCCCGGGGCGGCGAAAGCCTGATCCGGGCCGTGGTCGAGCAGTCCCGGATTCCGGTGCTCAAGCACTACAAAGGGGTTTGCCATGTGTATGTGGATGAAGGCGCCGATCCGGCCATGGCCGAGGCGATCTGCCTCAACGCCAAGACCCAGCGGCCCGGTGTCTGCAACGCCATGGAAACCCTTCTGGTCCACGCGGCCGAAGCGGACACGTTTTTGCCGCGGATGGCGGCGGCCTTTGACGCGGCCGGAGTTGAAATAAGGGGCTGCGAACGAACCTGCGCCCGGGTGCCCGGAGCGGCAGCGGCCACCGACGCGGACTGGGACGCCGAGTATCTGGACCTGATCGTGTCCGTCCGGGTGGTCGACTCCATCGATGACGCCATGGCCCATATTGCCGCCCACAGCTCCCATCACACCGAATCCATCGTGACCCGCGACTATGAAAGGGCCCGGCGGTTCGTGCGGGAAGTGGATTCGTCGGCGGTGATGGTCAATGCCTCCACCCGTTTCAACGACGGCGGGGAACTGGGTCTGGGCGCGGAAATCGGTATCAGCACCTCCAAACTGCATGCCTTCGGGCCCATGGGGCTCGAGGAACTGACCACCACCAAATTTGTGGTTCTCGGAGCCGGACAGGTACGCGGATGATTTTTTCGACCCCCGTCATTACAGGAGACTCTTAGGGCCGACGTGGCGTTACACACCGACATAAACGATCCCCACCGACCCGGCCCCGCGGTTTACCGGGTCGGTCTGTTTGGGGGGACCTTTGATCCGGTGCATCTGGGTCATGTCCATGTGGCCGATGAGGTGAAAGCCGCCTTTGGCTTGTCGCGGATCATTGTCATGCCCTCGTCGGTACCGCCCCATAAACCCGTCACGGCCGTGTCCGATTCCCGTGACCGGCTGTATATGGTCCGTCTGTGCTTTGAGGGGCGGGAGGGGTTTGAGGTGTCGGACATGGAACTCAGGCGGCAGGGCCCGTCCTACACCGTCGACACCCTTTCTGCGGTTGCCGGCGAACTGGGCAGGGACGCCGGCCTGTCGATGATTCTGGGCTCCGACGCTTTTTTTGAGCTTCACACCTGGCGGGCATTCGATCGGATTCTCGAGGCTGTCCCCCTGATTGTGATTGTTCGCCCCGGGATCGGGCGGGACCCGCATCATTCCGTGATCGACCAGGCCTCTGTTTATCTTTCCCGCACCGTGACAGACGGGTATGTATGGAACGATGACGCCTTTTGCTTCACGCATCCGAAGAACAAAGCCGTCTACCTGTTTCGGGGGACCCCGTATCCCGTGTCGTCCACGGAAATCAGGCAGGGCATCAGAACGGGCCGGGACGTTTCGCCCTGGCTTCAGAAAGACGTATTGGATTATATCAACAACAAAGGACTGTATGCATGAGTGACACAAACGATGACGTGGTGAAACCCTTTCTTGAGGTGCTTGCCGAACGAAAGGCGGAGGATGTGGTGGCCCTGGACGTTCGGGCGCTGACCTCCTATACCGATGCCTTCATCATCGCCGGGGGCCGTTCCAACCGTCAGGTCTCGGCCATCGGTGAACATATCCGCAGTGAAATGAAAAAGAGGGGAATTCAACCGTTCAGTGTCGACGGGCTTGAAGAGGGGAAGTGGGTCCTCCTGGATTACGGGGATGTGATCATTCATATTTTTTATGAGGAAACGCGGAGGTTTTACGACCTGGAGGGCCTCTGGGCCGATGCCCGACGCATCGACGTGACCGGGTGATGACCGCACTGACAAAAGGAAGGAGCATGGATACGCCGACACCTGTAATGCTGATGATTCTGGATGGCTGGGGCATCAATCCCTCGGTTGAAAACAATGCCGTGGCCATGGCCGAAACCCCCCATCTTGACCGTCTGTTCGCCACTTTTCCCCATACCCGACTGGTCTGTTCGGGCCCTTCGGTGGGACTCCCCGAAGGCATCATGGGCAATTCGGAGGTGGGGCATCTGAACATCGGAGCCGGCCGGACCGTCTACCAGACCCTGCTTCGGATCGACCGGGCCATCGAAGACCGGTCCTTTTTTACCAACCCCGCTCTGACTGCGGTGATGACGGCCGTCAAATCCCGGTCTTCGGTCCTTCACATCATGGGCCTGGTTTCCGACGGCGGGGTACACAGTCAGATGGCCCACCTGTTCGCCCTGCTGGACATGGCCGACGGTTTAGGGCTTAAGGACATCCGCATCCATGTGATCCTTGACGGGCGGGACACGCCGCCGGACAGCGGGGCCGGGTTCGTCGAGCAGCTTTGCGCCCACATGGGGGGGCGGCCGTCCATGCAGATCGCCGGGATTTGCGGTCGGTATTACGCCATGGATCGGGATACCCGATGGGACAGGACCGAAACCGCCTTTCGGCTTTATACGGAAGGGGAGGGGCTGCCGGAAACCGACCCGGTGGAGGCCGTTCGTAAGGCCTATGCCCGGGGTGAAACCGACGAGTTTGTCAAGCCGATGATTTTCGATACGGAAAAGGGCCTGATCAGCGATCACGACGGGGTGATTTTTTTCAATTACAGGGCGGATCGGGCCCGCCAGATCACCCGGGCTTTCACCGAAGACCGGTTCAAGGGCTTTGTCCGAACCCGCCTGCCCCATCTTTGCGATTACGTGTGCATGGCCCAGTACGACGAGCAGTTCGATCTTCCCGTCGCGTTTGGGCCCCTGCGTCTTTCCGGCCTGCTCGGCGAGGTGGTCAGTCGCCTGGGGCTTTCGCAACTGCGCATTGCCGAGACGGAAAAATACGCCCATGTGACCTATTTTTTCAACGGCGGAGAGGAAACCCCCTTCCCCGGCGAAGATCGCTGTCTGATTCCATCTCCCCGGGATGCGGCCACCTACGATCTGAAACCTCAGATGAGCGCCTGTGAGATTACCGATGAGCTGATCAGGCGGATCCATGAACGCGACTACGCCCTGATTGTCGTCAATTACGCCAACATGGACATGGTGGGTCATACCGGCGTGACGGCGGCGGCCGTCGAAGCGGTGGAAACGGTGGACGCCTGTGTGGGTCGTGTGGTGCCTGAATTTCTTCGACGGGGCGGCACCGTGATTGTCACGGCCGACCACGGCAATTCGGAACAGATGGTCGATGCCGCCGGGAAACCCCATACCGCCCATACCCTGAATCCGGTGCCCCTGATTCTGGTGTCGGAAACGCTCAGGCAGG
The DNA here is from genome assembly GCF_054657895.1 of Desulfatiferula olefinivorans. Classification (NCBI taxonomy): domain Bacteria; kingdom Pseudomonadati; phylum Thermodesulfobacteriota; class Desulfobacteria; order Desulfobacterales; family Desulfobacteraceae; genus Desulfatiferula; species Desulfatiferula olefinivorans. The sequence continues at coordinate 33,318 of NZ_BAAHXV010000009.1, read as the reverse complement.
TCACGCTGAACCCTGGCTGTCTGGCCGACATTGCCCCGACGGTGCTGGCGGTCATGGGTCTGGACAAGCCAGAGGCCATGACCGGCCGATCCTTGATCGCCGGACAGACCGGTTGATGGCGAAATGGCGCCTGTTTGATGACATATCGCCAGGTGAGGGCCGACGGACGGCCTGACGGACGCGGGACGTGATGGTTGTTTTTTACGCAAAATCTTGATAACTATCGTTTTTACATGTTTTCTGATTCCTTGGCACAAAACTGGCTATGATGATGGGCAAATGCTGAAGGTCGGGATCGTGGGGGTTCTGGCCGGCTGATCACTGAAACAGGCAGGGGGGAGACAATGTTCAAACGCATCATGCTCGTGCTGGGTTCCCTTTTTCTTCTCACGCAGACCGTATATGCGGCCGATGCCGTCCTCGAATGGGATGAAAACGCCGACGCCGATTATTATGTGGTCTACTGGAGCACCGACCCGGATCATTTCACCGAAGAGAACAGCATGGAAATCCCCTCTGACCTGACCTTTGTAGAACTCAAGGACGCCGAAGACGGCCGGGTTTACAATTATGCCGTCAAGGCCTTCAATGCCTGCGGCAATTCCAGTGATTTTTCCGACACCGTCCAGTCGGCCCATCTGCCCCGGACCGACGCCATCGGCAAGGTGGTCGATACTTCCGAGGCCGTGAGCCGGATCATGGGTGCCCAGGCCGGCGGCGGGGGATGTTTCATCGGTACGCTTCGCTGATATTTCACCACATCATCGTCTGACTCCGACAAAGGCCCGTTTTGGGCCTTTTTTATTTTGTTTAAGCACTGTACATCAGCCTGCCCATGGTCTAAGATCGGGCAATTCCGGGTAAGGGTCTCAAGAAAAAAATAAATTGCCTGAAAGGCGCCGGGGATGAATGATGAACCTAATTTTTTCCCCAAAGCCTTCGGGCGAATGCGTGTAAACGCCATGACCTCAAAGGATCGATGAATGATCAGACACGGTGAACAGGACGGCGGATGTTGCGATCCTCAGCGCCATTCCTGGCGGGAAGCCGTTTTATCTTTTTTCAGCCCTCCGGTGATCATCATGCTGTTTTTGGGTTTTTCCGCCGGGCTGCCCATCCTCCTGATCTTTTCCTCCCTGTCCCTGTGGTTGCGCGAGGCCGGAATCGAGCGATCGACCGTGACCTTCTTCAGCTGGGCGGCCCTGGGTTATTCGTTCAAATTTGTCTGGGCGCCGCTGATCGACCGTCTGCCTCTGCCGATCCTGACCCGTCTGCTCGGACGACGCCGGAGTTGGCTTCTGGTGTCCCAGCTTTCCGTGGCCGGGGCCATCGTCTCCATGGCATGCATCGATCCGGCCCTTTCGGCCTCGCGGGTGACAATGATGGCCGTTGCCGCCGTGGCGCTCGGGTTCTGCTCGGCCACCCAGGACATCGTCATCGATGCCTACCGGATCGAATCCGCCGGACCGGAGTATCAGGCCCTGATGGCGTCCACCTACATGGCCGGCTACCGCATCGCCATGATCACGGCCGGGGCGGGGGCTCTGTTTCTGGCCGATCGGTTCGGTTCGTCGGCCGGAGACTACGTCTACCGGGCCTGGCAGTGGACCTATCTGTCCATGGCCGCCGGCATGTCGGTGGGTGTGGTGACCACCCTGGCCATGCCCGAACCCAAGGCCCGAAAGGCAACCACCGCCCTTCGGCATGCCGAGGATTACCTGCGTTTCGTGCTCCTGTTTGTGTTCGCCGTCACGGGGTGTGTGGCGGCCTACACGGCCTCCGGCGGTCCATTGGAGAGCCTTAAGGCCGGTCTTGCCGGATCATGGATGAACGGCCGTCTTACGGCCGTCGTGATTGAGGGACTCCGGTTGTCGGCCGGGGTTGCGTCGGCAGGGGTCGTCGCCCGGCTGTGTATCGCACTGGGCCTGGTGGCCCCCGAGATCGTTCGGGAAACCTATATCGATCCCATCGCCAATTTTTTCCAGCGTTACGGCCGGGGGGCGGCTGTTCTGATTCTGTCCCTGGTGGGCCTTTACCGGATTTCGGACATTGTTTTGGGGGTGATTTCCAATGTGTTCTACCAGGATCTGGGGTTCACGAAAACCGAAATTGCCGCCGTATCCAAAACCTTCGGGCTGGTCATGACCCTTTTCGGCGGGTTTGTGGGCGGTATTCTGTCCGTCCGGTTCGGGGTGATCCGCATTCTGTTCGCGGGTGCTCTTTTGTCCGCGGCAACCAATCTTCTGTACATGATTCTGGCCGGGGCGGGTCATGATCTGACACTGCTTTACCTGGTGATCTCGGCGGACAGCCTTGCCGGAGGGCTGGCCGGGGCGGCCTTTGTGGCGTTTTTGTCCAGCCTGACCGATATAAGGTTCACAGCCATGCAATACGCCCTGTTCAGCTCCCTGATGACCCTGATTCCCAAAATCACCGGCGGGTATGCCGGGACCATGGTGGACGCGCTGGGCTATGAACGTTTCTTTCTGATCACGGCCCTCGTCGGCGCCCCCGTGCTGGTTCTGGTGGTGCTGGCGGGAAAACGTCTGGCCGTGGAAAAAATCTGAATATCGACTGGTCATCGTAAAAACCCGTGATTATATTGGCTGCGTGTGGCCGGGACGATACCCGTCATGAACCGTGAAACAGGACATGCTATGACACAGGAGTACCCTCTGCAGAACCGGGCCGGAAAACATCTGGTCCTTCGGGACAAACGAAAGGCCATCATGGCCATGCCGCCGGAGAAGGCCCTGGACGAAATTCTGTCGGCCCCCCTTCCCGCCGAGCTGGTTCAGTCGTTTTCCGAGCAGGATCTTTACCTTCTGGTTCATGATATCGGCCTGTCCGATGCCCTGCCGGTTCTGGCCCTGGCCCATTCGGACCAGTGGGGCTACATGATCGATGTGGAAACCTGGACCCGGGACCGGATGGAAACCGACGCGGTCACCCACTGGTTCAAGGTCCTTTTTCTTGCAGACGGGAAGCGGCTTGTCAGGTGGCTGATCACCGAACGGCCGGCTTTTCTGGAGCTTTACCTGTTCAGAAACATCGAGGTGATCATCCGAGAAGAGAACCAGGACCCGTCGGAGTTTCCCGACGGTTTTTTCACCGTCGATGATTATTTTTATATCCGCATCAAGGAAAAGCCCGATCCCCTGATCGTTCGCGAGGGGGATGAACCGGTGCGTCAGGAGGAACTCGACGAGGTGATCCATGCCCTCATCGATCAGATTCTGGAGCTGGATTACACCCTCTACCAGGCGATCATGCTCGAAGCCGTGAGCGTGATTCCGGCTGAAACGGAGGAGGAACATTTCAGGCTCCGGAATGTCCGGCTGGCGGAAAAGGGGTTTTTGCCCTTTGATGAAGCCATGGAAATCTACAGCCCCCTGTCGCCCGACCGGCTTGAGCCCGTCCGTCCCCAAAAACCGACGTGTAAGGCTTTCGAACCCGAGGGGGTGACGGCGCCCATTGCTCCGGCCCAGGCCATCTCCGACCCGAATCTGTTCACCGAAAGCCTTGAACGGTGGGAGGGCAGGTGGGATTTGGAAGATTTGGAGCTGGAGTTCGCCTCGCTGTGCAACCAGATGATCGCCGCCGACCAGACGATCATCCGCAGCAGGGAAACCCTTGCCCATATCGCCAAAAAAGCCTCGTACACCATCAGTCTTGGGATGGAGGTGCTGCTCGAAGGACAGGGTGACGTCGATGACGCCTCGCGCTGCGGCCTGATCGATCGGTATGCCATGAAGCAGCTGTTTCGTGTGGGGATAGGGCGGATCATGGGCCTCAAGCACCGTGCCGGACGCCTGGTCCGGGACAGCTGGTTCGGGCGGAACGATCTGAAACTGGCCTTCTGGGGCGAGGCGGGACTGGGGGTCCTTGGGGGTCTTCTGGTCGATAAACCCGTTTATTACGACAATTACACCGCCGGCAGCCTGTACCGGGATTTTCAGAGCCTTGCAGACATTCTGGCCACGGAACGGCGGCTTGACGACATCACAGGCTACGACGAGCTGTTGTCCATGATGGCGCCCCGGCTGGACGCCTTTTCAGGATACCGCCTGACCGTCGACCGCCTGCTTCTGACCCTCTGGGTCCATGCTTCAAGCGGAAAGCCTGAACATACCGAAGGACCGGTGCCCATGACGGATGTCAGGGCCTGGTTCGATCGTCTGTGGACCCCTGGTCCCCGGGGCGTCGATCGGGGCCTGGGCCGGATTCGCGATGAGGAAAAGCAGGCCATGCTGACCTGGCTGGCCCTGCGAACCGGATTTACGGAAGAGGAAATATCCCGGCGCATGGGATCGACCCTTGAAGCCCTGTTCCGAAACCTTGAGAGCGAATACGGTACCGTTCAGGCCGGGGATCTCGACGCCCGTTATCTGGTCCATCTGTGCATTGCACCGGACTGAGCCCCGAGATTCTGTTTGACTCGATCGCAGGCGATGGGTTAGATTGAAACAGGTTTTCACATCATGTGCACCATCATTATCGCATCAGCGTCGTCGATGATACCTTTACCACAGCCCGGCCCGCGACCCGTGTTCAGGGTCCGCAAGGGTCCGCGGCTATTGCGGCACGCGGTTCCTGCCGGTGCCTTTGTTTTTTTCAGGCGTCGCGCCGTGTGCCGAACGGCATGTCAGTCAAGGGAGGTTCGATCATGGGGTATGTTCCGGAACGAAAAATCAATCTGGCCCAATTTAGGGCGATCAGCCATGCCATTTCCACCTATGAAGACGTGGTTCTTTTGGGACGGCATATCGTCGAGAGCATCTGCCGGAGTTTCGATATCAAGGCCGCCACGGTTCTGGTTTTCGACGATCGCGAAAAACGCCTGTATTATGTGTGCAGCCACGGCCTGAGCGAGGAGTATCTGAGGCAGCAGCCCGAATACGAAGAGGGTAAACTTCAGGAATTCGTGACCGGCCGGCCGGTGTTTTTTCAGGATTTCGCCAATGACCCACGGGTCGCCCACCGGGAGTCGATCAAGAAGGAAGGCATTGTCTGCATGCTGTCGTTTCCCATCAAGCATCGGAAAGACGTGGTCGGTCTGCTCAAGCTTTACAACGACCAGAACTGGATGATCCACGATGAGGACCGGGATTCGATCAACATTCTGGCCGAGCAGTTCGGCCTGGTGATCGAAAACAACGGGCTCAAAAATTTTCTCGATGAAGTCCGGGCCATCATGGGCAATCTGCCCCTTCGAATGGTCAAGGGGCTCTGATCAGCCGGAAACGACGGGGCCGCCACAGCGGGAGTCGCGGTCTTCAGGTTATATTTATTTGATACGCGGGGGTATGGCATGGGTAATACAATTTTGGTGGCATTGAATGATTCCATGAGTTCACGGGGAGTGCTCGACTATCTGATCAGGCTGTCCCTCTGCCCGGACGACCTGCGCGTCATTTTGCTTCACGTGTTTCGCAAGCCTTCCGGCGGCGAGGAACTGATGGGCAAGAAATACATGAACCAGCAGCCCGCCAAATACAAAAAAATTCTCGAAGACGCCAAAAACGAGCTGGTCGAAAAAGGCCTGTTTCCCGAAAACATCGAAATCCATCTGGTCACCGAACCGTATCCCACCATCGCCGACGGCATCATCGACCAGGCTCAGCAGCTCAAACCCACCATGGTGATGATCGGCCGCAAGCGCATGTCCAAAGCCGAAGAATTCGTACTCGGCGACGTGAGCATCAAACTGGTCCGCGCCCTGGAAGGCATGGCCGTTCTGGTGGTCAAGATGTAGGGCCTTAGGTTGGAAACGCCCTTCATCCCTCAACACATCCCCGCCCATGCGCAAATCCATTGTGGGCTGTGCCCCACCAAATACCCTTCATCCTTGGCAGGGATTAACGCAGATTGTCCCAAATCCCCTCATCACCGCCCCGCAAAAACGCCCGCCCATCGTAGGTCGGGTTGAGGAACGAAACCCGACAACCGGATGCTCATCCTGTTAAAGGGCTATAAAAACGGTGATGCTCCTGTACCCGAACAGGCCACGTTGATTCTTTTGGGTTCAGGTCTGCTTGGGTTCGCAGCGTCCCGAAAAAGAAAAAAACATAAAGCGATTTATGGGTTGAGGCGGTGCAAGGCTCTGTCTCAGCCCTTTTTTCTTCTGACAGATCAGATTCTTTTGAGCCTATATTCCCTCCCGCCATACAATCCAAGCATAATCCTTCTGCCTGAGCCTTCAATGAATTAGCATGCGTCAATGCCAATCCGTAGCATAAAGATCGATGGTGTGAGGTGAATCATCCTGCTGTAGGTGTTTTTCCATTAATGCGTGAATAAGATCGTACTATGGCCAGACAGCAATCGGCAATTGATTTGTCTTACCCCAGCCGCCTTGCCACCGCCTCGGCCAGGGCGCTGAGGATTTTCCCGGCGGGGCCGCGGAGGAAGTGGTCGCTGCCGGCGGAGGTGAGGGGGGTGGGTTCGGGGTTGACTTCGATGACGACGGCGCCGCGCTGCCGGGCGATGACGGGGATCATGGCTGCGGGCTGGACCGTGGCGGAGGTGCCCACCACCAGCATTACGTCGCAGGTCGCGGCCAGCCTACGGGAGCGCGTGAGGCAGTCGTCGGGGATCATTTCTCCGAAAAAGACGCAGTCGGGCCGGAGGATGCCGCCGCAGGCGCAGCGGGGGGGCAGCGTCGAAAGGTCCGTGTCCCGGGAGGGCGTGCGGGTGTCGCAGGCAAGGCAGCGCTGGACGGCGAAGGTGCCGTGAAATTCGATGACATCGCTGCTTCCGGCCATCTGGTGCAGTCCGTCGATGTTCTGGGTGATGATGGTCGAAAGGCGGCCGAGTTTTTCGAGAGCGACCAGTCCGGTGTGGCCCGGGTTGGGCCGGGCCCGGTCGAGCATGTCCTTCATGCCGACGAGAAATCCCTCCCAGACCCGTTTCGGGTTTTCCAGAAACGATTGGATGTGGGCGAATTCCATGGGATCGAAGGTTTCCCAGAGGCTCCCCGGTCCCCGGAAGGGGGGGATACCGCTTTCAACGGAAATGCCGGCCCCGGTCAGGCAGACGACGGTTCGGGCCGAAGACAGAATATCCGCGCAGCGTTGAAGGGAATCGTCCATGGCTTAGAGGGTGAAGGTTGTGGCATACCCCGTGGCAAAGCAGTTCAGGGGGGATCGGTTGCGGTCAATGATCGCCCGGCACTCGTCGACGATGCGGTCCATGTCGTCGTCGGTCCGTTCGGAATTGATGTGGAAGAGCCCCAGGTGTTTGACGCCGGCCGCCATGGCAAGGTCAAGGACATCGGTGTAAAGGGAATGGCCCCAGCCCCGTTTGGTCCGGTACTCGTCGGGGGTGTATTCCGCATCGTGGAATAAAAGATCCGCGTCCCGGCAGAATTCCAGATAATCGTTGCGGCTTACGCTGCCCGGGTGATTGTAGTCCAGCTCGTTGTCGGTCAGAAACACGAAACTTCGGCCGTTTTCGGTGAATTTGTAACCGCAGCCGCCGTCCGGGTGGTTGAGGGGAATGGATTCCACGGTCACCGATCCGATGTCGAAGGTGGCCGGGCAGCTGTCCACATAATGGATTTCGGCCCGGACGTCCGAGTATCGGACAGGAAAGTTCGGGGGTCTCATCACGGTGGCCAGCATGTTTTCGATGAATTTTCCCGGAAAGGGGCAGCGGTAGACCTTGAGCTCGATGTTGTCCATGAAAAGGGGTTTGAAGGCCGGGAAGCCGATCATGTGATCCCAGTGGGCGTGGGTGAAGATGATATTGTAGTTGAACCGCTTCTCTTTGACCAGATGGTTGCCCAGCCGACGGATACCCGTGCCGGCGTCGACAATGATGATATCATCGCTCGACGTTCGGATTTCGACACAGGTGGTATCGCCACCATATTTGGTAAATTCTTTACCGGAAACCGGTATGGAGCCCCTTGACCCCCAGCATGAGATATGCATGAAAGACCTTTCAGGTATCGGTTAGTATGGCAGTTCACAGTGAAACCAGCAATCAGGAAACGGTTCAAAACCCCTGATCATCCCGGCAGGATACGGCGTTTCGCCGCGTTTTCATGTTTTCACCCCAAAACATCTATCACAGGCCGCCGCTTTTCGTCTACAACTTCTTTGAAAACATATCAAAAAACGCGTTCCCTTTTTATAGGGATTAAAGGGGTTTAGAGTTGCCCTGCCAGGGTTTCCCCTACCCGCCCCAAATGACCTGAATAAAAATGATCCGCGCCGGGAATTTCTATAAATATGGCGTGTTTGTTCCAATTTTTCAACAGCTTTTTAATGTGGGCGGGCGAGGCATAGTCATCGTGCTCGCCGGAAATGACCAGAGACAGGGCCTCGATGCCCGAAAGGTCAGCAAATTCGATGAAGTCAACCGGAGGGGAAATCAGCACAAGACGGCTGAAATCTCTGGGGTTTTGGGCGACGGCCGTCAGGCTGACAAAGGCCCCGAAGGAATAGCCGGCAAGGTCGACGACGGAGTACCCCCGTCCGGTCAGGAAGCTGCGGGCGGCCAGGATGTCACGGACTTCTCCGCGACCCTGATCGTGGGAACCCTCGCTTTGTCCCGTTCCCCTGAAGTTGAAACGGAGGGTGGCAAATCCCCGGTCCCGGTAAGCCTGCCGGACGGTGTCGACCACGGGATTGTGCATGTCGCCGCCGTAAAGGGGGTGCGGGTGGGTGATGATCACGGCCCGGTCCTGTGGCCCCTGATCGAGGAGGCCCTCGAGTTGAAGGACGTCGGATGGGAATGTGCAGGGTGTTTCCATGGAGCCGGCCTTATTCGGTCATGTCAGGGTTTTCAAAAGGGCGATGATCCGGTCGCCGAATTCCCGGATCTGCCAGTTTTTCATGCCCGACACCGAGGCCAGGGCCTCCGGCGTCAGAGGGTTTGTGACGGCCAGTTCGGTCATGAGAGCCTTGTTGAGAAGGATGGGCGGATCGATACAGAGTTCCTGAGCCAGGACATCCCGCCATTCCTTGAGCCGGTCGATGCGCCGGGGCACCTCGGGACGGATGGCCGGTTTTTTCTTTCTCGGGTAAAGGGGCAGATCCTTGTCGGGGACGGCCAGCCCGGCCTGGATTTCACGAAGAAGATCATGGCCGAAGGTTGAGATCTGGCGCCGGCTCAACAGGTTGTCTTCGCCCAGCTGGTCCATGGTCCGGGGCCTTTTTTTCGAAAGTTCCAAAAGGCTGCTGTTGCTGAACACCTTAAAAAGGGGCTTGTCTTTTTTTTCGGCCACGACAAGGCGGTAACGAAGCAGGTGTTCGAGGACCGAAAGGCTCCGCCGGTCCAGCCGTCCGGACCCTTTGATCTTGAGAAAAAGGGGATCCTCGTTGGGCTGGGGGCAGCGCACCCGGCTGAGCAGCTCACATTCCTCTTTGACCCACTCGTCCCGGTGTTTGGCTTTGAGTTCGGCGTCGAGAATATCGGCCAGGGCCAGAAGATGGATCACGTCTCCGGCCCCGTATTCGATCATTTCCCGGGGCAGGGGGCGCCGGGACCAGTCTTTCTTCTGGAATGACTTGTCAAGCTGGATCTGAAACCGTTTTTCGAGCACCGATCCCAGGCCCGTTTCCGTGATGCCGAGAAAACGGGAGGCCAGTTCGGTGTCGAACAGGTTGTTGACCTCGATGTCATAGTCACGGTTGAGGGACCTTACGTCGTAATCGCTGCCGTGGAAGATCTTTCGGATGGCGGGGTCGGCGAACACGGGTTTGAGGGGGGACATGTCGTCGATTTTCAGGGGATCGATGACCACGGTCAGTGAGTCGGAGGCCATCTGAATCAGGCAGACCTTCTCCTTGAAATGAAACATCGAGTCCGCTTCCAGATCCACGGCGATGTGATCGGCCTGTTCGAAGGCCTCGGCGATGGTTTTCAGATCCCCTTCGTTTTCGATAAATAAATAGTCTGCCATTCCACCTGTCTTTCTGATCGGCCTGTCAATGAACCCCGGGGCCGCAATGACCGGGGGCGGGTTTTCCGGCCGGGCTCCGGGCACGGAAAAACGTGAGCACGTAAGGACTTATACAAAAAAAAACACGGAAATCAAGCGGTTTTGTCAAAAAAGAATGGTTCCAAGGATTTGACTTGACCCGTATCCGCATTTAACTTAGATTAATCACTTTAATTGACCATCAAGTGACTCTTTCCAGGAATGACAGGCGTTTGGCGCACGCGGCACAGGCAGTCCGACAACCCGGGATGTCGCTTTTCACGATAACATCATGCAGTGAGCACGGAAAAACGATGATTACTATAACACTACCCGATGGAAGTATAAAGCAATTTGATCAGGCCCCCACCGGTATGGAAATCGCCACGGGCATTTCCGAGGGATTTGCCAGAAATTGCGTGGTCATGGATGTGGACGGGGCCCTGATGGACCTGAACCGCCCTGTGGACCATGACGCCTCGATCCGGTTTCTCACCGTGAAAGACCCGGAAGCCCTGGAGGTCATGCGGCACAGCGCCGCCCACGTCATGGCCCAGGCCGTGCTTCGTCTGCACAAGGACGCCAAGCTGACCATCGGCCCCGTGGTCGAGGACGGGTTCTATTACGACATCGACATGCCCCCGATCTCCGAAGACGATTTCCCGGCCATCGAGGCGGAAATGAAGAAAATCGTCAGTGAAAAACTGCCCTTTGAGCGGAAAATGGTCAGCAAGGAAGAGGCCTTACGCTTCTTCAGCGAGGATCCGTACAAAAAAGAGCTGATTTCCGAACTGGCGGACGGCACCATCTCTCTTTACACCCAGGGTGATTTCACCGACCTGTGCCGGGGCCCCCATGTGCCTCACACCGGCATGGTCAAAGCCTTCAAGCTGATGAAGGCGTCGGGGGCCTACTGGCGGGCCGATCAGGCCAGGGCCCAGCTCCAGAGGCTTTACGGAACCGCCTATTTCGACAAGAAGGACCTGGCCGCCTATCTGCACGTACTCGAAGAGGCCCGGAAACGGGACCATCGAAAACTGGGCGTTCAGTTCGACCTGTTCAGCTTCCATGACGTGGCGCCGGGCATGCCGTTTTTCCACGCCAAGGGCATGGCCGTATGGAACGCCCTTCTGGACTACTGGCGCGAAGAGCATCGGGCCGCCGGTTATGTGGAGACCAAGACCCCGATCATGCTGGACCGCAGCCTCTGGGAAAAGAGCGGGCACTGGGAAAACTACCGTGAAAACATGTACACCTCCACCATCGATGAGTTTGACTACGCCATCAAGCCGATGAACTGCCCCGGGGGCATGCTGCTCTACGGCACCCGGCGTCATTCGTACAAGGATCTGCCCATCCGGGCCGGTGAAATCGGACTGGTTCACCGCCATGAACTCAGCGGGGCCCTGTCCGGTCTGTTCCGGGTCCGGGCCTTTCATCAGGACGATGCCCATATCTTCATGACGCCCGACCAGATCCAGGACGAGATTCTCGGTGTCCTTCGGCTGGTCGACAGGATCTACAGCACCTTCGGACTCGGTTTTCACCTGGAACTGTCCACCCGTCCCGAAAAGTCCATCGGAACGGACGAAGCCTGGGATCAGGCCACCAACGGCCTCAAAGCCGCCTTGAACGCCTACGGGCGGGATTATGTGATCAACGAGGGCGACGGAGCCTTCTACGGACCCAAAATCGATATCCATATCAAGGACGCCATCGGCCGGACCTGGCAGTGCGGCACCATTCAGCTGGACATGTCCCTGCCCGAGCGGTTTGACCTCAGTTACATCGGGGCGGACAATGAAAAACACCGCCCCGTGATGATTCACCGGGTGATCTACGGTTCCGTGGAGCGCTTTTTCGGCATTCTGGTCGAGCATTATGCCGGGAAATTTCCCCTGTGGCTGGCCCCGGTCCAGGCGGTGATTCTTCCGATGAACGACGATATGACGGACTATGCCGAACAGGTTCGCACATCCATGGAAAAAGGCGGTCTGCGGGTCGAGACGGACGATCGCACCGAGAGTCTGAAAAAGAAGGTGCGCGAAGCCCAGATTCAGCAGATTCCGCTGATCATCACGGTGGGTGATAAGGAGCGGGAAGCCGGGACCCTGTCGGTCCGGACCCTGGACGGCACGGTGCGTTACGGCGTCTCACAGGAGTCGCTGATGGAAAAGGCCCTGGAACACATCAAAAACAGGCGCTCCGAATTGATTCAGGTGTGATAAGCCTTTTATGCGTAAACATCATTTTGTCAGGTACTGGCTGCCGCTCGGGGTGTATGGTCTGCTGATTTTCATTCAGTCCATGTGTCCTTTGATGATTCCTGCTCTCCGGCATCTGGATAAACCCCTCCATTTTGCAGCCTACGCCGTTCTGGGGATTCTGGTGTTCCGGGCGCTTCGATCGCTGCCCGGATCCTTCGGGACGACCATGGCCGTTCCGGCGGCGGTGTTTGTGTCGGCCCTGGTCGGGTGCGGGGACGAACTGATTCAGATTTTTGTTCCCTCGCGCACCCTGGACCGGGCGGATTTTCTGTTCGATGTGCTGGGCAGTTTCTCCGGGATCGCGGTGTATCAGGCGGGCGTGATCTTGTGCCGGATGAAGGCAGGCTCCGGATCATCCGATTCCTGACCCTGCCCTGCTATGGGAAAAGGAGCAGAACCATGCGCATCGTGACACGACCGGATTTTGACGGGGTTGTCTGTGCGGTCCTTCTTCGTGAAGCCGAACCGTCGGCCCGCGACATCTACTGGGTCGAGCCGGGCCGGGTGCAACGAAAGGACGCCGAGATCCAGCCGGGTGATATCATGGCCAATCTTCCCTACGACCCCCGGTGCAGCCTGTGGTTTGACCATCACTATACCAACCGGACCCCCACGACCTTTGACGGCGCTTTTGCCATCGCCCCATCGGCGGCCGGGGTGGTCTATGGCTATTACCGGGACAGGCTGGGCGAACGTTTTGCCGAACTGGTGCGCCAGGCCGACAAGATCGATTCGGCGGATCTGACTGAAGACGAGGTGCTTCATCCCGAACGGTATCCCCATGTCCTGATTTCCATGACCATCAGCGGCAGGAACAGCGCCGATGTCTTTTATTGGGACAGGCTGGTTGGCCTTCTTCGTGAAAAAACCGTCGACGGGGTCATGGCCGATCCCGAGGTCGCCCGCCGATGCCGCGAGGCCGTTTCACGAAATCGAATCTTCCACGACAGGCTGCTGGCCCACACCACCGTTACCTCCGAGGTGGCGGTCACGGATTTCAGACCGCTCGACACGGCCCCCGAGGGCAATCGGTTTCTGGTCTACTCTCTGTTCAAGGAAGCGGTGGTCAGCGTGAAAATACGCTATGACCAGGCCGACCGCGGGCAGGTCGTCGTCAGTGTGGGGCACAGCATTTTCAACCGGAACTGCCGGGTCAATGCCGGACTGTTGCTTTCCCGATACAACGGCGGGGGCCATTTCGGTGCGGCGGCCTGCAGTTTTCCCGCCCATCGTGCGGAAATCTGGATTCCTGAAATCATTGAAACCCTGAAGAAAAACGAGCCGCTTACGGACGACCGGTCGTGACGCTTAAAACGCTGCTTGAACACCTGAAAGAGATCGAGGCGGCCTGTTCGGCCTGCAATCGCTGCGGTATGTGCCAGTCGGTCTGTCCGCTGTTTCAGGTCACCCGGCACGAGGGCGATGTGGCCCGGGGCAAGCTGGCCCTGCTCGACGGGCTGAGCCGGGAGATCCTCACCCGGCCCGAGAGGGTCCTTGAGAGACTGAACCGCTGCCTGCTTTGCGGCGCCTGTGAGCGGATCTGTTCGCGAAAGGTTCCCCTGACCGATCTGTTGATCCGGGCCCGCGTGATCATCACCGCCTATACCGGGCTTTCTCCCCTCAAAAAAATGGTGTTTCGGCTGGTTCTGACCCATCCCCGTCTGTTCGGCCTTCTGGTCCGCGCCCTTTCAAGGAGTCAGGGGCTGTTGTCCAAGAGGGCCGCCGATGCCGGAGCGGTCCGTGTGGTCCGGTTTTCGAACGGCCGGCGTTTGCCGACGATTCCGGCGGTTTCCTTTCGTGAACAGGGTCGTTTGTTGTCGCCTTCAGGCGGTGAACCCCGGGTGGTGTTTTTTTCCGGATGCCTGATCGATAAGGTGTATCCCCAGGTGGGGCTTGCCTGCATGAAGGTTCTTTCAGCCGCCGGAGCCTCGGTGTGTCTGATCGACGATGAGGTGTGCTGCGGTCTTCCGGCCCTGGCCGCAGGGGACGCTGCGGGGTTTCAGGCCCTGGTCCTTCAGAACCGCGATGCCTTGGGCCGTCTCACGTTTGACGCCCTGGTTACCGCCTGTGCGACCTGCACCTTTGCCGTTCGAGACCTGTGGCCGACCCTGGCCCCCGTTTCCGATCCGTCGTTTCATGCCCCGATCACGGATATCACCGAATTTATTCTGACCCGGGGCCGCCCCCTGGTTTTTGCTGAAAACCGTTCCGGGTCAACCATTCCTGTGACCTGGCATGATCCCTGCCATCTCAAAGGAAAGGGGGATGTGCCGACCCTGGTCCGCGGGCTTCTTTTACGTCTGCCGGGCTACACCTATGTGGAGTCGGCCGGGGCGGGCCTGTGCTGCGGGTCCGGGGGCAGTTTCAACCTGGATCACTACGATCTGTCGCTTTCCATCGGAAAAGCCAAGGTTCGCGGCATCATGGCCTCGGGAGCGTCCCAGGTGGTCACGGCCTGCCCCGGGTGCATGCTCCAGCTTACGGATCTTTTGGCCCGGGAGGGGTCGGATATCCGGGTCCGGCATATCATGGAACTGGTTGCCGAGTCCCTGGCCTGACGGATTGCGCTTAGATCGAAAAGGCGATGTATTTGATGGATTTTTCCCGGGCCAGGTAGCGTTTCTCATAGGTGGTCTGGATCCGTGTGATGTCTCCGAGGTCCCGGGTTTCGGCGTAAAGATCATCGGTTACGATGTGAAGCACCCCGTTGTTTTCCGGGATGCTTTCTCTGGAGAAATCATAGAGAATGTCACTGTCGGTCTTGAGATGGATCGGGCTTCCGGGGATGAACACCTGCTTGTAAAGGGCCAGAAACCGTCCGGAGGTCAGACGCCGTTTCCCGTTGCTGGTGGATTCATGGGGGTCTGGGAAGGTGATGTAGCCTTCGGAAAAATAATGATCGGGGAAATAGGCCGCAAGGCCTTCGATGCGGAGCCGGACGAAACACAGGTTCGTCAGATGCTCCGCCTGGGCCGCGCAGGCCCCCATCAGCATGCGGTCGCTTTTGATGTCGATCCCGATGAAATTCTTTTCCGGATGCTTCCGGGCCAGGTTGACGGTAAATTCCCCCTTGCCGCAGCCCAGCTCCGCCACCACCGTGTGATCGTTGCCGAAGTATGAGGGATCCCAGACCGACTCGAATTCAAACCGTTGATGGTCGATCAGCCGGGGGGAGATGATGTTGGACGTCTGATCGGCTGCCGCATATTTTCTTCGCTTCTTTTTTCCCATGACCCCTCACGATAAAAATAAAAAAAACTCTTGTAGCAGGGTATGGAAAAAACCGCCAGTGTTTTTGGACCGAAGAAATGCGGTCAGTTCGCATAGACGATGTTGACCAACAGGGGATTCAGGTCCCAGCTTCCGGGCCGGGGCAGGATCTGCTGGCCGCTGATGGTGATCCAGGACTGGTCGGGCTTCAGTCCCCTGAGTTTTCCGTCCTTGGGAAAGGACGCCTGGGGGGTGTGGTCGTAGACGACCTGGAACAGGCAGACCCCGTCTTTCTCCTCATAGTCGATCAGATAGTTTTTGGAAAAGGTGTCCAGGTTCATGCCGTTTTCTTCGGCGATGGCCAGCATTTCCGTCAGGGTCAGCCGGATCAGGGTGGTTTTGGACAGGCCGCGCTCGGAAAACCGCAGCAGGCAGCGGGATTCGCTGCTGCACACGTAGATCGTCGAAATGCAGGGGATGCGTTTCAAATACTGGGCCGCCACACTGGCCGCCGTGCGACGGCCTCCGGCCATGACGGGCAGGCCGTAGTATTCGAAGAACTTTTTCTGCACATCCTCGGCGTACTTGTCGCCTTTCTCGTAGAGGTCCTTGAGGATGTAGCGCAGATCCTTGGCCAGTTCCTCGGCGGCATCGGCGATGGGCCAGTCGATGCGCACATGGAAATGGGAAATGCCGTAGCGGTCCCTGGCTTTGATCGATTCGTCACGCTGGATCAGAAGGGCGTAGTCCACGTTTAAGAGCGTGTGAACAAATTCGTTAAACTGAAGGGAATCCAGGTACTTCTGGTTTCGGTCAAAATCATCGGACAGATTCAGGACCCCCGCAGCCGTCAGGTTGGTTTTGGTGGCTTTGTTGACGTCGAAGAAGCGGATGTATTTCTTGCAGGCCGCAGGAATCACGTCTTCCACGAAAATCAGAAGAAAGCTGTTGATGTCGTCGAATTCGGTGCCGGGAATCCGGGCGCGGGGTTTCAGCTCCCGTCGTTCCACAAAGGGGAAAGGCAGATCCTTTCGCTTGAAATTGTAGAAAGAATCCACCAGGCCGTAGGTGAGGGCCAGCTGGTCAAGATCGTCACGGAGTAATTCGTAGTAAGACCGTCTGAGTTTGTTGGCGCGGCTCAGCTCTTCCCTGTACCTCCACTGTGGCAATGAACGCCTCCCCTCTGTTGAAGTCCGGATGGTTGACCATGGCTTCCGCGTCGTGCACGTGCCTTTGTACGGGATGGTAGTAAATGGCTTCACGCACGGCACGCGGATGAATGATGGCTAAAAATAACACGATTTTATGGGGGCGTCAACACGGCGTGGGGCCGGTTTAAGAAAAAAGAAAAGCCCCGGTTTTTGAAAAACCGGGGCTTCAAGAATGACACGATGGGATCGAAACCGATCAATACTCGGGTTCGATGTATTCCGGAACGTTTACGTCCTGCAGTTCCTCACCCAGGTAGGTTCTCTCGTTGGGAGCCAGGATGCCCAGGGACAGAGCCAGGATGCTCCAGATATGAACCACGTGGTAATGGCTGCCGTAGTGCTCGGAAAGCTCATGGATCTGAGCGTGGCAGTTGTGGCAACCGGCAACGCAGTAGGTGGCGCCCGTGGCTTTGATCTGGGTGTCCTTGATCTTGCCGTAGGCCAGGCGCTCTTCCTTGAATCCGTTCTGGAGGAAGCCGCCGCCGCCGCCGCAGCAGAAGTTGTTGGATTTGTTCGGATACATGTCGACGAAGTTTTCTTCACCCACGATGGATTTCACCACGAAGCGAAGGTTATCCGCCGTTTCGTCGCCGAAGGTTTTCCGGATGATCTGGCAGGGATCCTGCACGGTGAACTTGAGCTTCAGATCCTTGTTCCAGTCCGGATTGGGTTTGAGTTTGCCTTCACGGATCCATTTGGCGTAGTAGTTGTAAATGTGATCCACTTTGAAGTCGTGTTTGATGTTGAACTTTTTCAGTCCTGCCAGGACTGAGAAGGTAACGTGCCCTCACTCGGTGTTGAGGAAGACGGGACATCCCAGCTCCTCACATTTCTCCGCGCTTTTCCGGGTGATGTGTTCCCATCCCTCGTCGTCGGCCAGGAACATGCAGTAGTTCTCACCGGCCCAGCCTTCGCTGCCGTAGGTCCAGTCCGCACCGACCAGGTTGAGTATTTTCCAGAGCGGCACCATTTCTTCGGGTTCGGTCATGGGTTCGCGGGAGTTCTGGTTGAGGAAGAACTCGGCGCCTTCCTTGTCGATGGGTGCCTGGAGGTCGCGTTCTTCCCACATGGGCTGGGAGGCCTTCACTTCTTCGAGAACGTCTTCGATAACGAATTCGAAGTCTTCCTGGGTACAGCCCATGGCGCTGCAGGTATCGACCTTGAGAGCCATGTCGCAGGATCCGAGGATCCCTTTGGGCCGTTCTTCCCGCGGAGTCAGTTTACGGGCGTTGAACACCAGCTGGGGAATGTTGATTTCCATGGGGCAGACGGTGTTGCAGCGCATGCACATGCTGCACATCCACACCCATTTGTGGTTCTTGATTTCTTCGTCCATGCCGAGAGCCGCCATGCGGAGAAACTTTCTCGGGTCCATATCGGCCAGCCCGGTGGCCGGGCAGCCGGAAGAGCACAGGCCGCACGTCAGACAGGCGTTGAGGTTCCCGCCTTCCGGCAGGATCTCCATCACCTTGTCCTTGAAGATACTTTTGGTATCTCCACTGATTCTAATCGCTTCATCAGCCATACTTACTTTATCCTCCTTAATCATTTTACCCGGAGCGGATGATCGACAACCCAACCGGGATAGAACGTGGGGCATGGCCGCGTTCTGGGGCCGAGCCATGCCCTGTGATGAAAAACATGATCAAATGGACGGGATGGTTCACGTCCATCGCTTTACCGAATGCTTTCAACCGTACTCCTGTCCATTTTAGGACAATAGTCCTTCTACTCTTAATTTTCATCGGATGTCAATAATTGTTTTTGCCTGCCGGACCGGTCGGAATCGCACCGACGACGTCTGTGGACCCAAACACGGGTCGTTTCAACGAAAGGCGTCAGGCCCGTCCTGCCTGCCGGAAACCCCGCCCCGGACCCGGAAAAGAAGCCGGGCGGCAAGGCCGTAAACGACCAGGCCCAGGGCGTCGGCCAGCATATCGGCGGTGGAGAAACTCCGGTAGGGGATAAAATACTGAATCACCTCGATCATGACGCCGTAGAGCATCAACGGGACGTATTTTGGGGGACCAAAGCCGCTTTTCGGGTAGGCGTAGTCGGTCAGAAAGGCCAGGACGGTGAAGCAGAGAGCGTGGTAGACCTTGTCGCTGAAATGCCCCGGCAGCGGCTCGTCGATACGGATAGAGGCCAGGTAAACGATAACGCAAAGAGACAGCCAGAGTGCGGCCCGGAAAAGGTGGTGCTGGAACCGGGGGAAAAGAATCGGCTTCATGGGCGTTTCGCCTTGAAGGCCCCGCCCGGATAAGACGGGGCCTTCGAATCAGTCGGTGATGAACAGCTTCAGGGATTCGATGACCGGGATGTCTTCCGTATCCAGAACCGCGACGATATTCTTGTGGAGCCGTTCCTTGAGTTTGGAAAAGATCCCGCGTTTCTTGGTAAAGCCGGCGGCAAAGGCCATGGCCTCACGGTTCAGTTCCTCCACATCGGCGCAGGCTTTGACGATGACCCCGTGTTCGGCCAGTTCGGCGGCACCCACACGCCTGCCGGACAGGTAGATGTCGTTGAACAGGGGGCGCGGCACGGCCTTGGTCACGAAGGCCACCATGCCCGGAAGAAAGGGGATGCCCAGGTCCACTTCGGGAAAGCAGAAGAATCCCCGGTCGGCACGCATGAACCGGAAATCACAGGCGCAGGCCAAAATGGCGCCGTTGCCGAAGGCGTGGCCGTTGACGGCGGCAATGGCAGGGACGGGAAACAAAAGGAGTTTCTTGAAGATCGTGTTCATGGCGTACATGAAATCCTTGATCTCCTGAAAGTCTTTGTCCTGGAATCGTTTGCTGATCCAGTCCACGTCGATGCCCAGGCAGAAGTTTTTGGGGTCCGTTGAGGTCAGCACCATGGCGTTGACCGATTGATCCTCGACGATCTCGTCGAGAATGCGGTTCATGACCGTCGCAAATTCAAGGTTATGGGTATTGCCGCCGTTGCACATGCTGACGCATGCGATGCCGTTCGTGTTTTTCCATTCCACAAGTGCCATGTTTTTCCTCGTCGTTGTCTTGGGTAACCGCATGCGCCGCCGGGCAAGCCGGGTGCGCCTTCTGTTCGAATCCTGTGTTTATAAGGTATGGCCGCGCGGGACTCAAGAGATTTTTTCATGACGATTATCCCCTGCGTCCCGGGCGAGACGATGCAGCGGCACGGCGCGCTGTGCCGCTACAGGATTATCCCGGGACGCCCAGCGATATCATTGACAAGCCTGATGTTTTTATATACCTTAAACCTTCACCATCTTTGAGACATGAAGCAGACGGACCTCCCCGTGCATCGATCATCGATTGTCCGGGCATGACGGTCCGGACAACCGAAGGAACGATCGATGATCGGACCTTTTTCGATGAAATCCATTTGACCTTTATGGGGAATGCCATGTTAATTGGACTGGATGTGGGTGGGACCCATACCGATGTGGTCCTGATAGGCCCGGATGGTCCGTTCAGAGAAGTGAAAGTGCCGACCGATACCGCGAATCTGTTTAAATCCGTTCTGACCGGTCTGGAGAAAATTACCGAGGGAATCGATACCGCCGCCATCAAGCGGGCGGTGTTGAGCACCACCCTGACCACCAACGCCATGGTGACCGGCCAGGTCGACGCCGTGGGCATGATCGTGGTGGGCGGCCCGGGCATCGATCCTGACGCCTTTCGGGTCTGTACTCACTATTACAGCGTGGCCGGCGCCGTGGATCACAGGGGCCGTGAAATCGAAAGCCTCGATGAAGGTCAGATTCTTGATATCGCGGCCCGGATGAAGGCCGACGGCATTCGGCATGTGGGGGTGGTGGCCAAGTTTTCCACACGCAACCCGTCCCATGAAATCCGGATTGAAAAGATATTGTCCGATTACGGCTTCGAAAAGATTTTTCAGGGCCACCGCATTTCCGGGAACCTGAACTTCCCCCGGCGCATCGCCACCACCTTCCTCAACGCCGCCGTGTATCCGATTCACAAGGATTTTTTTTATGCGGTCAAACAGTCCCTGATCGAAAAGGGGCTTCAGATCCCCATTCACATTCTCAAGGCCGACGGCGGCACCATGAGTTTCAGCTCGTCCATCGACTTTCCCGGTCAGACCATCCTTTCCGGGCCCGCCGCCAGCGTGATGGGGTCGATCAGCGCCGCGCCGGAAAAGGGGGATGTGGTCGTGCTCGACATCGGGGGAACCACCACGGACATCGCCGTTCTGATCAACCGGTCTCCGGTTCTGGAGCCTCTGGGCATCAGCCTGGGCGTTTACAAAACCCTGATCCGTTCCCTGAAAACCCATTCCATGGGGGTGGGGGGCGACAGCCTGGTTCAGGTCGTCGACGGCAACATCATCATCGGCCCCCAGCGCAAAGGCCCGGCCATGGCCTACGGCGGATCCTTTCCCACGCCCACCGACGCCCTGTTCGTCATTGAAGACATCGAAGGGGGCGATGCCGCGGCGGCCCGGTCCGGCATCGAGGCCCTGGCGCGAAAGCTGAATATCGGCGTCGTGCAGGCCGCCGAACGGATCTTCGAAAAGACCTGCACCATGATCATCGAGGCGGCGGCCACCCTGGTTCAGGACATCAACAGCAAGCCGGTGTATACGGTCCATGAACTGCTCGAAGGCTACACCGTGGCCCCGTCCCGGGTGCTGGTTCTGGGCGGGCCGGCCGAGTATTTTGTCCGCCATCTGAAGAAGATCTTCGGACCCGATGTGGAAGCGGTGCCCCGCTGGGGCGTGGCCAATGCCATCGGCGCCGGGCTGGCCCGGACCACCTGTGAGGTCAACCTGTTTGTGGACACCGAAAAAGGCGTGGTGCTGGCTCCGGAGGAGAATTACACCAAGGCCATTCGGGGCGTC
Organism: Desulfatiferula olefinivorans; assembly: GCF_054657895.1. Classification (NCBI taxonomy): domain Bacteria; kingdom Pseudomonadati; phylum Thermodesulfobacteriota; class Desulfobacteria; order Desulfobacterales; family Desulfobacteraceae; genus Desulfatiferula; species Desulfatiferula olefinivorans. The sequence goes on along the minus strand of NZ_BAAHXV010000009.1, from coordinate 11,851 downwards.
TACTCGTATCGTGACGCCGAGGAGACCGCCTTTGAGCTCTTGCGGAAAAAAGCGGTGAAAAACGGCTCGGAAGCCGAAAACCTCCAGACCGAAATCGTCGAGAGCCTGTCGTTCAACATGGTCCGGGGATTTCGAACCACAGGCAAGAACATCAGGATCAGGGCCCAGGTGAAGCCGGGGCTCATCGAGGGCTATAAAGCCATTTGACCCCCGGAAAGGGGAACCGGAGAGACCTTATGCTGAGAGCGCATTACAAAACGGGGCTTGTGTTTTTCCCGGCCTTTGACTGGGCCATCGATCCCACCCATCCGGAGCGGGAAGAGCGGCTTTTGTATACCCAGGACCAGGTGTTCGAGGAAGGCCTGCTCGATATCGAGGGCATCGTCGAATACAAGCCGGATATTGTCAGCGAAATGGATATCAAACGGGTTCATTTCTGTGTGCCCGATGTGTTTTCCGTGACCACCAAATCCCATTTCATCAGCGCCGGCGGGGCCGTCACCATGGGCCGGGCCGTGATGGAAAAACAGATCGAACGGGGCTTCGCCCTGGTCCGGCCTCCGGGACACCATTCCATGCGGGTGGTCCACGGCAACCGGGGGTTCTGCAACATCAACAACGAAGCGATTCTGGTCGAGTTTCTCAGGCGGCATTACGGCGTGAACAAGGTCGCCATCGTGGACACGGACTGCCATCACGGCGACGGCACCCAGGATATCTACTGGCACGACCCCAACACCCTGTTCATCTCCATTCATCAGGACGGCCGGACCCTGTATCCGGGGTCGGGGTTCACAGACGAACTGGGCGGCCCCAACGCCTACGGCACCACCGTGAACATTCCGCTGCCGCCGCTCACCTCAGACGAAGGCTATCTCTATACCATCGAGCACGTGGTGCTGCCGATTCTGGATGAATTCAAGCCGGATATCATCATCAATTCCGCCGGGCAGGACAATCATTTCACCGACCCTCTGACCAACATGAATTTTTCCGCCCAGGGCTATGCGGACCTGACCCGGATGCTGAAACCGGACATCGCCGTCCTCGAGGGCGGTTATTCCATCGAGGGGGCGCTGCCCTACGTGAACACCGGCATCATTCTGGCCCTGGCCGGTCTGGATTACAAAGGCGTGGTGGAACCCGGTTTCGACGGGGCCCGCATCCGCCAGTCCGAGGATGTGACCCGGGCCATCCGGCGCATCGGCGAGGTGGTGATGAACAACTGGAACAACCGGCACGGGATGCAGGCGAAAATCCGCGGCGGACGGGAGTTCATCGAACGGCGCCGGAACATCATGTACGATACGGACATGATCTATGAAATGCAGAAAGATGAAATAAGGATCTGCGACGATTGTGCCGGTGCGCTCAAAATCGATTCCTCGGCCGACACCGGCCAGCATATCCTGGGCGTGCATATTCCCGTGAACGCCTGTGCCCGCTGTGACGCCGCGGCCCGGGCCTGGTTTGAAAAGGCCTCGGAAGGCCCTTACGACCGGGCCTTTCTTCAGGACCGGCCGAACGATGAGTATCACGAAGTCGTTTTCAAGCAACGGTAGGGACAGCACGACACGTGACCAGAGATTTTTCCCACCTGCGGACCCGGGCCCATGTGATGCGCCTGGTCCGCAGTTTTTTTTATGATCGGGGCTACCTGGAGGTGGACACCCCCATCCGCCAACCGGCCCTGATCCCCGAAGCTCATATCGATCCGGTGGAGTCCGAGGGGGCCTGCCTCCAGGCCTCGCCGGAAATCTGCATGAAGCAGTTGATGGCCCGGGGGCTGGACCGGCTGTTTCAAATCGCCCGGGTGTTCCGAAAACACGAGCGGGGCCGGAAACACCTGCCGGAATTCACCCTGCTCGAGTGGTACGCCGCAGGTGCCGATTACCGGGATCTGATGACGGATACCGAAGCCCTGGTGCGCGATCTGGCCCGGAATCTGGGATGCGGCAGCACCCTTGCCTATCAGGGCGCCCGCATCGACCTGGGCCGGCCCTTTGACCGTATCAGCGTGGCGGAATCCTTCGATCTTTATGGCTCCATGACCATGGCGGGCGCCCTTTCAGTGAACGCCTTCGACGAGGTCATGGGCCTTGAGATCGAGCCCCGGCTGGGCTGGGACCGTCCCGTGTTTCTGTATGATTACCCGGCCGAAAAGGCGTCTCTGGCCCGCCTGAGACCCGATGATCCGTCTGTGGCCGAACGGGTGGAGGTCTACATCGCGGGCCTTGAACTGGCCAACGGCTTTTCGGAGCTGACCTCCTCCGATGAGCAGCGTCTTCGCTTCGATGATGAAAACCGGATTCGCCGTGATCTGGGGAAACCCGTCTATCCGCTGCCGTCCCGGTTTCTCGACGCCCTTGATTACATGCCCGAGGCGGCAGGCATGGCCCTGGGTCTGGACCGGCTGATCATGCTTTTTTGCGACGCAGCAACCATCGACGAGGTGGTGCCCTTCGTTCCCGAAACCCTGTGAAAAGGAATCACCCATGACTGTTCTCAAACGCCTCGGCGGTATTGTTCTGTCCGTTCTGATGCTGGCCCTGATTGTGTGTACGGCCCCGGTTTTTTTTCTGATTTCCCTGATGCTCTGGTGCCTGACGGCGCCCGTTGATCCCAACCGGCGGGTGCTTCACCGCTTCACCTGCTATTGTCTGGCCTTCTGGGCCTTTGTCATGCCCACCTGGCGGATCAAGGTCGAGGGCAGGGAGAAGATCAGGAAGGATGCGGTCTATGTGATTGTGGCCAACCATCAGTCCCAGCTCGACATCGTCATGACGGCCCTTTTGTTTACCCATTTCAAATGGGTTTCCAAAGCGGAGATCGTCCGGGTGCCCCTGTTGGGATGGCAGATGGCCCTGAACCGCTACATCCTGATCAGGCGGGGCTATGTGAACAGTATTTCGAAAATGATGGCCGACTGCGAAGAGGCCCTGGCAAAAGGATCGTCGGTGCTTCTGTTTCCCGAAGGCACCCGCTCCGAAGACGGAACGATAAAGCCCTTCAAACCCGGCGCCTTCATTCTTGCCGGAAAACAAAAGGTCCCCGTGCTGCCCGTGGTTATCTGCGGGACACGGGACGCCCTGCCCAAAAACAGCCTGCTGTCGTTGGGGGTTCACCCTATCCGCGTGAAGGTGCTCGACGAGATTCCCTACGCGGAGCATGCCGCCCGCAGTCAGGAGGAAAACCGGGACATGACCCGGGCTCTGATGACCAAACATCTCACCCTGATGCAAAAACGTCTGGAACTGGGCCTGTTCTGAGCGGCCCTGACCGGTTCGCGTTGGGGGGAACCGGGTCGGAATGTTGGCACAAAGGGTTTCAAGGGGATTGCCTCATGGGCCTGTGATCGGTATAGTGGTGATGTTTGCGGCCCTTGTCGTCGTTCCGGCGCCTTGGGGTCGACCAAGACTTGAATAAGGAGTCCTTATGCTTTTGCAAAAAAAGATTCTGAAAACCCTGGCCGGACTGGCTGTGCTGACCGTTCTGCTTCAGACGGTTTCCTGCGGATTCATTCTCTATCCGGAACGCCGGGGGCGTACGTCGGGATACATCGATCCCGGGGTGGCCATTCTCGATGCCATTTTGTTCATTCCCGGTATTCTGCCGGGGGTGGTGGCCTTTGCCGTGGATTTTACCACCGGCTGCATTTACACGTCCGAGCGGCGTTTCAGCGCCGAGCTCCTGAACGGGGAACAGGACCCCGGGCTGCTCGACCAGGCCATCCTTCAGCTGGATATTCCGGCCCTTGAGCATGTTCTTTCGGAAAAGGCGGGAAAGCCCGTCATGCTTGATCCGGCCGGGATTCGGGTGCTCCGGGTCAACGATCGGGAAACCATTTCCCGGTACTTTCACACCGACGGGACGGTGTTGATGTCCGGCGTCCCGTCCCGCGCCGACCAAAGCCGTCATGCACGGATCAGGGGATAGCATCATGATGCCCCTTGACGCCCTGATTCCCTTTTTTATGGCCTCCCTGGTGCTGGCCCTGGTGCCCGGTCCGGATAATATTTTCGTGATGACCCAGTCGGCGGTCCACGGCAGGATGTCTGGCCTTCTGGTGACCCTGGGCCTGTGTACCGGGCTTTTGGTTCACACCACCGCCGTGGCCTTCGGCGTGGCAGCCGTGTTCACGGCGTCGGCCCTGGCCTTTGCGGTGCTGAAAACCGTGGGCGCCGCCTATCTGCTTTATCTGGCCGTGCTGTCGTTCCGGGCGCGGCCCACCCCGCCGGGCGAGGGCGGCAAGGATCGGATGGCGGCGGGCAAACTCTATGTCCGGGGCATCGTGATGAACGTCACCAACCCCAAGGTCTCGATTTTCTTTCTGGCCTTTCTTCCCCAGTTCGCCGATCCAAAACGCGGGGCCATCACCGTCCAGATGATCATTCTCGGCAATGTGTTTATCGTCGCCACCATTCTGGTGTTCGGCACCATCGCCCTGATGGCCGGTGCCCTGGGCGAATGGCTGACCCGCTCCGTCCGGGCCCAGCTGATCATGAACCGCCTGGCGGGCACGGTTTTCGGATTGTTGGCGTTGAAGCTGATTACGACGGAGCGGTGAGGGCGGTTTTCCGTTTTTCACGGACGGGCACGGACGAGCACGGACGGGGTGGACGGGGTGGACAGGCTGTAGAAGGCAAAGCGAGCGCGTGACCGTCACACAGGCGTTTTCCCTATCTGTTTGTCAAACGTTTCAAAAGTTTGGCCCCCGGCAGGGCCGCCGGAGGCATTTAAATTCCTTATAACGCCATTTTTTCCGCGGCGATCAGCGCCGCGCCCAGGGCGCCGTTGATCTGGGGGTCCATGTCCGGCAGGCGTTTGACCGGCAGTCCCAGGCCTTCGGACAGGGCCTTGAACACGCCGCTGTTCTTGGCCACGCCGCCGGTCATCACGATGTCCTGGTCAAGGCCGATGCTTTTGGCCAGGGAGGCCACCCGGCCGGCCAGGGCCTTGTGAAGGGCCCGGGCGATGTCCTGGGGTTTTTTCCGCTCGTTGATCAGGGACACCACCTCGGTTTCGGCAAAGATCACGCACTGGTTGGAGATGGTGAGTTTTTCCGTGCTCTGTTCGGAAAGATCGCCCATGCCTTCCAGGGGCACGCCCAGGGCCTCGGCCATGATTTCGAGGAAGCGTCCGGTGCCCGAGGCGCACTTGTCGTTGTAAACATAGCGGACGATGCTGCCGTTTTCATCCATCCGGATGGCCTTGGCGTCCTGACCCCCGATGTCGATGACCATCCGGGCCGACGGCATCTGCCGCCAGGCGCCCTTGGCGTGGCAGGAGATTTCCGATTCCGACTGGTTCACGAAGGGAATCCGGTCTTTCCCGTAGCCCGTGCCCACGGCGAAGTCGATATCAGGCCGGGTAAGTCCCGCCATGGCGAGGGCCTTGTCCAGCACCCGTTCCGCCGATTCCTTCGGTTTGGTCCCCGCCCGTTCCACCGCGCCGGCGATCATCTTGCCGTCGTTCAAGATCACGGCCTTGGCCGTGAGCGATCCCACATCACACCCCGCAACGATCATGCCGCACCTCCTCCGTTTATTCGTGACTGTGAAAAAAGCGCGGCCCCGATGGCCCCGGCGATCTGGGGGTCCGCTTTCCGGACGTTTCTGATCCGAAGTCCCAAGACCTTTTCGAGGGTGGACACCACCCCTTTGTTCTTGGCCACGCCGCCGGTCATCACCACGTCTTTTTCCGGTTTTACGGCCCCGGCCATCATGGCCACCCGTTTGGCCATGGCGGCGTTGATGCCTGCGCCGATGTCTTCCACGCTGTGGCCGGAGTTCAGGTACTTGATCACATCCGCCTGGGCCCAGACCGTGCAGGTGCTGGCAAAGGTGATGGGGGTTTCGGTTTTCTCCGTGAGGTCTCCCAGTTCGGTGAGGCTGATATCGAGCACCCGGGCCATGACCTCCAGAAACCGTCCCGTGCCCGAGGCGCATTTGTCGTTGGTGATGAACTTTTCGACCACCCCTTTTTTGTCGATGCGGATCACCTTGCAGTCCTGGCCGCCGATGTCGATGACGGTACGAACCGACGGCACAAGCCACAGGGCTCCTTTGCCGTGGCAGGCGATTTCCGATTTTGCCTCGTTGACGAAGCTGATGTTCTCCCTGCCGTATCCCGTGCCCACACAGTAGGCGATATCCGATGCCCTGGCCCCTGCGTTTTCAAGGGCCAGGGCCAGGGCGGCGTCCGCCGAAGCCTGGGGATCGGACAGGGATTTCACCACGCCGACACCCGCAAGCGCATTTTTTTTCATGATGACGGCCTTGGATGTGAGGGATCCCACATCACAGCCTGCGACCAGTGTCATAACAACCCCCTTACATTGAAAAATTCGCTTAGCCGTTCACGGGACGCCTCCCAGGATTCCACCCGTTCGTCAAAGGCGTCCCCGTTCATGACATGGGTGGGTATTCCGTTCTTTTCGAGATCCGCGGCAAAGGGTTTCACCATGCCCCAGGTGTTCCTGCACCCCGGCGTGCCGTTGTAGATCACGCAGTCCACCTTGAACATTTTGCAAAGGGCCAGGGTCTCGTCCAGCCACATGCCGGGCCGGTCATAGGGCCCCCTTATGCTGCGGACCATGGGCATCCTCGCGTTCATCTGGGCGATGCTGTCGATCATGGTTTCGATGGACGAGGTGTCGATGCCGTAGCCCGAGCCTTCCAGGCCGTCCATGTAGGGTGAGTCCAGATTGAAGGTCCGGGACAGGATACCGCCCAGGTGGGCGATGCCGTTTTGGTTCAGATAGTCGTAGAAATTAAGATTGATGGCGTAGTGGTCGATGTAGCACATGAAGGCCCGCAGGTTCTCCTTGCCGGAGCTGAGCCCCGATTCGCCTTTGGCCGCCTTGTCGGCCGCCGTCTCGAGCATTTCCTGCAACAGCTTCGTGTACACCGGCTCCCCGGCGAACATGAACCGCCCCCCGTAGATGAACAGATTGAACACCACGGGCAGAGGGGTGGGAACCATGCGGTGGTAGTCTTCCAGGTCGGACACGATCCGGTCCTGGATTTTGATTTCATCGAGGATGGTTTTCAGGCGGTCCGGATCGAGCGTCTTTCCCGTGTTCGCTTCGAGAAAGTCGATCATGGCCATGTAATCTTCCAGATGGTAGGCGTTCGTCCGTTCATCCCCCAGGGTCTGGGGGTAGTTCAACTGGAAATAGGGTTTGTCCAGAAAGGCGGCGGCGAAGGTAAAGGAATTGGCGTTGGTGTCGCAGACCCCCGGTGTGTCGCAGACCACCATGTCCACATGGGCCCCCAGGCCTGCCAGATAGGCTCCCAAAGACCCCCGCTGGGCGGAACAGGCCGTCTCCGTCAGGCCCAGCTCCACCGAGTAGTCCAGGTAATCGACAACGCCCCGTTTCCACATCAGGCGTCCGAAGGTGGTGAGGACCTCCAGCGTTACCGGCACCACGTCCATGGAATAGAAAATCGACGGGGAAAAACAAAAGGTGGTGAGGGCCACTTTTTTCCCTTTGTCGTGGGCGGTGACGATGTTTTCCAGGTATTCCGCGAGCATTTTGAGAAAGGTGACCCCCGGTTTCCCCGCCTGGACAATGGCATCCAGAACCCCGCTGAAATAGGGGATATAGGGCTGAAGACGTTCGTATTCCTTGCGTGATCCGTCGGCGGTTCGTGACGCGGCCATCATGATGCTGAAAAGCATCCAGTCCATGTTGTATTCCCTGATTTCCGGTCTCATATCGCCTCCATCTCCCAGAGTGTTTCCTGTTGGGCCGGGCGGGATTCAAGCCTTTCGAAAAAGGCGTCGAGCCGCATCTTCAGCCGTCCTGTTTCAACCAGGGGCCCGTATTCCCGTTCCAGACGGAGACAGGGAATGCCCTCTTTTTCCAGATCCCGTTCGAACAGGCCGTTTTCCGATCCGTGGAGGTCGCAGAACCTTATGTTCTGCATGACCACGGCCTCCACACGGGCACGAGCGATGAGGGATTTCAAAATGGCCAGCCGTTCCTTGTACTTTCCGTACATCCGGGGACAGGTGGAACCCCCCAGGTAGGCTTTGGCCAGGGCCTCGATGGGGTCGCCCGTTTCCACGACCTCGTTGCCCTCGTCCCGGACCCCGAAACAGAGGTTCTCCGAAACCGTCACGGCCCGTCCCTCCTGCTCGACCAGCTCCACCAGACCGATGTCGTCGCTGACGCTGCCGATAAGCATGATGCGCTTGCGTCCGTCTTTTTTTCCTTTCTTTTTTTTCAGGGAATCGACCAGGGTATCCAGAAGGTCCGTGTAGACCTCCCGGGGCATGGCCGTGCCCGCCATGGTCACGGCAAAGGCGTCGGTGCCGGAAATCACCACGGTGTCTTTCGATCTCAGATCTTCCAGCTCCTTCAGACGTCGCCGGGCCCGGTTGTACAGACCGATGGACTCCCGGAGCCCGTCGTCGGTGAGACGGACGCCGAACTGCCGCTCCACCGCCGTGATCAGGTTCACGATTTCCTCCTGGAACCACTTCAGACCGTGTCCTTCGGTTTTGTGGGGCACGTCGAAGTAATAGAAAAAAGGCGGCACAATGCCCGGTGTGGTCTCGCCTGCTTTTCGCCAGCATTCGTCCAGGCGGCGCATGCTGTCACAGCCCGGGGTGATGACGGCCCCGTCGAGAAAGTCGTATTTTCCTTTCCCTGCCAGTTGAAGCACACATTTGGGAAAGGTGCAGATGTACGGACCGAAATAGGCGTCGGCGATGTCCATGCTTTCCGTTTCGATGCCCCGGAGCCGGTAGGGAAGAATTCCCGCGGCGTGCAGAATTTCCGACGGCACGTAGGAGCAGGTGTAGCCCACCACCTTTCCGCCCCCGGCCTTCCACTCTTTCAGGTGATGGTTTTGGATGCGGGTGATCGCATCGTAAAAATCATCCATCATGAGACCACCTCCTCATCGCCAAGGAGCAGGGTGCGCAGCATGGCCCGCGCTTCGGCGGCTTCCTGCTCGTAATCGTCGTCTTGGGGTTCGAGCACCGCGCACAGGTGTTTCACCGCCTTGGGCACCAGCACCCGTTCCAAGGGCATCAGGGCTTCGCCCACGGTCTCGAAAAACAGCGAAAGCCCGTCGCTTACCTCGTACAGATCCAGGGCGTCCACGAACGAGGTGACAAGTCCGGGGATCAGGTCGGGCTTGAGGTCGCTGATTTTGTTTATAAAAAGGAATAAAAGGTTCACCACTTCGGCCAGGTCCTGGGTTTCTACGGCCGTGAGGCCTTTTTCCGCCGCATCGGCCACGTCCTTCTCGGGGAGCCGGGTCATGGCGGACATGTGGTGCAGAAGGGCTCTGATCTGCGCGTTTTTGAGCGACGAATAGCGGATGATCCGGCGTTCCAGGCGCTCGGGGTTTTCCTTCATCACCTGGTAGAAGACCCGGGCCACGATTTCCTTTTCCTCTTCGAAGGCCACCTTGGCTTTCCACATCAGCTCCCCGTCGAACACGGAAAGGAAGTCTTCCAGAAAGCGGATGAGATCCGCGGGCAGCCTGCTGGTTCCCGGATCACCGAGAAGGGCGCTGCCCGTGTGGAGCTTCCGGACGATCTCGGACACCTGGTTCAGGAGCCGGGCCGTTTTTTTGCCGTCCACCTTGCGGAAGATGGACAGCACCACGTCGGTCAGAAGATCCGGCGATATTTTGTTGGTCATGGCGAGGAATTCCGCAGACACAAACGTTGCGGAATTCACGATGTCCGCGATGAAACTCAGGCCCAGCACCAGTTTGGACGGGTATCTGTAAAGGGTGTCCATCGAAGTTTTGACCAGGATGCCGATGTCGCCGGCCGACAGATCGAGAAAATCCCTGATTTCCCCGAAGTCCAGCTCCTCCATTCGGCGGATCAGGGCCGGGGCCAGTTTTTCGGACAGAAAGGCGGGGTTTTCCTCGTAGCAGCGGTTCAGGGTTTTCAGGATCACGCTTACGCTGTCGCCGAGCCGGCTTTGGGCCAGGCTGTCCAGCAACTCGGAGACGAACCGTTTCCGGTCCTCCTCGCCGGCCGTTTCCAGATGATCGGTCAGGGCATTCAGGGCCTCAACCGTCACGGTCAGCACCGAGGGGAGAAACCGGGTCGCAGAGCCGGTGAAGGCCGCATCCTGCATCAGCTCGGCAAGGCCCGGATGGACTCCCGGCCCATGGCCGTTCATCTTTTTCCGGACAAAGCCTTCGATCTGGTCCGCGATTTTTCTTTTCAGCCGATTTTGACCGGCCCAGGCCTCCACGATGTCCGGCACCACATCCGCCACAAGTCCCCGTGTTTCACGAGCCTTCAGAAGACCGGCGATGACGGCGGACAGGTCGTGGGACCCGCCATTTCGGATCCCTTGGGACTCCCCTTCAAAACGAGGTGTTTTCATGTCTCATGCTCCTTCATGGTGGTTGACGCCCATCAACAGAACAGCGATGCGGCCATTTTCTGCGCCGGATCAAACGGGTCGTGCATTGTGTTTTTTGTGTAGATTGTCTTTTGTCGACAATTTGGCATGGCAGGCGCAGGCTGTCAAGGACTTTTTCAGCAGGTTTTTTCATATGTGTAAAAAAATAGGTAAATCGGCAGGCTTACGGCCCCATGCCGGCGACTTGGCAAAACGTCCGATTTTAAGCGTTGCGCCTCATCCCTCGTCACTGCGTCGTACCCTGAGTACCCATCATCCTTTCGGATTCGCGACGTCTTGAACTCGAACGTTTTTCTTTGCCGTCATGTGATGCTTTTTACGAGATCGTCAATTATACGCACCCCCCTTGGGGTTGAAATCATAATCAGCCATCATGAGGAAAAAAACCGGTTGATTTTGACGTCGATGCCAAGACCGTCCGCGCGGTGACCGTGTACGATACGTTCCGAAAGACCGACGGGGTAGTCCGGGCGGCCCATCGTTGACGCCCGGCTCCCCGTTCTGTGAACGGTGTTGATCTTTACCGGGATATTGGATAAAACAAACGTGCACCCATCATGGGGGATCTTGCCGGTTATCAACCACAGTACAGGGAAAAGCGGGGGGCGGCATGGGGTTCAGCCTGTCGAAAAATCTGTCCGATCAGATTGCCGATCATTTGATCGACAAGGTCATCCGGTTCGACATCGCGCCGGGCGAGAGGATTTACGAGCAGAAGGTGGCCGAGGAAATGGGCGTCAGCCGGTCTCCGGTGCGGGAGGCCTTCCGGATTCTTGAAAAAACCGGGCTGGTCGAACTGGTTCCCCGCTGCGGGGCCCGGGTCACGGGTCTGTCGAAAAAGAGCATCGAGTCTTACTGCGATGTGTTCGCCCTGCTTTTCGGCCATGTGGTCCGGCGCTGAATCGAAACCTGCGATGAGGCTCATCGCCTGGCATTGATCGAAGCCCTGGACCGGATGGAAGATGCGGCCGGACGGTTCGACAACCGGGATTTTTACCGGGCTCTTCTGGATTTTACCGAAGCCGGGATCGCCTCGACGAAAAATACGGTGCTTTTCCAGGTGGTGATGAGCATCATGCCCAACCTCCAGCGGCTTCAGTACATCGCCATCATGCTGAAAAACAACCAGGACGCCCTGAAGAACAACTGCCGCTATTTCGAAACCATCGTCGAGGCCTTGCACGAACGGGACCCGGACAAGGGCGTCCGCGCCGTCGACGCCTACATCCGCAGTGAAAAGGACCAGGCCCTTTCGCTGGTCGAGGATTCGCCCCTGTCGGCGTTTTTGGTCGACGATCCGGGCTGATAGGGGAGACGCTCCAGGGCAATCGCATGTTTCATATCCTTGAAGAAAAGCAAAAAACGGCCTTCGTGAGAATCTCAGCGGATTGATCTCAGATCAATCCTGTCGACTTAAACACGTCTCCCTGCCGGCAAGAAATACAT
>NZ_BAAHXV010000008.1:0-154956 GCF_054657895.1 Desulfatiferula olefinivorans | reverse complement strand
GCGCCCCGGCTTTCGTTCGGAATTTACCGCTGTCGATTGCCGGGATGCTTGTCATTGTGGGTTTTACGTTCACCCCGATCAGCAACAAGCCTGGGTGTTATACTTGTGCGGCCTCCCCTTGTCAACACATAAATTCAGGCCAAAACAGATTTTGTTTTGGCTTGAGCCCATGCCTGTCTTATGGTATCGTCTAACCAAATGTTTTATTGAATTATTCTTCAATCTATCACCGTGGTTTCGTTATGACTGTAAAACGCGATCGATTCGATTTTGACATCGGACACATCACCAAGAGCCCCTGTCTCACGTGTCCTTCCCGGTTCAAGTTCCCCAAGTGCCTGGACCGCTGTGAAATTCTGGATGAACTCAGAACCATTCTGGCACGCGGGGTCTCCAGTTCCTATTCATCGTGTGACCCTTAATATATATAGGATCCTATCCATTACCCCTGAGCAGCTCATCGAGCATCAGGTCAAGACTTTGTTGCCAGGGCGTTGGCCTGATCCCGAAGGCCCGGTTGATTTTTTCACAGTCCAGAGCCGAGTAGACCGGGCGCTTCGCCCGGGTCGGATAGTCCGCCGTTGTGATGGCCGTAAGTTCTCTGAGTTTCAATGGGATGTACGTTTCGGCACGTTCAAAAACGGCCCGTGCGAAACCGTACCAGCTCGTCACCCCGTCTCCACAATAATGATAGGTCCCCCACGGGACATCCCTCTGTTCGAGAATTCTGAGGACCATGACGGCGAGGGCCCGGGCCAGATCCCTGGCCCAGGTGGGGCACCCGTACTGATCATCGACCACACGAATCGTCGGGTTCTCTTTGCCGAGGCGCAGCATGGTTTTGACGAAGTTCTGACCATGAACCCCGTATACCCAGGATGTCCGCACGATGAGATGACGATCAAGATAGGTCCGGACCTCATTCTCTCCTTGTGCCTTGCTCAATCCGTATACCCCGATGGGCCGGATCGGATCCTCTTCGACGTAAGGCCGCCTTGAGGTTCCATCGAACACGTAATCCGTCGACACATGAACCAGAGGGATCCCCGCTGACGCACAGGCCTGGGCCAATCGCGAGGGGCCCTCTCGATTGACATTGAACGCGGCTTCCTGTTGGGTTTCGGCCTGATCGACCGCCGTAAACGCCGATGCGTTGATCACCGCCGACGGTGTTTCCCGGTCGATGATCTCGCTGATCCGGCGGGCATCACACACATCATGATGCGGAAGATCAAGGCCCAGGGCTGAAATACCGTGAGCCTTAAAAACCCTGGTCAGCTCCCAACCCAGCTGCCCCGCCGAACCGTAAATCAAAAGCGTGGTCATGGATATCTCCTTGTGAGCATGACGCCTGTCATTTCACTGAATAGACGGGCAGAGATTCTATCCCAATGGCCTTTAAGACAGGGGCGATCCGATCTTTGTCCGACAAAATCGGTTTTTCTTCGGGCCAGGCGATGCCAAGGTCCGGATCCGACCAGAGCAGGCTGTACTCATCCCCGGGGGCATAATAGTCGCTGCATTTGTAATGAAACAAAGCCGTTTCACTTGTAACGACAAAGCCGTGGGCGAATCCTTGGGGAATGTAGAGCTGGCGGCGGTTTTCTTCGGATAACATCACACCGGCCCAGCACCCGAACTGCGGCGAACCCCTACGGATATCCACCGCCACGTCAAACACTTCCCCTTTGAGGACCTGAACCAGTTTGGCCTGGGGATGATCAAGCTGATAATGAAGCCCCCGCAGAATACCCCGCCTGGAGAGGGACACATTGTCCTGAACGAATGCAACGGAGATGCCCAGATCGCTGTATCGTTTCCTGCTGTAGCTTTCCATAAAAAAGCCGCGATGGTCCCCGAACACATCCGGTTCGATGATCAGAACACCGTCAAGATCGGTTGTCACAATCTTCATAGAGGCATTTTCCCATAGTTCAGAATGTCCATCAGATACTTGCCGTATCCGTTTTTCATCAATGGCCGGGCCAATTTTTCGAGCTGGTCCGCGTCGATGTAATTTTTGGAATAGGCGATTTCCTCGATGCACGCCACCTTGAGCCCCTGACGTTCCTCGATGGTTTCGATGAAATTGGAGGCCTGCATCAGACTGGCATGGGTGCCGGTGTCCAGCCAGGCCGTTCCGCGACCGAGCTTTTCCACATAAAGCTCACCCCGGGCCAGATAGGCCGTGTTGATATCGGTGATCTCATATTCTCCGCGCCGTGAGGGTTTGAGGCCGGCCGCGATGTCCAGCACCGCGTTGTCGTAAAAGTACAGACCGGTGACCGCCCAGTTCGATCGGGGCGACTGGGGCTTCTCCTCGATATCCACGGCCCGGCCGTCCGCATCGAAGGTGACGACGCCATAGCGTTCCGGGTCCTTGACCCAGTACCCGAACACCGTGGCCCCCGAAGGCCTCAGTGCCGCGTGTTCGATCTGACTGGTCAGACCGTGACCGTAAAAAATGTTGTCGCCGAGAATCAGGCAGACCGAATCGCTGCCCACAAACTCCCGGCCCAGGGTAAACGCCTGGGCCAACCCTTCGGGCCTCGGCTGTTCGCAATAAGAAAACGACAGCCCCCACTGTTCGCCGGTTCCAAGAAGGTCTTTAAACCGGGGCAGATCCATGGGCGTCGAGATCACGAGAATCTCCCGGATTCCGGCAAGCATCAGCACCGACAGGGGGTAGAAGATCATGGGTTTGTCGTAAACGGGCAGCAGTTGCTTGCTGACCACCTGAGTGATGGGGTAAAGACGGGTCCCGGATCCCCCGGCAAGGATGATGCCTTTCATGATTCTATCCCCTTTCGACTCTGATAGTTCTGTTCCACCCACCGCAGGTAATCCCCGCTCCTCACGGAATTCACCCAGTCCATATGATCGAGGTACCAGTCCACGGTTTGTTCGATGGCATCCTCAAATGCATAAGAAGGCGTCCATCCCAGCTCGCGTTTGATTTTTGAGGCATCGATGGCGTAACGACGGTCATGGCCCGGGCGATCCTCGACAAACCGGATCAGACGCTCGCTTGCCCGATTTCCGCTCCGCCCCAGCCGACGATCCATGATCCGGCACAGCAGGCGGACAATATCAATGTTCTTCGCCTCGGCATTCCCGCCGATGTTGTACGATTCTCCCGGTCTTCCCCCGTCGAACACCTTCAGGATCGCCTCGCAGTGATCGGCCACGTAGAGCCAGTCCCGGACATTTAGGCCGTCGCCGTAAACCGGCAAGGGTTTCTCCTCAAGAATATTCAGGATCATCAGCGGGATCAGTTTTTCCGGAAACTGGTAAGGACCGTAGTTGTTCGAACAGTTGGTCACCAGAACGGGCAGGCCGTAGGTCCGGTAAAAGGATTTGGCCACATGATCCGACGCCGCCTTGGACGCCGAATAGGGGCTCGAGGGATCATAGGGGGTGGTTTCGGTGAAAAAGCCCTCGGGTCCCAGGCTTCCGTAAACTTCATCGGTGGAGATATGGACGAACCGAAAATCCTTGGCGCTGTTCTTCCGAAAATGGCCGAGGGCGGCCTCGAGCAGCGTAAACGTCCCGTTGACATTGGTTTCGATAAAGGCCCGTGGACCGACGATGGACCGGTCCACGTGGGACTCGGCCGCAAAGTGGATCACTCCGTCGACATCATGGACGTCAAACAGTGCCGACACAGCGTCCCGGTCGCAGATATCCGCCCGGACCAGAGTATGCCGCCGTTTTGCGTCATCGGACAGATCATCGAAATTGGCGGGATTGCCCGCATAGGTCAGGGCATCGAGATTCACGATGGCCCAGTCCGTTCGTTCCATCAGGGCATGCCGGATAAAATTGGTTCCGATGAACCCCGCGCCGCCGGTGACCAGTATGGTTTTCATAGACAACTCTCGCGATTGATCCGCATCCGGCAGGTCCTGCCGTCAGGAATCCGTGTGTGTTTGTGGAGGCTCTGCCCGCCTGGATCCCGGGCGTGATCAGACAACGGCCCTCACCTTACAATCTTTGGCCGACCAATTCAAGCCCCTGACTCATCGACCGTAACGCGGATTCTAATACCGTATTTGCGCATGCGGCCCCTTAAGGTGGACGGATTCATGCCCAGTCGCCCGGCCGCACCGTACCTGCCGTCGATTCGCCCCTCACAAAGGATCAGGGCGTCTTTGATGTGCCGGATCACCATCTGGTCCATGGTGGGGAAATCGCCCGCAACAGACGGACTTGGCCCGAAATCCGTGCCCGCGGGCTGCCGGACCAGGGTATCAAAGGTCAGAGCCCCGCCCTTTCCCACGATCAGACCCCGTTCGATCACGTTCTGAAGTTCTCGAATGTTTCCGGGCCAGTCGTAAGCCATCAGCTGGTCCCTGGCCTGGACGGACAACTCAAGGCTCGGCAGGTTCATCTCCCGGGACTTGCGTTCGGCGAACCAGTGGGCCATGGCGGGAATATCTTCCTTTCGGTCCCTGAGCGGGGGGATGCGTATGGGAAACACGTTAAGCCTGAACCACAGGTCTTCCCTGAACTGCCGTTTCTGAACCATGGCCAGAAGGTTCCGGTTGGTGGCGGCAATGACCCGGACATCGGCCGGAATGGCCCGGCTTCCGCCCACCCGTTGAAATTCCATGGTCTGAAGCACCCGGAGGAACTTCACCTGGGAGGCCAGGGGCAGCTCGCCGATCTCGTCAAGAAAGATCGTGCCTCCGGAGGCCTGCTCGAAATATCCCCGTTTCATGCCGACCGCCCCGGTGAACGCGCCTTTTTCATGCCCGAACAGTTCACTTTCGATGAGGGATTCGGGAATGGCGCCGCAGTTGATACATATAAAGGGGCCGTCTTTGCGGGTGGATTCCTGGTGGATGGCATGGGCCACCAGCTCCTTGCCCACGCCGGTTTCTCCGGTGATCAGGACGGGACTGTGGGTGGGCGCCACATAACGAACCAGTTCCAGCACCTCTTTCAGACCGGTTTCCGCGCCGATGATCTGATGGTTTTTCACATGACCCAATCGCTTTCGAAGCTCGTCTTTTTCCAACGCCAGCCGCTCGTTTTCACAGACAATATTCCTATGGTTCACCAGATTCAAGACGGCCCCGGTCAGAGCACCGTCGAGCAATTTGAGCCGCGCGCGATGCTCGTCATTATACCGGTCCTTTCCACGGGCCACCATGGCAAATCCGCCTGCCAGAGGCATACCGATGTCCAGAACAATGCCCAGAGCCGAAAATTCCTCATGATCCTCGATCAAGGGCTTGCTGGTGTTTCGCCTGAAATGGGTAAAAATCTCCTGAATCATGTCACTGCCGGACTTGGTGTAGGTCCGGACGCTGCCCAGAGCATGCTCCCGAATTTCTTTTTTCGCCCGCTGGGACATCTTGATCTGCTCATCGATCAGAATCCCCCGCTTCTCCGTGGCCAGGGCCAGATAGCGAAAGGTATCCTGGGAAATATCGTAGATGAACATGTGTGCCAGGTCCATGGGGAAGAACGCCTTGAAATAATGAAAGGTCGAAAAGAGTGTCTTTTCAATGGTCAGGCTGCTGAACAGGCAATGGGTGGCCTCACGGATAAATCGATCGTCGTTCATGGCAATGTTCTCCGGATGAATCGCTATAAGCCGTCATATTTGACGAAACTTTCAAAACCGAGGTTATTCATGCCATATTTGGCGGATTCCGGCAAGGGCCGAGCGGTCATCTCCGGACAAAACACGCCGTTTCACCTCCGGCACACATTGTGAATGAAAACTATCGATCAGGACGCGACGGCGGTGGCCGCACGGTTTTTCCGGCCGCCCCCTCCGATACTCACCGCATAGAAAAGGGGAACCACCATGGCAAAAAAACAGGTCAGCATGAAAAACCTCCGCTTTCTTTTGAACGAGGTTTTCAAGGTTACCGATCTGAACCGGTCGCCGTATTTTGGGCACCACAACGCCACCACCTACAAAATGGTCCTTGACGAAGCGGCCAAGCTGGGTGATAAACTTCTTTATCCGATTTTTGAAGAGATGGACCGAAATCCGCCGGAGCTGGTGGACGGGGTGGTCCGGGTTCACCCGTCCACCAAAAAAATAATCCGGGAATTCGGGGCCAACGGCTGGATTTCCGCCATCTTTCCCGAATCCCTCGGCGGCGACCAGCTTCCCATGACCGTGGCCAACGCCTGCAACTTCGTCTTTGCCGCAGCCAATTATTCGGCCAGTGTCTACATGGGGCTCAGTGCCGGGGCGGTCAACCTGATCCTGACCTTCGGAGACGACACGCTGAAAAAAACCTATGCCGACAACATGATCAAGGGCCTCTGGCAGGGAACCATGGCCCTCACCGAACCCCAGGCGGGCAGTTCCCTGGCCGACATCACGACCACCGCAAGGCCCGACGGCAACGGCGGCTACACCCTGACCGGCCAGAAGATTTTCATCTCCGCCGGAGACCATGACGCCGTGGACAACGTGATCCATCTGGTGCTGGCCAAAATCGATGGTGCGCCGGCCGGGGTCAAGGGGATCTCGCTGTTTGTGGTTCCCAAAAAACGCCCGGACGATGACGGCAAGCTGGTGGACAACGATGTGACGGTGACCCAGGTCTTCCATAAAATGGGCTACCGGGGAGCACCGATCACCGAGCTGTCCTTCGGTGAAAAAGGCGACTGTCGTGCCTTTCTGGTGGGCGAGCCGAACCGGGGACTGGCCTACATGTTCCAGATGATGAACGAAGCCCGCCTGGGTGTGGGCCTGGGCGCCACCGCCATCGCCTCGGCGGCCTACTATGCGGCCCTGGACTATACCCAGAACCGCTGCCAGGGCCGGAAACTGTCGGCCAAGGATCCGATGTCTCCCCAGATCCCCCTGATCGAGCATGCCGACATCAAGCGCATGCTTCTGTTTCAGCGGGCCGTGGTCGAAGGGTCACTTGCCCTGATTCTCCAGTTGAGCTACTACGAAGACATGAAGCACGTCTGTCCGCCCGAGGAAAAGGAGCACTATCATCTGCTGCTGGATCTTCTGACCCCGGTGGCCAAGTCCTACCCGGCGGAAATGGGCATCCTCGCCACAAGCCAGAGCATCCAGTGTTTCGGCGGATACGGATACTGCGAGGACTTCCCGGTGGAACAGCATTTCAGGGACATGCGTATCCACACCATCCACGAGGGCACCACCGGTATTCAGGGCATGGACCTTCTGGGCCGGAAGGTGGTGATGCACAACGGCAAGGCCTTCTTCCTGTTTATGGAGGAAGTCCGAAAAACCATCGCCGAAGCCCGGTTCAACACGACGACCGAACCCCAGGCCCAGGCACTGGAAGAGGCCCTTGCCTCGCTGGAAAAGGTCACGTCCCACCTGATCGTCCAGGCCCAGACCCAGGGGCCGGAAACCATGCTTGCCGATGCGGTGCTTTACCTGGAACTGTTCGGCATTATCACCATGGCCTGGCAGTGGCTGAACCAGGCGCTGGTCGTCCAGTCGGCCCTGGCCGGCAGCCTGTCCAAGGCCGACCGGGCGTTTTACGAGGGCAAGCAATGCACCTTCCGGTACTTTTTCGCCTACGAGCTTCCGAAAACCCTGGGACTGGCCCGACGCTTGACCGACAACGACCCCGTGACCCTTTCCATGACGGCGGACGGGTTTAACGACTGATGGCTTCGTAAATAGCCCGATTTCTGCGTTGCGCGTCATCCCTCGTCACTGCGGAGTACCCCAAGTACGCCTCATTCCTCGGGATTCGCGACGCCTTGAACTCGAACTTTTTTCTTTGCCATCATTTGATGACTTTTTACGAGTTCATCAACGACTGATCGATAAAAACACGCAACAGGTGGACGGCACCTGCGCGGCCAAGCCTCGCGCCGGTCCGTCCCAACCATCAACCCGTTTTATCAAAAACAACCAAGAGGACACCATGAATCGACTGCTATTCAGACAGGAAGGACGACTGGCCTATCTTACCTTGAACCGACCGGACAAGTACAACGCCTTTGACATCGAAATGGTCGACGAATTCGAAAGCTTTCTCCGGGAACGCATGTACGACGACAGCATCGGCGTGATCATCCTGGACGGCGGCACGGCCAAGGGATTTTGCGCCGGGCTCGACATGGAGAGTTACGGTCCGGCCATCCTGGCCATGAAACCCGTGGAGGCCTACAACGCCCAGGCCCGGATGTCCCGACTGTTTCTTGCCATGCGACGGATTCCCCAGCCCATCATCACCTGCGTGCACGGTGCGGCGGCGGGCATCGGCTTTTCCCTGACCATGGCCTCGGACATCCGGATCATCAGCGAAAACGCCCGGTTTTCCGCCGCCTACATCAACATCGGCCTCGGCGGGGCCGACATGGCCTCCAGCTATTTTCTGCCGCGGCTGATCGGCTCGGGACGTGCCAACGAATATCTTCTGACCGGCAACTGGATGAATTCGGAAGACGCCGTGAATCTGGGATTCGCCAGCCGCAGATTGCCCCAGGACCAGATGATGGCCGCCGCCGAAGAACTGGCCATGACCATGCTCAGCAAGAACCCCATGGGCATCCGCATGACCAAGGAGGCCATCAACGCCAACATCGACGCCGGCGGCATGGAAGCCTGCCTTCAGATGGAAGACCGGAATCAGATGATGATTGCCTACTCCTACAGAATGTCATAATATCACGGCTCCACGGAGCGAGAGACGCTTCGTGGAGTTTTTTCACGGTCATACCTTATATATAGGGACGTCAAACGCCATGCACCCGTTCACACCTCCCCGACTGTTTCGAAACAGACACCTTCAGTCCATCGCAGCATCCGTTAAACTGCGGCGTCCGCTGGTTCGCAAACGGGCCAGGGCCCTGCTCCGACAGAGCCGGGAAGTACTGGTCGATGGCGGCGACGGCGTCCGGCTCCAAGGTTTTTATTCGTCCCACCGGGACCGGCCCCGTGATCTGGTGATCCTGCTTCACGGCTGGGAGGGCAGCAGCGACTCCATGTACCTTCTCTCGGCGGCGGGCCATCTGTTCAACCGTGGGTTCGATGTGTTCCGTCTGAACATGCGGGACCACGGAACCAGTCATCATCTGAACCAGGGCCTGTTCAACTCCTGCCTGATCGACGAGGTGCTTCATGCCGTCGGCCGGATTCAGGCCGAGTTTGCCGGGGGTCAGAAAACCTTTCTCTGCGGGTTTTCTCTGGGCGGAAATTTCGCCCTGCGCATCGCGGCCCGGGCCCCCCGGGCCGGATTCACCCTTGACCGCGTGGCGGCAATCTGCCCGGTACTCCATCCCCCCGCCACCATGGACGCCCTTGAAAACGGTTTTTTTGTGTACAACACCTACTTTCTCCGGAAATGGAAAAAATCCCTGCTCAAGAAAAAAGCCCTGTTCCCGGACATCTATGATTTCGATGATCCGAACGTGTTCAAAAGCCTGGGGACCATGACCGAATATTTCGTCACCCGCTACACCCATTTTGAAGACGCCGACACCTACCTGAACGGCTACTCGCTGACGGGGGACGCGCTCCGCGACCTGACCGTTCCGGCCCACATCATCTCAAGCCTGGACGACCCGGTGATTCCTTACCGGGATCTGGAACGCCTGGCCAGACCGTCGAGCCTCTCCGTGACCCTCACGCCCTTCGGCGGTCACTGCGGGTTCATCACCGGAGCCTCGATGAAAAGCTGGGTCGACGGGGTTCTGGCCGATCTTTTCTCCGGGGTGGCGGGCTGACGTTTTCCCGGATCATCCAAAGGGTTCGCTCTTACGCTTGCCTTCCGTTTTTCCTCACCATATGCACAGCGATGCATTCCGCAAGATTTTTGGGCTTTATCGGTTTGGTCAGATAGTCGTCCATGCCGGCGGAAAAACATTTTTCCCTGTCCCCTGTCATGGCGTGGGCGGTCATGGCGATGATAGGAACATCATGGACCCGCACAGACGAGTTCGGATCACGTATGATTTGAGTTGCCCGAAGCCCATCCATGACGGGCATCTGAACATCCATAAGTATGAGATCGAACGTCTTTTCGGCCAGGACAGCGACCGCCTGACTTCCGTCACAGACCGTTTCGCTTGTATGCCCGAGTTTTTTAACCAGTATTTCCGCCAATCGTCTGTTGGCGGCATTATCTTCCACAATGAGAATATGAAAAGGCGTCCGTTCGTCCAACTCGCGCACATCAGGCAAAAAACTCCCCCCGGTGTCATGCTCCGGCGTTTCATCGGCAACCGGCTGAGAGACGGGAAACGACAGCGTAATCCGAAACTCCGTCCCCTGGCCCGGCAGGCTGGAAAGACCGATCGTCCCCCCCATACGCTCAACAAGAAATTTTGAAATCGCAAGGCCCAGACCCATCCCCCCGTATTTCCGGGACATGGACACATCCACCTGAAAAAAAGGATTGAAGAGGCGTTCCATTTTGTCAGGGGGAATGCCAATGCCCGTATCACGGACAAAAAAGGTTATGACCTCGAAGGTCTCCCGGATTTCTTCGGGGACAAGACGGATCGAAACGGACCCTTTTTCCGTAAACTTGACGGCATTGCCCGCAATATTCAAAAGGACCTGCTTCAGTCGATCGGCATCTCCCGTGACCGTCGTTACGATATCCGGATGGATGTGATATGAAAAATCGATCTGCTTCTCCCGGGCTCTGTTTTGTAACATGAAATACACGCCCTCGAGTACGTCATTCAGATCAAAGGTCAGGTGTTCGATATAAAGCTGGCCCGATTCTATCTTGGACAGGTCCAGGATGTCATTGACAATGGTAAGCAGAAGCGATGACGAGGACCGTATAATATGAACATACTCTTTCTGACTGTCATCAAGGGCGGTTTCCCGGATCAGCTCCGTCATTCCGATGACCCCGTTAAGCGGGGTTCTGAGTTCATGACTCATATTGGCAATAAACTGATTCTTGGCTCGAATCGCCCCTTCCGCCGCATCCTTGAGCATTTCGATGGTATCAAACGCCTTGGAAAACCGTATTGAAATCACAAAGGCCTGGGAGAGCAACAGGGCAAACATGCCAAACGGAACAAAAAAACGGGTCTGAATCACGTTATTCTGATGGAGAATATCATTGATCACGGTGGCAAAAAGCACCAGAAAGCCGATAAGTAAGGCGATGGCCCCGGCCCGATTGCGAATGACGGCCATCACGATAACGTAGAGGGTGTAAGACGAGAAAATCACGGTTGCGATCTGAAACATGACAAGCGGACGCCCATACACAAGAGGAGGCGTTGCAATGACGAAAAACGTATAGCCCAGTGCGACCCCCACGATGAGAGTATGACATTTTTTATTGAACTCGGCCGGAAAGACCCTGTGGATAAACGAAAAAAACACGGCAACGGCAAGGGTAAACGTGAGATATTCGATTTTGTGAAAAGCCGTCCAGTCAAATGACGGCCACAGACTGAGAACGTACCGTTCATGGGTGAAAACGATCCGGACGGCGATCAAAAAACAAAGCATGGAAAAATAAAAGGGTGACCGGGACTGGGGCCTTAGAACAAACAGCCAGAAATGGTACAAACCCATAAAAAAAACGGCTCCGAAAATCAAAAATTCAAGGCTGTTCCGTCTTTCCCGGATGTCACGGAGATCGCTTTCCCGGCCCAGACTTACAGAATCCCAGATGCCCCCGTTCATCTCATGAAAATTGGCCACATCGATACACACCTCCATGTCGCAACATGATTCGGAATCAATACGAATGATTTGGGGTTTGTACTGGGGCCGGGTCGACTGTTTATCGGTTCCGGGGACCCCGGCCCGGCCGAGCGTTACCCCGTTGACACGGCATGAAAAGGCACTTCCGATATTTTTAATATGCAGAGCCATGGGAACGGGCTGGGGTCGCGCACGAACGGTGAGGCGATACGTCCCATAGCCCCCCGTTCCGGTCCTGCCCCAGTTCCCGGGGACGGCAATCAGCATCTTCTTGTTTTGAAGCTCGGGATGACCTTTGTCCCAAAAGGCATTTCTGTAGAATTCCCACTGACCGTCCAGCGCCACGGGGCCCCGGGCCTGAAAATCATAATCCCGCAGATCCATAACCCCGCCTTCGGCCCGGGGAGCCCTGTTCATCGCGTCATAAGGCCGGCTACATCCCCATAACAAACATAAAAGACAAACAGTCAACATTCTGAGCATAGCCGTCATAAGTCTCTATCACCATGAATGACATACGAATGAATCGCCCTGATATGAAAAAATACGCGAAAACACACGGCATGCCCTCTTGCAACTGCCTGACCGGAGGATTCATGACCGCCGTTCACGCGAAATCAGGAAAAGGCCGAATGAACACAGGTAAACACACGTTATGGTACTGATGAGAAAGCAACAATGATGGGCTTACAAAAAACGAGGCTCACTCAGGGTACGCCGCAGTGGCGAGAAATGACGCGCAGCCCGAAAATCGAACGTTTTCCGAAGCCGTCAAAAACGGATGACAACCATTCACCCGGTCGTAATCATAAATCGTTCACGATGAGAACTGAGAAAATCGCCTTAAATATATCATAACGCCTCGGACCTGATCAACGATTAAGGTTTCTTTCATACCGGCCATCCGCCTCATCGCCCGGCAACAGAAATCGGTTCGGAGCCGATCACCGGCCTCAACTCCACAGGGGTAATCCGGCCCGGCTTGTCGCCGCGTTTCAGGAGACTCTCGCTGTCCTGACGGTTGGCCGGCCAAAACCATCAGGGTTTGATGTAGGCAAAACCTCTTTTCTGACACTCCACCAACGCGACAACCCCCGCCGGTACGATCTCGCATTCCGGACAAAGCCGATCGGCCGAAAGATCGAAGTGCACCAGGGCATTGTTGCAGACCCGGATTATCACCCCCAGGCCATGGATCATCCTGATTTTTTCAGCAACCTCGGCGTTCTCCCTAACCAGATGCAAAACCCCCGGTCCGTTGACCACCAGCACCAGCTCGGCCGCCCGTCCACCCAGGGCCTTGTGAAAATTGACGATATTGTTGACGGCAATATCAAGACTCACACGCTCGTTATCGACATGAAACACGGTATCGTAATTCATAGGGTCTCCTTAAAAAAATGACCGTTGGTTCAGAGAAACGTATGGAATATGGAGAACACTTAAAACACAACATCGACTCCGTATTCCTTGAATCGGGCGTCTGATGTAACCACCGGCATATCCAGTGCCAAGGCGGTGGCAATGATGAATCGATCACAAGGATCTTTATGGATCTTAGGCAGTTCGGTGGCCCGAAGGCAAATGGTAAGACTCAGGTCTATGGGCTGGAGATGATGAAAATTCAGCACGGCATCAAACCACTCTGCCGAATTGACAGGAAGGATCAATTTACCGGTTTTCGCTTTTGATCCGATTTCAAAACCTGATACGGCTGAGACATAAACAACCGGTGTTTTATTGATCCGATCGAGCACGTGGGCGGACAGTCGATTTTCCGGTTCCCCTTCAGCGATCCATAACAATGCGCATGTATCCAGTATCATTCGATTTCACCCCATTCGTCGTCACTCAGATCTTCTGTTGGATCATAATTGATTTGAATCCTGCTCATGACAGGGTGCTTTCCCAAACGCGACCCCACACCCTTCTTGACCGGTGACAGTTCGGCGACGGGGGTGCCGTTGCGGCAGATTAAAACCGTACTGCCGGTTTGCTCGATTTGAGCCAGGATTGCCGACAAATTGGTTTTTGCTTCATGGATGTTCAATTTTAGAATTGGCATGGACAAATCCTTCAATTGCGAACGAATTAGTTTAGCTTAGTTTACCTATAGACGAATCAGTTGTCAACCCGGGTGCCCTCAAGGCAATCGCTTGGATGTGTCCGGTTGAAGTCCTGTCGGTATCGGGATCGCTATCGTTATCGATATCCATACCGTTCGATAGCGATAACGATCTCGACCGCGGGAACGTGAACGATTGTGGTGGCCGGACGTGCCGGCCCTTCATGAGCGTCGTAGGCAATCCGTTCGCGGGAGAACGTCCATATTTTCCGTGTCGCCACGTCGCGCTCGTCTTCCTTGTTTCCGGCCTTGCCATAGGGGCTGAAATGGTCTATCTGGTTATGCACACGGTTCGTATGATTCGCTCTCTTTGACCATTCGTTTCCAAAAGGGGCTTAGGATCATGCATTCAGTCAACACCCCATCAAGGGAAAGATGTGCTATCCATGGTAAAAACCGGCCTTGAAAATCTTGTGGACAGCCCTCCGGAGTTTCTTTCGGGAAAACGGCTGGGGCTTCTGGCGAATCCCGCGTCGGTCCGTCGGGATTTCACGCATGCCCGGGACCTCGTTCATCACCGCTTCGGCGATCGGCTGACCTGTCTGTTTTCGCCCCAGCACGGTTTTTTTGCAGACAAACAGGACAACATGATCGAATCGGACCACATGAAAGATCCGAAGCTGGGCATTCCCGTGTTCAGCCTGTACGGCGAGACCCGCAGGCCCACGGAAGCGATGTTCGAGCACCTGGACGTCCTTGTGGCGGACCTTCAGGACGTGGGCACCCGGGTCTACACGTTCATGTACACCCTGTCCTACTGCATGGAGGCGGCCAAAGCCTTCGGCAAAACCGTCGTGGTGCTGGACCGGCCCAATCCGGTGGGCGGGGCGGCCGTCGAGGGGCATCTCTTGAACGAGGCGTACCGATCCTTCGTGGGGCGCTACCCCCTGCCCATGCGCCACGGCCTGACCATGGGCGAACTGGCCCTTTTGTTCAACGACCATTTCGGCATCGGCTGTGATCTTCACGTCATTCCCATGACCGGCTGGACGCGGAATCTGTATTATCATCAGACCGGCCTGCCCTGGGTGGCGCCGTCACCCAACCTTCCCACGCCGGCCTCGGCCTTGGTGTACCCGGGGCAGGTGATCTTCGAAGGCACCAACGTCTCCGAGGGTCGGGGAACCACCCAGCCCTTTGAACTTTCGGGGGCCCCCTATGCGGACCCTGCGGCCCTGATCGCCGGCGTCCCGCCGGAACTTCAGGGCGGAATCCATCTGCGGCCGGTATGTTTCGAACCCACGTCCAACAAATGGCAGGGCCAGACCTGCCGGGGCGTTCAGATCCATGTGCTCGACCCTGAAAGATACCAGCCCTACGCCCTGTCCCTCTCCCTGCTCAAAGGATTCATGGACCAGGGCGGCGACCGCTTCGCCTGGAAAGAGCCCCCTTACGAATACGAGTACGAGAAGCTGCCCATGGATCTGATCCTGGGCGATTCAAAAACCCGCAAACGTCTGGAAGACGGAGAAAGCATCCAAAGCATCCGGGCGTCCTGGCAGGAGGACTGCGCCGCCTTTAACCGGCTCAAACAAAGGTTTCACCTGTATGATTAAAGAACACGAGGGTGCCCACTGGATCCGAATGAGTTTCAAGGGCAACAAGGTCTGGGCGGAAACCGACGGGGCCGGGGAGTTTCTGACCGATGACACGGGCAAGGTGAGAATCAAGTACAATCTCAAGCAGGATTATGAATACCGGGTCCATCCGGACAGCCTGAAATCCGCCGATCCGGAAAACCTGGTGCCGAAAAAGACCGATTCCAAAAAAAAGGCCCCCGGCCCGGCCACGGCAAAAAAAACCGCCCCCCATCCGGAAAGCCTGGCACAAAACCATGACGAGGCCGGGGTGATCCATGTGTTCACCGACGGCGCCTCCTCGGGCAACCCCGGCCCCTCGGGGATCGGCATTTTCTTTCGGTACGGGGATCATGAAAAGGAAATCTCGCGGTACATCGGCCAGGGGACCAACAACATCGCCGAACTGGAGGCCATCCGGACGGCCCTGTCGGAAATCAAAAAGCCCGAGCTGCCGGTGCGTCTGTACTCGGACAGCAGCTACGCCCTGGGCCTTCTGACCCAAAACTGGAAGCCGAAAAAAAACGTGGAACTGGTGGAATCCATCAAGGCCCTGATGAAACGGTTTTCGAACCTGACCCTCATCAAGGTCTCGGGGCACTCGGGCGTTGAAGGCAACGAGAAGGCCGACCGCCTGGCCACCTCGGCCATCGAGCGCGAACGATAACCGGTCAGGCCCAACGCAAAAAGCCCTGCATGACATCATGCAGGGCTTTGATCAGATCCGAAAAAAAGCGTATCGGTTACTCTTTGTCTTTTGCCTCGTCGGCAGGGGCGGCTTCTTCATCCTTTTTCCAGGAATCCTTGAGTTCGTCGAAACCCAGGTACAGAGCCAGACAGCCACCGATCAGAAGAACGGGGGGAATCGTTGCGGCCAGAAGCTGCATCAGCGGACCAAACCACACGGCGATACCGATCAAACCCAAAGTAGCTGCAATCGCGCCACCAATCAACGTCTTCATAAAACTTCCTCCTTTAGCTTGAATTCGAATTTTTTTTAATCCGTCCCCTGAGGGGGTAATCGTTTTTTATTGCCTGCGGCGGCCGGAAGCAGGCCCGGTTCGCGGGATGAAACCGACACGCACGCCTTAGTAACGCTGGTCATTCGAACAAGATCAACACGAAGATGTTCCACCAAGGATCAATCAACACGCCGTCATTCATCCAAGCGGAACATTTTAATCTACGGAAGCTACCATATCAAATCCGTCAAAGCAACCCAAAAAAAACCATGGGCTTACAATATTTTCATGGCCGCGATCACGCCCCCGATCGGAAAAAACACGGATCGGGCCTTGCACTCCAAAACAAACTATATTATGGATGATGAACCATGCATGTCGTATATTAAAAAACCGCGGCATTGTCAAAACCTGCGGTCTTTTTTTTGATCCTCAGACCCCAACCCCCTGTCCCGGACAGGGTGTCGATACCCATGTGAGACTTCCCGATGAACGAGACCCGAACAAATCCCATCCGCCGATGGACCCAGCGTTTTCAAAAAGCCTTTGTCAGAAACCTGAAGCATCCCGCGATCCATTACAGCTCACACCTGCCGATCCGATCGGGATTCGTTTCAGCGGCCCTTCGCAACTTTCTTTTCCGGAACATCCGGTTCAACCCCAGACAGCTTGACCGTCTCCGCAGTCTGCCCGAAAACAGCGTGATCGTCTATGCCTCCAAATACCGCAGCCATTTCGAGTATCTGTTCTATTTCACGCGATTCCAGAAAATGGGCCTGCCCTACCCCAGCATCGGGTTCGATCACAGCTTCATTATCTGGCAGCCCGCCGTCCACCTGTTCAAGATCATCTATTCGCACACCCATCACCTTCTCCGGCGCTTTTCCTTTCCGGACCCCTTTGAAAGCGGTCATATCCGCGATCAGCTGCTCGGGGGACGGTCGGCCCTGATGACCCTGATCAGCAAAGAATCCTTTTACAATCGTTTTGTCAAACAGAAAACTGACCCCATCCGTTACCTGATCGACATCCAGAACGCCACGGACCGGTCGGTCTATATTGTTCCCGAACTGATCTTCTTCAGCGCCAAGCCCCAAAAAATGGGCCTTTCACTGGTCGATCTCTTGTTCGGAACCCAGGAGCGCCCCGGAAAGCTCCGCCGCCTTGTCATGCTGCTCGGCAACTCGAAAAACAGTTTTGCCGAACTCGGGGAACCCCTTTGCATCAAAGACTTCCTGGCACGGGACGCCGTCCGGGATCTTCCGGCCCTCGAGCAGGCCGACCGGCTGCGCCGGGAACTGATCAACCGCGTCAACCGCCATCGACAGACCATCACGGGTCCCCTCCTCAAATCCCGCGAAGAACTCAAGGAAACCATCCTGACCAGTGACGCCCTCAAACAGTTTCTTCAGGAGCATGCCCAAAAAAACGAGCTGACCCTGCGGGAGGTCAACAAAAAGGCCGACGCCTACCTGGAAGAAATCGCCGCCAATTACAGTTCCAAATGGATCACGGCCTTCAAGATCGTTCTCGACTGGCTGTTCAAAAATCTGTTCGAAGGCATCACCGTGGATCACGAGGGCCTTTCCAGGGTCAAGGAGCGGTCCATTGAAGCGCCCCTGGTTCTGGTGCCCTGCCACAAAAGCCATCTGGATTACCTGATCCTCTCGTACATCTTTCACATCAACAACATGCCCTGCCCCCATATCGCCGCCGGCAAGAACCTCTCGTTCTGGCCCATGGGAACCATTTTCCGGGGCGGCGGAGCGTTTTTCATGCGACGGACCTTCAAAGGCGCCGAGCTTTACGCCAAAATCTTTTCCGAATACATGAAAAAACTCCTGTCCGAAGGATTCAACATCGAACTGTTCATCGAAGGCACCCGCAGCCGCACCGGCAAGCTGCTGCCCCCCAAATTCGGACTGATGTCCATTCTCATCGACGCCTTCCGCGACGGCGCCTGTGAGGACCTGTTGTTTGTCCCGGTTTTTTTCGGCTACGACCGGGTTCTCGAAGAGGACGCCTACCTCCACGAGGTCGAAGGCGGTGAAAAGGAACCCGAAAGCGTGGGGCAGATCTTCAAGGCCCGACGTGTTCTCAAGCGCCGCTACGGAAAGGTGTATGTCAACTTTCACGAACCCTTATCGCTCAAGGCCTTTCTTGAAACACGGGGGGAAGACATCGCCGCCCAGAACCGTGACCAGCACAACGCCCTCTGCCGATCCATGGGTTACCGTCTGATCCAGTCGATCCAGAAAGTATCTCTGGCCACGCCGTACGGCATCGTGGCGAGCGCCATCCTGAACAATCCGCGCAAGCGCTTCACCCACGAGCAGCTGATGCACGACATCGACATGTACATGACCTACCTGACGTCCCAGAACATCCGTCTGTCCGACACCCTGTCCCAGAACCGGACCTGGGCCGTCAACACGGTCATCGCCAACTACACCCAGCGCAAATTCATCGATATCAACACCGACGACCAGACCGAGCCCACAAGCAAAACCATTTATAAGGTCAACACCGCCAAGCGGCCCCTTCTGGGATACTATAAAAACAACTGCATCGGCTTTTTCATTTCCGCCGCCTACACCGCCCTTGCCGTCCTGGGACGCCGCTCGTTTCAGTTCAGACACGTTGATCTGGTCGAGGGGTACAACCGCCTCAAACAGATGTTCGACCAGGAATTCACCTACGATCGGGAAACACCGGCGGAATTTCTGATCCGCAAGGACATCAAAGCCTTTATCAACGACGGCATTCTCACGCCCCACGCCACCTTGCCCGACACCTACGACATCACCCCGGAAGGTTACCGAAAGCTGAACTGCTACGCGAGCTTCCTGAAAACATACATGGAATCTTATCTGGTGGCGCTGCATTTTTTCAAGCGTTACCCGGAAAACAGCTTCGAAGGGAAAACCGCCGTGAAGAAAATCCTGGCCCTGGGACGCCGCATGGCCAAAAATCATGAAATCGATCTACCCGAATCCCTATCGGAGATCAGTTTCAAAAACGCCCTGACCTATTTCACCGGCCAGGGCCTGAACGAGCCCGGCTCCGAAGACAAAGCCCGGTATTTCATGGCCGTTCTGAGCGACCACATCGCCCTGATTCAGATGTAGACTCACCATGAAGGCCCTGATTCTCGCCGCCGGGTTCGGTACACGGCTCAGACCCCACACGGAGATGCTGCCCAAACCCCTGTTTCCCCTGGGAGGACGGACCATCCTCGATACCACCATCGAGGCCCTGATCGCGGCCGGCTGCACCGGCATCGTCGTCAACACCCACCATCTGGGGGAAACGATCGCGGCCCACATCAAGGCCGGCCGATACGCCGTGCCCGTCATCTCCCGCCATGAACCGGACATCCTCGATACCGGCGGGGCCATAAGGAACGTGGCCGACCTTTTGGGCGATCAGCCCTTTTTCGTGGTCAACGGGGACATTGTCACCGATGTGGATTACGCCGCAGTATATCGGTTCCACACCGCCCACGGCCGTCTTGTGACCCTGGTGCTCCACGACTTTCCGGAATTCAACTGCGTGACCACGGACCGGACGGGCTTTGTCCGGGGGTTCTACCTTGACGCCAAACCGGAAGGCTGCCTGCCGGATCTGGCTTTTACCGGCATTCAGGTGGTGGACCCGTCGGTCATCGGCCGCATCCCCCCCGAGGGGCCCTACGGCAGCATCGCCCTCTACCGGGAGCTGATCGCCCGGGGACCCCATGTCAAAGCCATGATCCTCGATCGGCCCTACTGGATCGACATGGGCACCCCCGAAAAATACCTGGACGCCTGCCGTGACAGGACCGCACCCAGGGTGTTCGACCGGGTGTTCGGCCTCGATCCAAACCGGCCGATCCGGGTGAGCCCCCTTGCCGGAGACGGCTCGGACCGCCTCTACCGTCGCCTCTGCCGGGATGATCACAGCCTGGTGGTCTGCGACCACGGCATCACCATGAACGCACCCCGGTCCGAAGCCGCGGCCTTTGTCCACATCGGCCGTCATCTTGCAGGCAAGAACATTCCCGTTCCCACCATTCTGGAGGCCGATCTGTTTTCCGGTCAGGTGTTTCTCGAAGACCTGGGGAACGTGCACCTGGCCCAGGTGGTCCGGGCCGCCGCACCCCAGACCCGCCTCGCCCTGTACGGCGAGGTCCTTCAGATCCTGGCCCGCATGTCGGTTCATGGGGCCGAGGGGTTCGACCGCAGCTGGACATGGCAAAGCACAGATTACGACCGGGATCTGATCATCCACCGGGAGGGCCGATATTTCGTCAGCGCCTTCGTAAACGGGGTGCTGGGCATGGATCTTCCCGTCGACGCTCTGGACGAAGCCTTCCACGCCCTGGCCGACCGGGCCCTGGCCCACGGGGCCATCGGCTTCATGCACCGGGATTTCCAGTCCCGGAACATCATGGTCCACGAGGGGAGGTGCCGCATCATCGACTTCCAGGGCGGGCGCATGGGACCGGTCCAGTATGACCTGGCCTCTCTTCTGATCGACCCCTACGCCGACATCGATCCGGACACCCAAAACCTTCTGCTGGATGACTATCTCAACATCCACACCGCCCTTGTTCCCCTCGACCGGGCCGCCTTTTGCGACGGTTACCGTTACCTCCGCATCTGCCGAAACCTCCAGATGCTGGGCGCCTTCGGCTTTTTAAGCCGGGTCAAAGGCAAAGCCGGATTTGCCGACTTCATCCCCGCGGCCCTTGGCACCCTTATGCGAAACACCGGGGATCTGGACGGTCCGGCCTTCGGCGAATTCAAAAAAATCATGGAAAAAATACGGTCGTTGGGCTACTGTCAGGCTCACACTGACCCACACCAACACAAGGATACGCCATGACCCCCATCGCCCTGATGATCAACGGCCTTCCCGGCAAGGTCGCCGAGACCATTGCCCGTCACGCCGAAACCGACGGCCGCGTCCGTCTGCTTCCCTGGTCCCTCACCGGACCGGATATCGTCGAGCCCACCGTGCGGGTCGGATCGACCGACATCGCCCTGATCCGACCCGATGCCCGTGAAACGAAAATCCCTGAGCTGATCACCGCCCACGGCCCCTTTATCACCGTGGACTACACCCATCCCAGCGCCGTCAACGACAATGTGGACTTCTACTGCCGCCACGGCCTGCCCTTTATTCTGGGCACCACCGGCGGCGATCGGGAGGGCATTCGCAAGCGGGTGACCGAATCGACCATCCCCGCCGTGATCTCGCCCAACATGGCCAAGCAGATCGTGGGAATCATGGCCATGGTCGAATACGCCGCCAAAACCTTTCCCGGCCTTTTTAAAGGTTTCCGGATGGAGGTTCGGGAAAGCCACCAGAGCTGGAAGGCCGACACCAGCGGCACGGCCAAAGCCATGATCCGCTATTTCAACGATCTGGGGGTCGATTTCACCGAAGACCGTATCCACAAGGAGCGGGACCCGGAGGTTCAGAAACGGGAATGGCACATCCCCGAGGAGCACCTGGACGGCCACGGCTGGCATACCTACACCCTGACCGCGCCGGACGGATCGTCCCAATTCGCCCTCACCCACAATATCAGCGGCCGGGACATCTACGCCGGGGGCACCCTGGACGCCGTGGCGTACCTGGACAAAAAAGTCCGCGCCGGTATCACGGGCCGGGTCTTTTCCATGATCGACGTAATGACAAACGCATAAAAAAATCATCCGGCGGCCCTGCCGGGGGCCAAACGTTTGAAACGTTTGACAAACAGGTATGTAAACGCCTATATTCCGTCACACTCAAATCCCATTTGTCCAGATTTTTAAAATCTGGTCCCCCGGAAGGGCCGCCGGAGGCATTGATTACAACATCATATCAGAGGGCTTCGTAACACGTCCGAAGGAGCTATGTATGAAACACGGATGGATCGTTCTGACCCTGCTCGTCGCCCTGATCGCCCGGGCCGACGCCGACCAGACCTTTCCCGGCAAAGACTATTCCCCCTCACCGGACCCCATCGCCGGCCTTGACGCCGAAATCGGCGGCGAGCTGGCCATTTTCGGCGGTCAGTATTCCAAGAGCTTCAACTACTACCTGGACAACAATTCGCTGACCGCCGAAATCTTCGGCTCCATGTTCGAAACCCTTCTGGGCATGGATTCGGTGACCCTCGCCTACGAACCGGGCCTGGCCGACCGCTGGACCATCTCAGACGACAAAAAGACCTTCACCTTCCACATCGACGACAAGGCAAGGTGGAGCGACGGCGTTCCCATCACCGCCGAAGACGTGCGCTTTACCTTCGACGCCATCATGGATCCGAAACACATGACCGGCCCCCACAAGGTCAGCCTGGAGCGGTTCAAGCCGCCGGTCATCGTGGACAAGCAGACCATCCGCTTTACGGCCGACAGCGTCCACTGGCAGAACCTGGGCGCCGTGGGAGGGTTTCACATCCTGCCCAAACACGCCTACGGATCGATGGATTTCAACAAGCTTAATTTCGACTTTCCCGTGGTCTCGGGCCTGTACCGCATGGGCGAACTCAAGGAAGGCATCTTTCTGACCCTCACCCGCCGGTCCGACTGGTGGAACAAGGACGCCCCCGGCGCCCGGGGCATCGGCAACTTCGACACCCTGAAATTCCGTTTCTACGCCGACCGCATCAACGCCTTCGAGGCCTTCAAGAAAGGCATGATCGACCTCTTCCCCGTATACACCTCACGGCTCTGGGTCAATGAAACCGGCGACGACCTGTTCGTCTCGAACCGCATCGTCAAGCAGAAGGTCATCAACCATCAGCCCGTGGGATTCCAGGGGTTCGCCATGAACATGCGCACCTTCCCCTTCGACGACCTTAAGGTAAGAAAAGCCATGGCCCACCTTCTGGACCGGGAGAAAATGAACCACACCCTGATGTACGACCAGTATTTTCTCCACCGCTCCTATTACGAAGATCTCTACGACGCCGAGCACCCGCTGGAAAACCCGGTCTTTGACATGAACCGGCAGAAAGCCCGGGCGCTTCTGACCGAGGCGGGCTTTGTGGTCAATCCGAAAACCGGCTTCCTTGAAAAAAACGGACGGAAGTTCTCGTTTAAATTCCTCACGAGGGATCCGTCCTCCGACAAGTTTCTGGCCATCTACGCCGAAGACCTGAAGGACGTGGGCATCGAGCTGATTACCGACAAGAAGGACTGGGCCGCCTGGGCCAAGGACATGGACGAGTTCAACTACCAGATGACCTGGGCCGCCTGGGGCGCCGGGGTGTTCAAGGACCCGGAAAGCATGTGGTCGTCCAAAGAGGCCGACCGAAAAGGCAGCAACAACATCACCGGGTTCAAGGACCCCGTGGTCGACGCCCTGATCGAGGAACAGAAAAGCATCTTCGACGTGGAGAGGCGCAACGCCATCGTCCGGAAAATCGACCGCATCCTCTGCGACAACGTGCCTTACGTGCTGTTGTGGAACGTGAACTACACCCGGCTTTTATACTGGAACAAATTCGGCACACCCCCCACGGTCCTGTCCAAATACGGCCGTGAAAGCAGCGCCTACGCCTACTGGTGGCTGGACCCCGACGCCGAAGCCGACCTTGCCCGGGCCATGAAAACCGGCGCCACCCTCCCCGCCAAACCCGCCGCCATTGATTTCGACCAGGTGTTTGCGCCCTGATGGTTTGGTATGATTGTTCAGGAAAGAATGGTGTATTTTTTTGCCTCCGGCGGCCCTTCCGGGGGACCGGATTTTAAAAATCCGGGCAAATGGGAATGGAAAACCATCGACATTTTTCATCTATACAGATCAGACGTTTTACGGTATGTATAGGATTTCATTTTGCCGGGCGCATGGGGTGGTCTGTGTTCGCAACATCGCTTTTTATTTGATGATTTTTATATATTTCACATTTTAGGAGGATCGAACAATGACAGTTAAAAACGTGGTGATGGTCAGCGCCTGCCGTACGGCCATCGGAAAATTTCTGGGAACGCTGAAAGACACGCCCGCCCGGGATCTGGCCATTGCCGTGGGCAAGGAAGCGGCCAAACGTGCAGGCATCGATGCGAACATCCTTGACGAAATCGTCATGGGCCAGTGCCTGCCAGGCCTTCAGGGCTCTCTGCCCGCCCGTCAGGTGTCCAAACGCATCGGGTTTTCCGATGAAAGCAGCGCGGTCCTGGTCAACCAGAACTGCGGTTCCGGCATGCGTGCCCTTGAAATCGCCGCCCACAACATCATGCTCGGCAAAACCGACAGCGCCATGGTCATCGGTGTGGAAAGCATGACCAACGCCCCCTACATGCTGCCCAAGGCCAGAAGCGGCTACCGCATGGGTCAGGGCACCATCGAGGACAGCATGCTCCACGACGGTCTGGTCGACGAACTGGCCGGCGGCCACATGGGCACCACCGCTGAAAACGTGGCTGCCAAATACGGCATCACCCGTGAAGAGTGTGACACCCTGGCCCTGATGAGTCACAGCCGCGCCCTTGCCGCCATCGAAGCCGGAAACTTCAAACGAGAGATCGTGCCCTTTGAAATCCCCAGCCGTAAAGGCGCCATCATCTTCGATACGGACGAGCACCCCATTCCCAACAGCACCATGGAAAGCCTGGGCAAACTCAAACCCGTGTTCAAGAAAGACGGTGTGGTCACCGCCGCCAACGCCTCCGGCATCAACGACGGAGCCGCCGCCGTGATCCTGATGTCCGAAGAAAAGGCCAAGGAACTGGGCGTGAAACCCCTGATGAAACTGATCAACACCGCCTGCGCCGGCGTGGCCGCCGAAGTGATGGGCTTAGGGCCCGCCGTGGCCATTCCCAAGTGCCTCAAACAGGCAGGGATGACCTTCGATCAGGTGGACTACTGGGAAATCAACGAAGCCTTCGCCGCCCAGTTCATCGGCGTGGGCCGCATGCTCAAGGAAGACTTCGGCATCGACCTCGATCTTGACAAGGTCAACCACAACGGTTCCGGTATCGCCCTGGGCCACCCGGTGGGCTGCACCGCCCTGCGCATCATCGTCAGCCTCTACTACGAGATGGAACGCCTGAATCTGACCGTGGGCGGCGCCTCCCTCTGCGTCGGCACCGGCCCGGCCATCGCGTCATTGTGGACCCGGAACGTCTAGCCTGAGCGTTTTCTTTAAGATGAAATGAACGGCCGGGTGCCTGAGCGCCCGGCCGTTTTTTATTGTTGCCTCCGGAGCAACCGTCTCCTGATGAAAATAACCACGGGATCAATGTTTACTTGCGATTGAACGGCGTTGCTGATATGGTCTATTTAATCCCTTTATGTTTGATATCATTGTATTTTGTCGTGAACCCACTGTATTTCAACAGACATTGAAGAAATTGAGAGCTTACCGTAAAAGGACAAGCGGGTTCATACAAACCGGCTTGATGCAATTATCAAAAAACATACATTTGAGTTATTGGCTCACAGTTGTTTTTTAAAAGGAGCATAAAATGCAAACGGAATTTAACGAAAACATTTTAAAACAAGTATTTAAAGAGGCTCTTCTTGAAATGATTGAGGAAAACCGCAGTGTTTTTCAGGACATTATCGTTGAGGCCTTGGAAGATATCGCGTTAGGCCATGCCATTGATGAAGGGAAGGACAGCGAATCGGCTAGCAGACAAGAAATCTTTTCCATTCTGGACGGCCACTCGTGAAGACGACATTTAAAAAGAGTTTTGCCAACGACTTAAAAAAACGATCTCAAAACAAACGCCTGTTATCGCAGGTCGCCCAGGTCATCCAGGCCGTAGAGGCCGCCCAATCATTGCAGGACATCAACAACCTGAAAAAGCTTAAAGCCAATGACAATGCATTCCGAATAAGGGTTGGCGATTACCGGCTGGGCTTGATCATCGAAAATGATACCGTCTGTTTTGTCCGCTTGCTCAGCAGAAAAGAAATCTATCGATATTTCCCGTAACAATCAAAGACGGGGATTTAACAATCATATTCAATCCCCTTTATTATCATGTCACCATGCCCCTTATTAGGATAAGTGTTTGCGTTAACGGCCGGAGGCCCGGCTGTTATGCCGACATCCTGATTTGATCAGGGCGGACCCTTGATATGAGGTACATGCCTTTAACCCCAACCATGAAAGGCGGCGTATGAAACAATCGGCAGGCGGATTCATGATGGTGATTCTGATCCTTGGTTCGGTTTTTGGGACAGCCCTTGCCTCAGACCAAAACCCCTGCACCTTGAAACCCGATCCGGGGCCGTGCAAGGCGTTGTTCACGCGGTATTACTTCGATGCCGAACGCGGCGCGTGCCGGTCTTTTTTCTGGGGCGGCTGCGGGGGCGTGGTGCCGTTTGAAACCTTGGGCGCCTGCGAGGCGGCCTGCGGGGCCGGAGCCAAAACGGTCGGGCCGCCCGCGCCATCTGACACCATCTGGAAGGGCAGCGCGTCACATCAGAAGGAACCCTTTATTGCCGTGATCACCTCGTCGGAGGCCTGGACGGATCTTTGGAAGCGGGCCTTTGACGCGCCCGCCCCGGACGTCGATTTCACGAGGCTTGAGGTGGCCTGCGTCTTTTTGGGCCATTCCGCCGACGGGTTTTATGCCATCGGATTCGGCCGACCGTTCATGCGGGACAACCACCGGGTCATACCCTATACCCTGGCGGACATCGTGCTCGAATTATCCGAACCCTTTCAGCCAAAGGGCCAGTATCTGATGCAGGTCATAGACAAAACCCCGGGGGTCGAAACGGTTCTGGAAGAAAATGATCCCCGTTATCCAAGGCGGGAGTGATGCCCATGATGATTTGGCTTTGAAAAAACCGGGCGGTTTGTGCTATCGTGGCGGTCATTGAAAAAACCCCGTCGGCGCGGGCCGACACCTTCAAAGACCACCTGAAAACGAGGGGCCGAAATCGTGAAACGCCTGTCCTTGTTCATTGCATCCTGGTTTATCCGCCGAAGTGATCCGATTTCCGACCCCGGTGTCCGGGCCCGGTACGGCCTGCTCGAAGGCTGGGTGAGCATCATCGGCAACACCCTGTTGTTCGCCGTCAAACTCTATGCCGGACTCCTGGTCCACAGCGCGGCCCTCATCGCCGACGCCTTCCATACCCTGTCCGATTCGGCCACGTCGCTGGTGGTGATCGTCGGATTCAAGATGGCCCAGAAGCCTTCGGACAAGGAACATCCCTTCGGCCACGGCCGGTTCGAACCGGTGGCCACCCTGATCATTTCGGTGCTTTTGTTCGTGGCCGGCTTCGAACTGCTGCAATCCTCGATCGAGGCCATCATCCGGCCCACCACCAGCCGGGCGGAACTCTGGGTCATCGCCCTGGTGTCGGGCACCATTGTCATCAAGGAGCTGATGGCCCGGTTTTCCTACCATATCGGGGAGCACATCGATTCGGCCACCCTCAAGGCCGACGGTCTTCACCACCGCAGCGACGCCCTGTCCACCCTGCTGGTGGTGGTCGCCCTCGTCGCCTCACGCTACGGCTACACCATGGTTGACGGCATCATGGGCTGTCTGGTGTCCGCAGCGATTTTTATTTCCGCCTACATGATCATGAAAGACGCCATCCATCCCCTTCTGGGCCAGCCCCCGCCACCGGAACTGATTGCGGCCATCGAGAAACTGTGCATGGCCCGTCCCGGCGTGCTGGGGGTTCACGACATCATTGTTCATACCTACGGCCAGACCAGCATCACCTCGATGCACATCGAGGTCTCCCACAAAAAAAGCGCCTTCGCCCTCCACCGGATCGCCGAGGGCATCGAGGACGCGGTCGGTAAAAAAACCCGGGGGATGGTGGTGGTGCATATCGATCCGGTCAACCGGGATCACCCCGCCTACCGCAGGATCGAGAACGTCCTCACCGAGATCGTCGCAGACCATGACCGGGTTCAGTCCTTTCATGACCTTCGGATCGTGGGCGACCAGCCCGACGGCGGCACCGTTCTGTTCGGCATCGCCCTGTCCGACGAGGTTCCCGAATCCGACATTCACCAGGTCATTGCCGACGTCAACGACAGCGTCCGTTTTCACTTTCCCCGGATGAAGGTGGTGATCAAGGCGTCACCCAAATACAGCTACAAACCCTGACCAAGGAGTTTTCATGGCACACGATAAACTGCCCGAACGCAGCGAGATTCCCCAAAAAGACCAGTGGGACCTGACCCCGCTTTTCCCCTCGGACGAGGCCTTTGAAACCTTGTTTGTCGAGGTCGGCGAGCGCATTGCCGGATATGCCGCTTTCAAGGGCCGCCTGCACGAATCCGTCGACCTGTTTAAAGCCTGCCTGTCCTTTGACGACGCCGTCAGCAGGGACGTCGACCGGCTTTACACCTTCGCTCACCTGAAAAACGACGAAGACACCCGCAACCAGCATTACAACGGCCTGTACCTCAAGGCCATGAACCTCCATGCCCGGCTGGCCGATGCGGCAAGCTTTCTCGTTCCCGAAATCCAGAGCCTGGACACAACGGTGATCGAGGCCTACCTCCGCCACCCGGATCTTGCGGACCACCGGTTCACCCTGGAAAAAATCCTGCGCAGCAAACCCCACACCCGCAGCGGTGAAATCGAGCAGATTCTGGCCATGGAAAGCGAGGTGTTCCAGAGTTCCCGGCA
This sequence comes from Desulfatiferula olefinivorans, assembly GCF_054657895.1. Taxonomy (NCBI): domain Bacteria; kingdom Pseudomonadati; phylum Thermodesulfobacteriota; class Desulfobacteria; order Desulfobacterales; family Desulfobacteraceae; genus Desulfatiferula; species Desulfatiferula olefinivorans. The sequence goes on along the minus strand of NZ_BAAHXV010000008.1, from coordinate 126,058 downwards.
GATCTTCAGCCAGATGGACAACGCCGACTTCCAGTTCGGAACCCTTGAGGACGAGACCGGCCGGACGGTGGAACTGACACACGGCAACTTCATCGCCTTTCTGTCCAAACCGGACAGGGATCTGCGCAGGCGGGCCTTCCACCAATATTATACGGTCTACGACACCCACAAACACGGCCTTTCCGCCACCCTGGCCGCCTCGGTAAAAAAAGACGTGTTTCTGTCCCGGGTCCGCCGCCATGACAGCTGCCGAAAAGCCGCCCTGTTCGCCGACCGCGTGGATGAGCGGGTGTACGACAACCTGACGGCCACGGTCAAAAACAACCTCTCGCCCCTGTTTGACTACCTTTCGTTCCGAAAAGAGGTCCTTGGCCTGTCGGATCTGCATATCTACGACACCTACGTGCCTCTATCGGGCGATGTGTCTTTTCATATGGACTACGACGAGGCCGTCACCACCTGCATCGAAGCTCTTTCCCCCCTGGGCCGGGACTACACCGAGACCCTGGGAAAGGGCCTTCGCGGCGGCTGGGTGGACCGCTACGAAAACCGGGGCAAACGCAGCGGAGCCTACTCGTCGGGCTGTTACGATTCGCCGCCCTACATCCTTTTGAACTATGAGCCAAGCACCCTAAGCAGCCTGTTCACCCTGGCCCACGAAGCCGGACATTCCATGCACAGCTATTACGCGAAAAAACATCAGCCCTACCCCACCCACGGGTACACGATCTTCGTGGCCGAGGTGGCATCGACCCTCAACGAAACCCTGCTTGGCCGTTACCTGCTCGAAAAAACAGATGATCCGGCGATGAAGGCCTACATCCTCAACCGGGAGATCGACAACATCCGGGGCACCCTGTTCCGCCAGACCATGTTCGCCGAATTCGAAACCCTCATCCACAGACGGGCCGAACAGAACGAATCGCTGACCCTGTCCCGGTTCCGCAGCGACTACCGGGACCTCCTTGACATCTATTTCGGGAACGCCCTTGTCATCGACGAAGAACTCAGCCTGGAATGTTTCCGTATTCCCCATTTCTACTCACCTTTTTATGTGTACAAATACGCCACCGGCATCTCGGCGGCCCTGTCCCTTGCCGCCGACATCCTTCAGGAAGGAAAGCCCGCCGTGGACCGTTATCTGTCCTTCCTGGGCCTGGGCGGCAGCATGTTCCCCATCGACGAGCTGAAGGCGGCCGGGGTGGACATGGACTCCCCCGAGCCGGTCCAGAAGGCCGTCGACCATTTCGCCAGTCAGGTGTCGGCCCTGAAAAGCGCCCTGGGATTTGCATGATCTACGGCATGAACGTCATCGGCAGGGTACACACCTGCTTCAGGGAAAAATTCGGAACGCCCCGCCAGGCCGGTCTGGTTCCGGACGCGCCGGGCACCCTGGTGTTCGAGCCCGACTATGCCCGGATCAACGCGGTGCGGGAGCTTGAGCGCTTTTCCCACCTGTGGATTCTTTTTGTCTTCGACCGGGTGAAAAGCGATCACTGGCAGGAGATGGTCCGGCCGCCCCGCCTGGGGGGCAACCGCAAGGTGGGGGTCTTCGCCAGCCGGTCGCCCTTCCGGCCCAACCCCATCGGAATGTCCGCCGTCCGCCTGATACGCGTGGCCGTAACAGATCAGGGCCCGGTGCTTCATCTTGCGGGGGTGGACATGGTCGACGGCACCCCGGTTCTGGACATCAAACCCTATCTGCCCTACGCCGACATCGTGGCCGGCGCATCGGGCGGATTTGCCGATACGGCGCCGGAGCCCGTGTTTCCGGTCTGTTTCACCGAAGAGGCCGAGCGGCAGATCGACGTCCTGTCCGGTCAGCGCCCCCATCTGAAAACCATCGTCACCCGGATGCTCGAACTGGACCCCCGGCCCGCCTACAGCGGGGATGACGGCAAAACCTACGGCGTCCGCCTGTTCGACCGGGACGTGAAGTGGCGGATCGAGGACGGAACCATCCGGGTTCTGAGCCTTGACCCCGTGAAAGCCTGAGGCCCTTTTGGATCACACCATCACCCAACTGACGGTTCAGAAGAACAACAAACACCGGGTCAGCGTGTACCTGGACGACCGGTATGAATTCAGCCTGGGCATCCTCATAGCAGCCCGCCTGAGCACGGGAGGCATTCTGACAGACGAGGAGGTCACGGCCATCAAGCGGGAGGACGAGGAGGCGCGGGCCTATGATGCGGCCGTCCGCTTTCTGGGCCGGCGGGCCCGAAGTGTCCGGGAAATGCGCCAGTACCTGAGCCGAAAAGAATTTCCGCCCGAATGCACGGACCACGTCATTCAACGGCTTGAAGACAAGCGTTATCTGAATGACCGGGACTTTGCCCGCCTGTGGATCGAGGACCGCCTGAGGCTCAATCCCAAGGGCGCTTTTGCCCTTCGCCAGGAATTGCGCCAGAAGGGCATCGACGAGGTTCTGATCGACGAGGCCCTTTCCGGTTACGATGAGACCCGGGCGGCCATGAGCGCCCTTGAACCCAAACTGCGGCAATGGGAAAACGCCGACCCGGACACCCTGAAAAAGAAAATCTACGCCTTTTTGAGCCAGAGGGGCTTTTCCTACGACACCACCCTTGCGGTGGTCGAAACCGTGCTCAATCCGCCTTAGGGTCGGAATCATTTATTTCATTCCTGGAAATTTTAGGCTTGACAAACTTGGTCTATAGGTATATTTATCCAAAATTACAATAAATTCAAGGTATTTTAAATGAACCGAATTTCAGTCATTAGCAACATCATCGTCGTACAGATTCCCGTGACCGTCGTCACTGTCGTGGGCGTCGACCTACTTCCGAGAGGTTGATAATGGCTTGATAAAAAACATTAATTTTCACCATAAAAGCCGTTATCAGCCTGAAAACTGATAACGGCTTTTTTAATGGAGCGATCACTATGAAGAGCAGCAACGTCAAAAAAGGAATCGAGAGAGCCCCCCATCGCTCACTGTTCAAGGCCATGGGTTACACGGACACCGAAATCAACCGCCCCCTGATCGGCATCGCGAACTCGGCCAACACCATCGTGCCCGGCCATGTCCATCTGAACCGGATTGCCCAGGCCGTCAAAGCCGGCGTCTACATGGCCGGCGGCACCCCCATCGAATTCGGGGTCATCGGGGTCTGTGACGGCATCGCCATGAACCACACGGGCATGAGCTACTCCCTGGGCAGCCGCGAGCTGATCGCCGATTCCGTGGAAGTGGTCGCCACCGCCCACGCCTTCGACGCCATCGTGATGATTCCCAACTGCGACAAGATCGTTCCGGGCATGCTGATGGCTGCGGCGCGCCTCGACATTCCGACGATTTTCATCAGCGGAGGACCCATGCTGGCCGGCCGGCATCCGGAAGATGCCGGCCGCAAGGTCGACCTGATCTCCGTGTTCGAATCGGTAGGCGCCGTTCTGTCCAATAAAATGACCGAAGACGAATTAAGAACCATCGAAGACGCGGCCTGTCCCACCTGCGGGTCCTGCTCGGGCATGTTCACGGCCAATTCCATGAACTGCCTGACCGAGGCCATCGGTCTGGGCCTGCCCGGCAACGGTACCATTCCGGCAGTCATGTCGGCCCGGGAACGGCTGGCCAAGGAAGCCGGCATGAAAATCATGGACCTTCTGGCCAAAAACATCACGCCCTCGAAGATCCTGACGCCCAAAGCGTTTGAAAACGCCCTGGCCGTGGACATGGCCCTGGGCTGTTCGACCAACACGGTACTCCATCTGAAAGCCATCGCCCACGAGGCCAAGGTGCCGGTGGAACTGTCGACGATCAACGAGGTCAGCAAAAAAGTCCCGCACCTGTGCTCCCTGTCTCCCGGAGGCAAGGACCACATCGAGGATCTCAACGCGGCAGGCGGCATCCAGGCCGTGCTCAAGGTTCTGTCGGACCAGGGCCTGATCAACGGAGACTGCCTGACCGTCACCGGTAAGACGGTCAAGGAGAACATCGAAACCAGGCGGGTCTTGAACGAGAACGTGATCCGTCCCTTCGGCAACCCTTACCACACCGAAGGCGGCCTTGCGGTATTGTTCGGCAACCTGGCTCCCGAGGGCTGCGTGGTCAAGCAGTCGGCTGTTCTCGATGAAATGCTTCGCCATTCCGGCCCGGCCCGGGTGTTCGATTCGGAAGAAGCGGCCTCCCAGGTAATCCGGGACGGCGGCATCAAACCCGGCGACGTGATCGTGATCCGGTACGAAGGACCCATGGGCGGCCCGGGCATGCGTGAAATGCTCAGCCCCACCTCGGCCATCGTGGGCATGAAGCTCGACGACTCGGTGGCCCTGATCACCGACGGACGGTTTTCCGGCGGCACCAAGGGCGCGGCCATCGGCCATATTTCGCCCGAAGCGGCCCACGGCGGCCCCATTGCCGTTGTCCGGGAAGGAGACACGATCTCCATCGACATCCCGGCCAAGAAGATCACCCTGGAGCTGTCCGATCAGGAAATCGCCGAACGGCTCAAAACCTGGACCCGGCCCCAGCCGAAAATCACCACGGGGTACATGGCCCGGTATGCCAAACTGGTGTCGTCGGCCAGCGAGGGAGCCATCGTTAAATAACGTTTATCAATGACATCATTATATATAAAGGAAAGCGAATCATGAAACTTTCAGGTGCTCAGATCCTTATGAAGATCTTTGAGGAAGAAGGCGTAGACACCATCTTCGGTTACCCGGGAGGGGCGGTTATCGACATCTACGACGCCCTGGACCAGACCGACATCAAACACATTCTCGTTCGCCATGAGCAGGGCGCGGTCCACGCGGCCGACGGTTTCGCCCGGGCCTCCGGAAAAACCGGCGTCTGCCTGGTGACCTCCGGCCCCGGCGCCACCAACACCGTCACCGGTATCGCCTCGGCCTACATGGATTCCATTCCGATGGTAATCATCACCGGCCAGGTGTCCAGCCACCTGATCGGCAACGACGCCTTCCAGGAGGTGGACATCGTGGGCATCACCCGTCCCTGCACCAAGCACAACTACCTGGTCAAGGACATCGACAAGCTGGCGCAGACTCTGAGGGAAGCCTTCTACCTGGCCCGTTCCGGACGGCCCGGACCGGTTCTGGTGGACATTCCCAAGGATGTGTCCAACATGGTTACCAGGTTCGAGCAGCGCAAGGGCGACAGCAAGATCGAGATGCGGGCGTACAAACCCACGTACAAGCCGAACACCAAACAGCTCCAGAAGGTGGTCAACCTGCTGAAAAAGGCAAAAAAACCGATCATCTTCACCGGCGGCGGCGCGGTGTCCTCCGGCGCCCATGAGGCGCTGACGGCCTTTGCCCGGAAAGCCCGGATTCCGGTGACCGGGTCCCTGATGGGCCTCGGCTCCTTTCCCGGCACCGATCCGTTGTGGATGGGCATGCTGGGAATGCACGGCACCTATCGGGCCAACATGGCGACCTCGACCTGCGACTGCATGATCGCCGTGGGCGTGCGCTTCGACGACCGGGTTACCGGCAAGACCGACGTGTTCGCCAAACACGCCACCATCGCCCAGATCGACATCGACCCCACGTCGATTCACAAAAACATTCCGGTGGCCGTGCCCGTGGTCGGGGACTGCAAGATGGCCCTGGAGGAGTTGAACCGCCTGATCGACAAGGAGAACCTCGAGGATCTCTGCCAGGGCCGAGACGAATGGATCAGCCAGATCGCCGAATGGGGCAGCACCAAGCCCCTGGCCTATGACCAGAAAGACGTGATCAAGCCCCAGTACGTCATCGAGACCTTTTTCAAGCTGACCAGGGGCGAGGCCATCATCACCACCGAGGTTGGCCAGAACCAGATGTGGGCGGCCCAGTATTATCATTTCAACAAGCCCAACCACTTCATCACCTCGGGGGGGCTGGGCGTCATGGGGTTCGGTCTGCCCGCCGCCATCGGGGCCCAGGCGGCCTGTCCGGACAAGATTGTGGCCGATATCGCCGGCGACGGCAGCATCCAGATGAACATCCAGGAAATGGCCACGGCCATGCAGTACGGCCTGCCGGTCAAGGTCATCATCCTCAACAACCGGTACCTGGGCATGGTTCGCCAGTGGCAGGAGCTGTTCTATCAGCGCCGCTACGCCTCGACCACCCTGGACCACAATCCGGATTTCGTGAAACTGGCCGAAGCCTACGGCGCGCTGGGCCTTCGGGCCACGAAACCCGAGGAGGTTGAGGAGACCCTCAAAAAGGGTCTGGCCTCCCCCAAAACGGTGATCATGGAATTCATCATCGAGCGGGAGGAAAACGTTTACCCCATGGTACCGGCGGGCAAAGCCATCACCGACATGCTTCTCGTTTAGACGGGAAAGATGAGATAAGGACATGAACGATGAGTGAAAACAGACACATACTTTCCATACTGGTAGACAACGAACCCGGTGTCCTGTCACGGATCGCCGGACTTTTTTCAGGACGGGGCTACAACATCGAAAGCCTGTCCGTGGCCCCCACCCATGAACCGGAGGTCTCCCGGGTGACCATGGTCACCGTGGCCGACGACGACATCATGGAACAGATCAAGAAACAGCTGCACAAGCTGATCAACGTGATCACCGTCCACGACCTGACCGGCTCGAATTACATCCAGCGCGAACTGGCCCTGATCAAGGTCAACGCCAAGACCAACCGGGATGAAATCGTCCGCATCGTGAACATCTTCCGGTACAAGATCGTCGACGTGGCCCCCGACAGTTTCATCATCGAGGCCACGGCCAAGGGGGACAAGCTCGACGCGTTCATCAAGCTTCTGGTCCCCATGGGCATCAAGGAAATTGTCAAGACAGGAAGCATTGCTTTATTCAGAGGCAACTGATAATACAGCCGATTTGTTCGATCCTTGGACAAATCGGCATAACGCGGCGTCCCCCATAACCGGGAGGTTCGACACCAAGAACCGGACGCCGACATGTGGAAAGCAGGCGCGGCGGTTCCGGCCGTAAAACCCTGGAACCGTCAGTCTTGACCAACGACCGGTTTGATCGAAGCACTGCCTGGCTGATCTTCATTTTTGCGGACACAGGCAGTGTTTTTTTCCGGGTCCCGACTTGAATGACGCCCGGACGGCCTTATGTTCGGGAAACGGAAAAACGGAGACATCAATGAACAGAACCCTGATATTCGACACAACCCTGAGAGACGGAACCCAGGGTGAAAACATCAGTTTCACCCCGGAAGAAAAATTGCGCATCGCCCAGAAACTGGACGACATCGGCGTGCATTACATCGAATGCGGCTGGCCGGGGGCGAGCCCCGGGGCCATGGAATTTTTCAAACTCATCCAAGGCGTCACCCTCAAACAGACGGTGGTCACCGCCTTCGGCGCCACACGGCGTCCGGGCATCCGCCCCGAGGACGACACCAACCTCATCGCCCTGATCGACTGCATGGCCCCGGCCGTGACCCTGTTCGGCAAGACCTGGGACCTCCATGTGGTCGAGATCATGAGCAACACGCTGTCCGAAAACCTGGCCATGATCGAGGACAGCGTGGCCTACATCAAAAACCATGGTCGGGAACTGCTCTACGATGCCGAGCATTTTTTCGACGGGTACAAGGCCAACCCGGATTACGCCGCAGAAACCCTGATCGCCGCCCTCAAAGGCGGGGCGGACCGGCTGGTCCTCTGTGACACCAACGGGGGCAGCCTGCCCCACGAGATCGAGGCGATCATGGGCGAGGTCCGCACACGACTCGAAAGCCGTGGTTTTGCGAACGTTCCCTTCGGCATCCACGCCCACAACGACTGCGCCATGGGTGTGGCCAACGCCATTTCCGCCGTGCGGGCCGGGGCCGATATGGTCCAGGGCACCATCAACGGATACGGGGAACGATGCGGCAACACGGATCTGACCGCCGTGATTCCCATTTTGAACCTGAAAATGAACCGGCCCTGCATGGACCCGGACAACCTGAAAAAGCTCAAGAGCCTGTCCCGCTTCGTCAGCGAGACGGCCAACATGATTCCCCTGAACTCGAGGCCCTTCGTGGGCCGGAGCGCCTTTGCCCACAAGGCCGGTGTCCATGTGAGCGCCATCAACAAGAACCCCGTGGCCTACGAGCACATGGACCCGACCCTGGTCGGCAACAAACGCCGGGTCATCGTCTCGGACCAGTCCGGGAAAAGCAACATCGAATACAAGGCCCGGGAAATGGGCATCGACCTGGAATCCGACGCCTTCGACACCCGGCGTTTCGTCTCGGAAATCAAGCTGCTCGAACAGGACGGCTACCAGTATGATCTGGCCGACGGGTCCCTCAAGATCCTGATGGACAAGTTCAGACTTCAGTACAAACCGTGCTTCGAACTGGAATCCTTCCGGGTGACGGTGGAAAAAGACAAGGAGCGACCCTGCACCTCCCACGCCATCGTCAAGATCGCCGTGGACGGCAAAAGTGAAATCACCGCCGCCGAAGGCGCCGGGCCGGTCAGCGCCCTGGACAACGCCCTTCGCAAGGCGCTCTACAACTTCTATGGTGAGATCGCCGACATGCATCTGGTCGATTTCAAGGTCCGCGTGATCGACGGACGCGAGGGCACAGAAGCCAAGGTACGGGTTCTGATCGAATCCCGGGACCGGGAAGATCTATGGACCACGGTGGGCGTATCCGAAGACATCATCGAGGCCAGCTGGGAGGCCCTGGCGGACAGCTTCCAGTACAAGCTCGGTAACAAACAAAACACTCAACCCTAAGCACGGAGCGTTAGTTATATGGATGACAGAATCATCATATTCGATACAACCTTGAGGGACGGCGAACAGTCCCCCGGGGCCACCATGAACACCGCTGAAAAGATTCGCATCGCCTCCAAGCTCGAAGACCTGGGGGTGGATGTCATCGAGGCGGGATTTCCGGCGGCCTCCCCCGGCGACTTCGATGCCGTCCGTCAGATCGCCTCACAGATTACGCAATCCTCGGTCTGCGGCCTGGCCCGGGCCCTGCCCAACGACATCCGAACCTGTGCCGAAGCCGTCAGCGTGGCCAAAAAGCCCCGGCTCCACACCTTTGTGTCGACCTCGGACATCCATCTGGAATACCAGATGCGCAAAAGCCGGGAGGAAGTGCTCGAGATTGCCCATAACGCCGTCAGCCTGGCCAAAAGCCTCTGCGACGACGTGGAATTCAGCGCCATGGACGCCAGCCGTTCCGATCGGGACTACCTGTGCCGGGTCTTCGAGACGGCCATCGCCGCCGGCGCCCGGACCCTGAACATCCCGGACACGGTGGGGTACGCCATTCCCGAGGAATTCGCCGCCCTGGTGTCCTATGTACTCAAGAACACGAAAAATATCGACAAGGCCATTGTCAGCGTCCATTGTCACAACGATCTGGGACTGGCCACGGCCAATACCCTGGCCGCCATCCGGGCCGGGGCCCGTCAGGCCGAGGTGGCCGTCAACGGCATCGGGGAGAGGGCCGGCAACACCTCGTTCGAGGAAATCGTCATGGCCCTCCGGACCCGGAACGATCTGTTCAAGGCCGACACCCGCATCGACACCACCAAGATTTACCCGGTCAGCCGGCTGGTGTCGATGATCACCGGCATCATGGTGCAGCCGAACAAGGCCATCGTGGGCGCCAATGCCTTTGCCCACGAATCGGGCATCCATCAGGACGGCATGCTGAAAAACCCCAGCACCTATGAAATCATGCGACCTGAAGCCATCGGGCTTCACAGCAGCAAACTGGTTCTGGGCAAGCATTCGGGCAAGCACGCCATCAAAAACTATCTCAAGGATATGGGCTACAACCTGTCCGATGACGAGCTCCAGGGGGTTTTCGAAAAATTCAAGAGCCTGGCCGACCGGAAAAAGGACATCACCGACGAGGATCTCGAAGCCCTGGTCAACGAAGGCGTTCTTCGGAGCAGCGACCTGTTCGCGCTGGAATACCTGCATATTTCAAGCGGCACCACCGTGGATCCCATCGCCCATGTGAAGATGCTGATAAACGGTAGGTCCGCCGAGGAAAGCTGCCGGGGCAACGGCCCCATCGACGCGGCCTATCAGGCCATCGCCAAGCTGACCCGAACCTCGGCCACCCTGCTCCGGTTTTCCATCAGCGCCCTGACCGACGGAACCGACGCCCAGGGCGAGGTGACGGTGCGTCTGCGCGAGGGCGGCCTGGTGGCCCTGGGCCGCGGATCGGATCTGGACATCATTACCGCCAGCGCCAAGGCCTACATCAACGGCCTCAACCGGCTGGAGTACCTGAAGGCCAACCCAACCTCCGCGCCGGAAGCCATCTGACATCCTGACATGACGTCAAGATTCTCCAAAAGAAAAGGCAGCGCGGCCGAAGCCACGCTGCCTTTTTCGTTTAAACGGTCGGTGCGATCACGCGATCATGAACCGGCCAGGCTGCTTTTGAGTTTTTCCTGAACGGGGTTGTCGCCGATCCAGATGCCGAACAGGGCTTTCTTGAAGTCTTCGCCGGGGATCGTTTTGGCCAGGGTGCCGTTCTTGAAGATGTTGGTGCCCACGCCCGGTTCGTAGACCATGTCATAGATATCGTCGATCTTGATTTCAGAGCTGAACACGTTGATCATCTCATCGATCTTGGCCTGAATGGGGGCGGTGTTGCCGTTGGTGGATTTTTCAAATCCCTCGCGGGTGGCTTCGGACATTTTCTCGCTGGTGATCAGCTTGGAGATGATCTGCAGTTTGATGCCCAGCTTGTCTTCGCTCTGAAGCAGAGAGACCACGTCGTTGGTTTTCTGGGGAACATAGAGACCGGCCACATAAAGGTCGAGGAACATCTTGGTCCGAACGCCGGAACCGTTTAAAACCAGATCCGAATCACCGGCCTTGATCGTTCCGGGAAGGTCGGCATAGGCCGCGGAGACGGCAAACAAACTTACCATGAGCATAACCATCAGTCGTTTCATCATAGGGGACTCCTTGTTTTCTTGTGGTTTATCATTTGGATTCATACGGACTGCATCAACGTAACCGGTCACGGATCGGCGGTGCTTGCCCAGGCTTTCGCCTGTTGTGCGATCGGTGATCGGTAAGGGGAACACGATTCGAAGGACAAAACCCTTTCGAAGAGATAAACAGTGATATTCCGAGACGACGTCCTTGTCAACCCTTTTGTGCCATGTATTTTTCTTTTACATTTGCCTGTAAATTATAGAATCAATGACCCTCTCAGCTCACTGAGACGTTCGATCCCGTTGTCGATCATGTAGGCTTCGATGCCCGCGACGATCTCACCGGCCACCTTGGGATTCACGAAATTGGCCGTGCCCGTCTGGATGGCACTGGCGCCTGCGATGATGAATTCCAGGGCGTCTTCGGTGGTCATGATACCCCCGATACCCACCACGGGAATCTTTACGGCCCGGGCCACCTGAAAGACCATGCGCAAGGCCACCGGCTTGATGGCGGGGCCCGACAGGCCGCCCACCACATTGGCCAGCTTTGGCCTGCGGGATTTGACATCGATGGCCATGCCGGTCAGGGTGTTGATCAACGACACCGAATCAGCCCCTTCATCCTCCACACGCCTTGCCACCACGGTGATATCGGTAACATTGGGGGTGAGTTTGACCATCAGGGGCTTTTTCGTCTTTGCCCGCACCGCTTTGACCACCCCGGCCGCCGCGCAGGGGTCGACGCCGAAGGCCAGTCCGCCCTGGGTCACGTTGGGGCAGGAAATGTTGATCTCCATACCCGCGATCTTGGGCACGGCGTCGGCCAGTTCGGCCACTCTGGCATAGTCGTCTTCGGTTTTTCCGTAGACATTGATGAACACCGCCGTATCGTAGGCTTCAAGCTGGGGGATCTTGTCCCGGATAAAAGCCCGGATACCGATATTTTCGAGACCGATGGCGTTGAGCATGCCGCAGGCCGTCTCCACGATCCGGGGGGGAGGATTCCCCTTGGACGGCTCGATGGAAAGGCCCTTGACCACGATGCCGCCCACCGTGTTCAGGTCCACATAATCCGTAAATTCAAGGCCGTAGCCGAAGGTTCCCGAGGCGGTCATCACCGGGTTCTTCAAAACCACGCCCCCCACATCCACCCGCATGTCCGGTTTTATCGTCATCGAAAGATATCCTTATTCCTGCGTTATCAACGTTTTAAAAAATCAATCCCTCTTATTAAGTCATGCCCCCTGCGGTGACAAGTTTTTTCTTGGGCCGACGAGGGGGTTTACATTTCAGCGGGCCTTGGTTAAAGTAACGTCGTCATTCAATCCGCAACACCATAAAGGACACCTCTATGCTTCGTTATTTCCGGGACCCCGTCAGCGGGCTCACCCATTTCATCGGATTCATCCTGGCCGTCATCGGCACTGTTTTCCTGATCGCAAAAGGGGCGTCCCTGGGCGGGGCCCTGCATGTCTCGGCCTTTTCCATTTTCGGCGCAGGCATGATCATGATCTACCTGGCCAGCACCCTGTACCACTGGCTTCCCCTCAGCGAAAAGGGCATCGCTTTTCTGCGCCGTGTGGATCACATGGCGATTTTTTTCATCATCGCGGCCTCCTATACCCCCGTCTGCCTGATCGCCCTCAAAGGCCCCTGGGGCATCAGCATCCTTTCCTGTGTCTGGGCCTTCGCCCTGATGGGTCTTGGAATAAAGATTTTCTGGATGAACGCCCCCCGGAGGCTGTCGACGGTCCTTTATCTTCTGATGGGCTGGATCTGTGTGGCGGCGATCTGGCCCCTCATTGTCAATCTCGAGGCCGGGGCACTCATCTGGCTGGTGGCAGGCGGTCTGTTCTACAGCGTGGGGGCGGTGATCTACGCCGTCAAAAAACCCGATCCCTTTCCCCGGGTCTTCGGGTTCCACGAAATCTTCCATGTCCTGGTGATGATGGGCACGGCCTCCCATTTTGTCCTGATGTATGTCTACATCGCACGGATGACCTAAGGCCCCCCTTGCTTTTTTCAACCGGAAATCATCAAAAACCGATGATCCGGTAAACATGGTAGGACACGTAAAGCCCCAAAAGAAGCCCGCCCTCCCAGCGAACCAGACGCTTCTGGTCGGTGATGCAGATCATCAGCAAAAGAACGCTCAGGAAAATCATGACGGCCAGATCGAACATCCCCCCGGTGCCGGGCAGGGGAATGGTTTTGGTGGTCGAACTCAGACCGTTGATCAGCAGCAGGTTGAAGATGTTGGACCCCACCACGTTCCCGATGGCCAGATCGGTCTGCCCCTTGTACGTGGCCATCAGGGAGGTGACCAGCTCGGGCAGACTGGTCCCGATGGCCACAATGGTCAGGGCGATGATCACCTGGGGAATGCCCAGGGACTGGGCCAGCCCCGTGGCCGAGTCCACGGCGACCTTGCCTCCGGTAATGAGAAGCGCCAGTCCGGCAAGGGTCATCAGCAGGCTGATCAGGGTTTTCTTGAGGCTCCGCCTTCCGGACCGGGCCTCGGCCTGGATCATCAGCGCGTCCGTCTGCCGGTTCCGGAACACCTCGGCCACGGTATAATACATGAACACGCCGAAAATCATCAGAAGCACCAGGCCGTCGGAGCGGTCAAACCCGTCGGGGCCGTGGGCCAGCAGACGGTCGGCGGCCAGAATCAGGGTCAGCACCGAGGCCAGCACCATCATGGGGATTTCCCGGGTGATGATCACACTGGAGATGGTCAGGGGCCGGACCAGGGCTGAAATACCCAGGATCAGACCGATGTTGGCGATGTTCGATCCGATGATATTTCCAAAAGAAATATCCGAGTTGCCCCCGAAGGAGGCCAGGAGGTTCACCGAAAGTTCCGGCGCACTGGTGCCGAAGGCCACCACCGTCAATCCGATGACCAACGACGAGACACCCAGACTCTTGGCCAGATCCGAGGCCCCCCGGACCAGCACGTCGCCGCCCCCGAGAAGCAGGGCCAGACCGGCGATGATCCCGACACTATCCATGATATTGACCATAGGGTCCTCCTTGTGCGCATGGTTTCCGCCGCAGCCGTCGAATCTTGGCGGCAAGGGTTGATGATCAGGACGTCACTCGACCCGGAAAAGGGCGTGGTCGATCCGTCCCCGACGGCACTGGGGGCAGCGCCCCGGTCGGGTGTATTTTTTCCTGTCTTTGAATACGAATCCGCAATTCAGGCATCGGAACGGTTCCGTGTGCAGACGCCGGGACGAATGCTTCAGGGTTTTTTCGATAAAGGGAAGATGGGCGGTCACGTCCTTTTCCATGATGCCCAGGGACTGGGACAGGTCACGGATCGTTTTCGGCCCCTCGGCGAGGGCATCGATCATCGCCTGACGGATCGTATGATCCCTCTCCTTTTGCATCACGTCCCTCCTGAATTGTTTTTTTATGATTAAATGATCCCCCGCTGAAAGTCAATCTGCGGATTCACGTGAATCAAACCCTTGACCCGCCTGTAGCAATTTGCTACATTTGTAGCACAAGATCACTCAAGCAGGAGGTAAGTATGGCAAGTCCCCTGAGATTGGATGCGGCCCTGATCGCTGCGGCGGAGAGGGAAGCCGCCGTGCAGAAACGCTCGATTCCCAAACAGATTGAGTTCTGGGCGGAACTGGGCAAGGCCGTCGAACATGTGATCGGCATGGACGATGTGGTGGCCGTCACCCAGGGCCTCAAGCGCATCGAACTGGAAAACCTGGTCTCGCCCGCGGTGGACGCCGACGAGGTGTTCGCCGGGCTGGAAAAAAGCCGTGAAGAGGGCCGCCTGTCAGAGACCGTCACCACAGCCCCGGTATACTACGAAGCCAGCGCCCGCCGCCCCGGCCTTCTGGACCGGGTGAACGCGGCGACCGGTGCCCGGGACACCGGCCGGTTCGAAAACGGTGCATTCAGGCCGGCTGAATGAACGATCACAAACAGCTCTGGCTGCTGGCCGGAGGAAACGGGGCCGGGAAGTCCACCTTTTACCGGCTGTTTCTTGCGCCCCGGGGCATCAAATTCATCAACGCCGACCTGATCGCCCGGGACCTGGGCAGCCTGAAACCCGAAGACGCCGGATACCGGGCCGCCCGTCTGGCCGAACGGCTGCGGTCCGGCCTGCTTGAACAGGGCCTGTCCTTCTGCTTTGAAACCGTGTTCTCCCACGTGTCGAAAATCGACTTCGCGGCCCGGGCCAAGGCCCTGGGCTACGAGGTGATCCTGGTCTATATCCATTTAGACACCCCGGACCTCAACGAGGCCCGGGTCAGCCAGCGGGTCAGCGAAGGGGGCCATGACGTGCCCCCGGAAAAAATCCGATCCCGCCTGCCCCGGACCCTCTCCAACATCGCCCGGGTTCTCCCCCTTACGGATTCGGCCTGGTTGCTCGACAATTCGTCCCGTGACAACCCGTTCCGGCAGATCGCCACCCTGCGCCTGGGACGGGTCCGCCTGCTGGTGGACCGTTTGCCGGACTGGGCTGCCGGGATTCTGGCGGGGATGGGTGAGGTCGGGTAGCGTGGACGGGGTGGACGAGGTGGACGGAGTGGACATCGTGGACGGGTGACCCTGCGGGCGTGGTTCCCCTCGTTCCCAGGCTCCGCCTGAGAATGCCTTCCGCATGACTCCGGCCATGCCTGCCGCAAAGAACACCAGCGCACCGCATCACGCAAACCGACCCGCCCTGAGAAAACCCCACAAAAACCCGTTTGTCCGCCTTTTCAAAAGGCGGGCCCCCGGCAGGGCCGCCGGAGGCAAGGGCGCACGCAAAGAATCACCCGCAAATGAGACGCACGCCGTGCGTCTCTACACATCACACACAAGCCCACAAAAAACCGGCCCCCTATGAACACCCATTTTCTTTTTTCTCCGCGTTCTCCGTGTCTCCGTGGTGAACCCGTTTTTTTTTCTTCAGGCGATTCCGGCGCGGGTCAATCATTTCTTTTCCGACCCTTACAATTCAGTTGCTAAAAAACACGATATTCTATATAAATCCGCATCATTCCATGAGGAGCCGGCACATGATTGGCGGTACAGTCAAAGTCGATCGCATCACCAAGACCTTCGGGGGTACCCGGGTTCTGAAAAACATCAGTATGGACATCAACGCCGGGGAGTTCTTTTCGCTCCTGGGGCCGTCGGGGTGCGGGAAAACCACGCTGCTGCGGATTATCGGCGGATTTGAAAATCCCACGTCCGGGGATCTGCGTCTGGACGGGAAGTCGGTTCTGGGCATTGCGCCCAACCAGCGTCATGTCAATACGATTTTCCAGAACTACGCCCTGTTTCCCCATCTTTCCGTGTTCGACAACGTGGCCTTTTCGCTGAGGCTTAAAAAAGTCGACAAAAAAACCATCCGGAGCCGGGTGACGGAGTATGTCAGCCTGGTGCGGCTTCAGGATCATATCGACAAATATCCGGCCCAGCTCTCCGGCGGCCAAAAACAGCGGGTGGCCATCGCCCGGGCCCTGATCAACGAGCCCCGGGTGCTTCTGCTGGACGAGCCCCTGAGCGCCCTGGACGCCAAGCTCCGGCAGGATCTTCTGATGGAGCTGGACCGGATTCATGACATCATCGGCATCACCTTCATCTACGTCACCCATGACCAGGAAGAGGCCATGAGCGTCTCGGACCGGATCGCCGTGATGCATGACGGCAACCTGCTCCAGGTGGGCACGCCCCTTGAAATCTATGAAAGTCCCGCGGACATGTTCGTGGCGGATTTCATCGGGGCCTCCAACACGCTGATGGGCGAGGTGACCGACTGCACGGGGCGGTATGCGCGAATCCGCACCCCGAACCTGGGCGACATCCTGGTGGACATGGACAAGCCCCTTGCCCCCGGCGACGGCATCAAGGCGACCCTGCGCCCCGAAAAGATCCACATCTCCCGGAAAAGGCCCGAAACCCTCTCCGATTCGGACAACTGCGTGGAAGGCACCGTGTCCCAATACGTGTACACCGGGTCCCACACCCGTTTTCTGGTGGCCGCGGATCAGGGGCTGACCCTGAAAGTGTTCAAGCAGCATGCCCGGTATTTTACCAGTGAAGAGCCCATCACCACCGACGACCGGGTGTATGTCTGGTGGGATGCGGACGACAGCTTCATCGTCGAGGTGACCCGCCCATGATCAAAAACCTCGGGCAGCGGTACACCTTCCCCCTTCTGGTCTGGCTGACGGTGTTTTTCGTACTGCCCTTTGCCATCATCCTCGTGGGGAGTTTTCTCAAGAAAGGCCTTTACGGCGGGTTTGAACTCGAATGGTCCCTTGCCGCCTACAAGGCCCTGTTTTCGGACACCATGCGCAAGGTCACGATAAACACCATCATCATCAGCGTGGCGACCACGGTCATCACCGTGCTTGTGGCCCTGCCCACGGCCTATTACATCGCCCGCTCGCCCCACAAGGAAAAGCTTCTGTTTCTGGTGATCATTCCCTTCTGGACCAACTTTCTGATCCGGATTTTCGCCTGGATCGCCATCCTGGGCAACAACGGCCTCGTCAACAGCTTCCTGATCCGGATTGGCCTGTTCCACGCCCCGGCCCAGCTGCTTTACAACCGCTGGGCCATCATCTTGATCATGATCTACACCTCGCTGCCCTTCGCCATTCTGCCCCTTTACGCCATCATGGAAAAATTCGATTTTTCCCTGCTCGAAGCGGCCCGTGACCTGGGGGCCACCAAGTCCCAGTCCATGACCCGGGTTCTGATCCCCCTCATCGTCCCCGGCATCACCACGGCGGTTCTGTTCACCTTCATCCCGGCCTTCGGCAACTTCGCCATTCCCGACATTGTCGGCGGCACGGACATCCGAATGCTGGGCAACATCATCAACGAAAAACTGAAAACCGCGCGGAACTGGCCCGCGGCCTCGTCCATTTCCATGGTGCTGACCTTTTTCTCGGTGTTCATGGTTCTTATGTTCAACCGGATCACGGCGTCACGCCACGCCAAAACATCGATGAAGGCCTGACATGAAAGACGCCCGCAGCCACCATGCCCAGAAGCATTATTTTTCAGGATTCTTTTTCATCGGAACCATGATCTTTTTCTACGCGCCCCTTCTGATCCTGATCATTTTTTCCTTCAATGAAGGGCGGTCCATGCAGTTCACGGGCTTTTCCCTGAAATGGTACAAGGCCCTGTTCTTCGATTCCGCCAAATTGTGGGGATCGTTTTACAACACCCTCTTTATCGCGCTGATCTCGGCCTTTGTGTCCACGGTCATCGGCACCCTGGGGGCCATCGGGCTTTACTGGTATCATTTCAGGATGAAAAGGTACCTTGAAATCGTTTCCTTTCTGCCCATCATCCTGCCGGAGATAATCATCGGCGTGTCCATGCTGATGTTCTTTGCAGGGACCGGCATCCCCCTGGGGATTGTGACCATCATCATCGCCCACATCACCTTCAACATCCCCTATGTGCTGTTGATCGTCATCGCGCGGCTTGCCGAATTCGACTATTCGGTCATCGAGGCGGCCCACGACCTGGGCGCCCGGGAAATCGATACGCTTTTAAAGGTTATCATCCCCATGAGCATGCCCGGCATCCTGTCCGGATTTCTGATGGCCGCCACCCTTTCGATCGATGATTTTGTCATCACGTTTTTCGTCACCGGGCCCGGGGCCTCGACCCTGCCCCTGCACATTTATTCCATGCTGCGTTTCGGTCTGTCCCCCGTGATCAACTCCCTGTCCGTGGTGCTGATCATCGGCAGCCTGGTGATGGCGTTCACGTCAAGAAGGCTTTTCCGTTACATGTTCAAATAAAACCGTTTCATTACCCGAAAACCGTTTCAAAAAAGGAAAAAACCGTGAAAAAAGCTCTGATGGTCATCATGTGTGTCGTTGCCGTTTTTTGCGTATCAGGCTGTCAGAAGGAACAGCCGAAACTTTATATCTACAACTGGACCTATTACACGCCCGATGCGGTCATCAAGGGCTTCGAGGAAAAATTCGGCGTCACGGTCGTCTACGACGAATTTGCCTCGAACGAAGAGATGTTCGCCAAGCTCAAGGCCGGCGGAGGCGGATACGACATCGCCTTCCCCTCGGCGGACTATGTGTCCATCATGATCAAGGAAGGTATGCTTGAGACCATCGACCGAAGCCTGGTCCCCAATTTTGCCAACATCGATCCCGCTCTGGTCTCAGGCATCACCTACGATCCGGGCTGTGCCTATTCCGTGCCCTACATGAAAGGGGCCTCGGGCATCGCCGTGAACACGCAGTTTGTCTCGGATTACAAAAAAGACATGAGCATCTACCTGAAGCCCGAACTGAAAGGACGCATGACCCTTCTCGACGACATGCGCGAAGTGATGGGACTGGCCCTCAAAGCGAACGGCCATTCGGTGAACTCCGTCAACCCCGAGGAACTCGAGGCCGCCAAAACCCTCGTCCTTTCCTGGCGGGAAAACATCATGAAATTCGATGCCGAAGCCTTCGGCAAGGGCTTTGCCGCCGGTGAATTCTGGGTGGTCCAGGGCTATGAGGAGAACATCTTCTCCGAGCTCGACGACGCCGCCAGGGCCCACACGGACTTTTTCATCCCCGAGACCGGCGGACCCTATTACATCGATTCCATGGTCATTCTCAAGGGCTCGAAAAACAGGGAGCTGGCGCACCGGTTCATCAACTACATCCACAGCCCCGAAGCCTACGCCGTCTTCGTGGACGCCTTCGGATTCCCGTCGATCAACGTCCCGGCCCGGGCCATCCGCACCGGTAAACCCGTCTACACCGAAGAGGCCCTTGAAAACTGTGAACTCAAGCTGGATTTGGGCGACAAGCTCGAGATGTACAACGCGATCTGGGAAGACATTAAAGTAAACTAACGGGATCGGTCAAACACGGACACGGTGGACTAAGTGGACATTGTGGACGGCGTGGACAGATGACCACGCCGCCCCCGTCCACCCCGTCCACTTTTTCCCCTCACACAACAAGGGTGTTGTCGCCGTTTATCTTGCACGCGCCGGTTTCAAGCATCAGGGCCAGGCCGTCTTCGAAGGCGGCGCGGACCTTGGTGCCCAGCCGGGTGATGCCGAACACCCGGGCCGTTTCCCGGGCAAGGTCGTCGGGGCTCATGCTGATATGCTGCCGGAGCACCTGGGTCGCCGCATTGGCGATCTCTTCCGGACAGATTTCCATGGCCGTGCGGGGGCTTGTCTCGCCGACGTCGGGAACCCGGAACGTCGTAAAGGGGTTTTCGATCTGCTCCCGGGTCCAGACGAACTCGCGGTCTTTGGCAGCCCTTATCATAAAGCCGTTTTCATGCACCGCCCCACGCACGATGTCCCGGACCCGACTGCCCGCCCGGTGCAGGTTCCAGGCCGAGGCCACGGCCGATGAAAGCGCATCGAACAACAGGGGCGCTTCGGTCTGAACCATGTCACGGACCAGACGGGTCACGGCCGCCTTGTTGGCCGGATCATGAAGTTCTCCGCCAACGATGCCGGGGTCCGGCGTGAAGCGTCGATAGGCCTCCTGCCCCGGTAATTGGGCCGGGAGGGACGGAGGCAGGTCCGGCTGCGGATCCGGGGCGGCCTCCGCTTTGGCGTACCGCGCCGTCGCCTCATCATCAGGCTTGTCGGCCGCGACATCATGGGACGGAATGTTGGACGGCGGGCTGAGATCCGTATCGTCCAGGGTCGAGGCGCTTTTCAGCGCCCGCTCCAGGGCCTCTTCAAGTTTTAGGATTTCACGGGGCCGCTGAAGCCACCAGTCGGTGGACCAGATGCGGTAAAGACGCCATCCAAGGCTTTCCAGCACCGCCTGGCGGAGCCGGTCCCGGTCCCTGGCCGACGCGGCGCTGTGGTAATTGGCCCCGTCGCATTCCACACCGAGAAGATACCGCCCGGGACGCTCTGGATCACGAACGGCCAGATCAATCCGGTAGCCCGAGCAGCCCACCTGGGTATCCACAATCCAGCCCCGCTTTTTCAGCTCGTCCAGCACCGATTGTTCGAAAAAAGATTCCGTTTCGCCGCCCGTTCGGCCGGTCTCCCCGATGAGGGCCGAAGGCCCGCGTCCGGCGTAGTCGAGAAAGCGTCTCAGGTGATGCACCCCGGTGGCCTGGGTCCGGGACAGATCGATCTGATCGGGCATGAGCCGCGAAAAGACCAGAAGTTCCCGGCGTGCCCGGGTGACGGCCACGTTCAGACGCCGCTCGCCGCCCTTGTTGTTGAGGGGCCCGAAATTCATGCGAACAATCCCTTCGGCATCCGGGCCGTAACAGATTGAAAAAAGGATCACATCCCGTTCGTCACCCTGGACCGTTTCGAGGTTTTTCACGAACACGGGTTCCCCCACCGAGGTGAAATAGGGCTCGATCTCGGGGTATTCGCCCCGGGCGGCGTCGAGAAGGTCTTCGACCAGGGCCTGCTGGGCCTTGCTGAAGGTCACCACACCCAACGAACGTCCCTGCTCATCGGGATCACGGAGCCGCCGGACAATCTCGGCGACCACCGACTCGGCCTCCTTCCGGTTGGTCCGTGATTTTCCGTGGTCGTAGACCCCGTCGGGTACATCCAGCCGGCGCACCCCCAGCCGGGGATGCGCCGCAAGGGCCGAGGGAAAGGTGTGGAGCCTGTTCTCGTAGTACTGACGGTTGCTGAAGGCGATCAGGCTTTCATGGCGGCTGCGGTAGTGCCAGTCCAGGGTCAGGGAGCGGATGCCCGCCGCATCGGCTTCGTCGAGGATGCTCTCGAGTTCCTCGGGCAGATCGTCTTCGCTGTATTCCTCGTCGCCTTTCTGCCGTTCAAAGAAACTCGTGGGCGGAAGCTGACGGGAATCGCCAACCACGATCAGCTGCTTTCCCCGGGCAATGGCGCCGATGGCGTCATAGGTGGGCATCTGGGACGCCTCGTCGAACACGACCAGATCAAACTTCGGAAAATCCGCGCCGATGAACTGGGCCACCGACAGCGGGCTCATCAGCACACAGGGTTTGTACCGTGCGATGGCGTTGGGGCATTCACTGAAGATGCGGCGGATCGTCTTGCGCCCGCCCTGAACGAAGCGCTGGAGCTGTCCGGCCTCCGAACTGGCGGGCGAGCGCTGGGCGGTCTGTGCCATGCGGGGCATCGCCCCTGCAATGCGGGCAAAGGCTTCCTGCCGGGTCAGATCGGCGATTTTTACCTCCTGATCCCTGAACGCATCGATCTTCAGATTGTGCCGCTCGCCGATGAACCCGGATAGCGTCGGGATTGACGGCAGCAGGGTCCGCGCCCACCAGTCGGCAAAGGAGTGCTCAAAGGCGGGCCCAAGGTGATCGATGCCCACGCTCCCCTCTTCCAGGGCCTCCGCCAGGGGACCGAGGCCCAGCGCCGCAGCCGCCTTACGCGCCGCCTGATAGTGGGTCCATTCGCGAAGACGGGAAAGGTTTTTGGAAAGACTGTGGATCGCGGCCTCGCATCGGGCCGTCACCCGTTTTTCGGAGTCCTCGCCCCAGGCCGTTTGCCCGTTCAGGCAGAGAAGGCCGCCCAGGCGTTCCCGCCCCTGTTCCACGGCACCAAGCGCCTTCCGGAAAGCCTCGGCGGCCTGGGCGGCGGGCGTGCCGGAGGCAAACAAGCCCCGGCCTTCGACGGCGAAGCGGACCAGGGTCTGCCGGATGGCCAGGGTCTTGTCAAGGCTCTCGCCCCGGACCTGATCGAGGGCCGTACGGAACCGGTTCGTCCAGCGGGCCATGGCGTCAAGCGCATCCCAGTCCGAGGCAGGGCCCCCCACGGACGAGCCCAGGAGTCCGGCAAGGTTTTTCTCCTGAGTGTCCAGGGTCCGCTGATCCTCGATCACCCCCTGGGCCTGTTCCAGCTCGTCAGCCAGCATCGCAAGATCGCCCGGTTTTTTGCCGTCGGTTCGGACCGCCCGGACGGCTTTGCGGACAAAGACGCCCAGACGCCAGCGTTTAAAAAACCAGGCGGTATCCCGTGCCTTCAGTTTGTCAATCAAAAGAGGAATATCCAGGTCGAACAGGTCGTCGGTATAGGTGTCAAGCAAGGCCGACCGTCGTCCGGCGCAATCGCGCCCCAGCTCGATCAAGGCCGTCAGGTCGCGACGCGTCCGGGGCCAGTCCGGCACGGTCAGAAGGGCGGGGGAGACCTCCGGTGCGGCGACCAGAAGATCAGTCAGGTCGCTGACCGTCTTAAGATCTGAAAACGAGACGCTGTGGATATCAAAACCAAACTCCGGCAGCAGCGCGGCCCCCCGGTCGCCCAGATCTTTTTGGGCCGATTCAAGATCCCGGATCGCCCGGGCCGCGTCGTCCTCGATGCCCCATACATAGGCCGAAAGGCCCACCGCAGCCAGCGGATGGCCCGACGGATCACCGGAAACCCGGGCGGCCAGGGCCATTTCGCGCACAGCGGTCTCCATGGCCGCAAATTCCTCCGCCGACCGGCCGTCTGCGGCACCCAGACTGAGCAAAACCTTCGGATCATCCGCCCGGCCGATCAGCCGGGAGATGACCCAGTAGGCACTTTTGCCAAAGGCCCGGGGCTGGTGGAGATCGGCCACATAGGCATTCAGGAACCGGCGCTGGTCGGCAAGACGGTTCGCCTCGGCCTCCCACTGACCGCCGGCCCCCGTCCCGGCCACGTTCAAGGCCTCCCGGAGCTGGGCCCGGAACGATTCCCTGGTGGTCTTGTTCGAGTGAAGTTCGAGGCAGAACGGGCCGAATCCCACATCGGCCAGCCGCTTGTGCACCACATCCAAGGCCGCCCGTTTCTGGGCGACAAAAAGCACGCGCTTGCCCACGGCCAGGCTGTGGGCGATGAGGTTGGTGATGGTCTGGGATTTTCCCGTACCCGGCGGGCCCTGCAAGACGAAGGTCCGCCCCTCCGCCGCCGCGTAAACGGCGCGCAGCTGGGATGAATCGGCAAGCAGGGGACAGAAGGTGTTCGCCGGGGCATAGCGTTCATCGAGGGTCGCAAGATCGGGAAAGACGGCCTCGGGTTCAAAGGTCTCGGTCGCACTCTCGACCAGATGACGGACCACGCCGTTTTGTTTGAGTTCTTCGGCATTGGCCTCCAGGTCCAGCCACATCAGAAACCGCGAAAAGGTCAGGATGGTGAGGCAGGCCTCATCCTCCACCCGCCAGCGCGGCTCCCGCTTGACGGCGTCCCGGAGGGTTCTGAAAATCGTCGGGACATCGAGGCCGGATTCGTCCTCGGGCAGAGGGTCCAGGCCCTCGATGACCATGCCGAAATCCGATTTGAGTTTCTCAAGCAGGGTGATGTTGATCCGCGATTCCTCATCGATGCGCCGGATGCGGAAGCCCTCGCGTACGGCCTTTCTTTCGATGCTCATCGGAACCAGAAGAATCGGCGCCCGGCGCTCGATTTCGCTGTCCGCCGACTCGGTCCAGACCAGAAAGCCCAGGGCGAGAAACAGGGTGTTGGCCCCGCCCTCTTCCAGCCCCAGCCGGGCGGCGCGTTCGATGTCGACGAGGCGAGCGGCCAGATCGCTCTCGGTCACGGCGGCGTGGAGACGCTTCTGTGCCATCTCCTCCCGCAGATACACGGCAAGGGGGTGATCCCCCGTCCGGGCCTGATACAAGGCGGCATCCCGGGGATCCGTCGTGCCCCAGGCCTCGGGCCTGGGCCTCACGCGAAAGGCGTCGCCCTTGGCCAGGGCGTCCTCCAATCCTGGAATATCCGGGCACATCAGAGGGATGGTTTTTTTGGACTCCCTGAAATTCAACAGGCGATTTCGAAGCGTCAAATCCAGAAGGCTGTTTTTCCACCGGGACAAGCGATCGGCGGAGCTTTCCTGATCCCGGGGCGGCTTGCGGTCGATCTCCGTCAAGGCCTCCGGTGCGATCACGTCTTCAAAGGCGTCCCCTGCGCGGCCCGCCTTCTGCCCGCCCTTGTCTGTCGCGGCGCTTTCCCCACCCTCGACCAGCGACAAGGGGCGGATCCCCATGGTCCGGGCGGACCGGATATCCACGGCGAAACGAAAGGAGTCATCGCTTTTCAGTTGGGCACCGGCCTGATCGAGGGCGGTCTTGAAACTCAAGGGGGGCGTTTGGGTGATACCCGTGGACTCGATGACCAGAAATTCTCCCAGACTGATCCGGTTCAGAAGAATCGACCCGTGAACGGTCACGGTGTCGTCAAAAGCCTTGTCCATCAGCCACACGCCGACCAGGGCGTGCCCCGCGATGAGGACCGGAACCGGCCTGAGTCCCGCCTGTTCGAAACAGGCCGAAAGAAGCACGGCCGTATCCAGGCAGGTGCCGAGCCTGCGTGTGATCAGGTGCTCCGGTGTTCTGATTTTCTGACCGGTCGTTTCAAAACTGGCCGGCGGATTGCTGTAGCGGATGGCCTGCCGTGCTGCGGCGTAATAAATCGCGGCGGCCTGGGCATAGGCCCGCCTCGGATCCCCGCTCTGATATCCGGACAGCGAGGCGTCCCCGGTTTTTTCCAGAAGCAGCCCGGACGCTGCGGCAAGGATCGTCTCCACGGCGGGATCGTTGGGCAAAACGTGGGCGGCCAGGATCTCGGGCAGCGTCGATACGCCATACCATTCGTTGCAGGCCAGGACCCACAGGGGATAAGGCGTTTTCACCGGCAGGATGCCCTCGGCCCGGGCCTCGACCCAGAGGTGACCCTCTTCGCGCTCGGACTGTTTGCGCAGCATCTCCCGGATGAGCGTCAGGGATCGATCGGAAAAGTCGCAGGTCTCACCGGAGGCCATCGCTTCGACCCGCAGGATTTTTTCGACGATAACCGGAGGATCGCTCCACAGCCGGACAACCACCCCCGTCACCGCCCGGTCGGCCTGATTCTTCACCGACAGGGCCCGAACAAGGGGGACGCCGTTCTGCTGCATGGCAAAATTAACAAAGGGTTCATACGCCATCATAACGGAAAGGGGGACGTCTCCCCCGGGCTGCCTCGATGTCTCACTCATGGCCGGACCTGCCTCCTGAAATGGATTTCCCATGGAACCCGGGCCGCCGTCGTTCAAACACCCCCGAACGACCCGTGTCTTATGGATTCGCTGTGTTAGACAAATTCAATTGTGCGCTGCCGACATGCCCCAAAAACATCTTGTCTTTCATACCACGGCCCTGGGACTTTTTCATCTATCTTATTTATTCCTCTTGGCACCACCCCGTGCCCGTGCTCGAAAAAAGCGTATTCACCACGGAGACACGGAGGGCACGGAGAAGGAAAGGAAAAAATGAGGGCCTCCGGCGGCCCTGCCGGGGGCCAAACGTTTGAAACGTTTGACAAACAGGTTTTGGGAGAAAAAGGGGGGGGGGGGGGGGGGGTTGTGTTTGATGCCTTCCATCGAACGATCGTCTTCGACGGGCATGTGTTTGTCGACCTCGGTGGGGGCGAGGTCGTACCCGCCGTCAACGTCGTTTTGTGCCGTTATATATTGAGGGCTCCGCCCCAAACACCTATGGTTTCATAAAAAGAGGGTGACCTTCGAAACGTGAAACCGTCTGCCCCGTTGTTCGTCACCTGATTGCCCCCAGACAAAAAAGCCGCCGGTCTTCCATGGAAGACCGGCGGCTCGGCTTTCACGACGGCCCTGAGGTCAGATGCTCAGTGTCCGTAGATGTACAGTGCCGTGGGGGTGCTGTTGAACTGAATCTGAAGATCGCGCATGCGGATTTCACCGAGGTAACTGGCCCCGTTTTTCGAAAATTCGCTGTTCACGTACATATGATAGCCCGACGCGAGAAAGGTGTTGACGGCGATGTTGTCCGGCAGACCGAAGCGCACGAAGGAGGTGTAGGCGGGGATATCGGGACGGCTGTCCCCGATGATGTCATAGCCGTCGGCCTCGGTGGAGGCCACGTCGATTTCGATTTTCGCGTCGTTCAAGGACACTTCCATGGCCGAGGTCTCGCCGCCGCTGTCCAGAATCAGCCAGCCCGCGCCGGTCACGCCCCGGATGCCGTCGTCATCGCCCACACCCATGTTGGTGAATTCCTGGGTGACGGAGATCTTTCCTTCGAGAAAGATCGTCACCCCTTCCCGGGCCGTCACCGTGTCGAGCTGGTCCTCCGAAAGATTTTCGATGGCGAAGGCGGACATGGGCAACACCGTCAGCCACAGGATGAGGTTGATCGTACGCAGCAGTTTCATACACGCCCCTTGACGATTACGCTAAAAATGAATTAGACACATAAACATTGTTCATGTTTACCCTTTTCTAACAAATATTATCCACATGGTCAACAAAAATATTTTCTCGCCTGACCGCTTGAAATCAGTGTCGATCCGTGTCAACATGCTTGGCATTATTACCCCGTCAACCAAGGTCCCGACACGCCCATGACACAAGCCTTCATCACACGGCTGAAAACCGACGTTCCGATCCTTTGTCTGCTTGTGGGCCTGGTCACCCTGATCTACGGCCAGACCCTTTCCTTTGATTTTATCAATTTCGATGATCCGGTGTATGTCACGGACAACACCGCCGTCACGGAGGGCCTGACCGCAAGGGGTCTGGCCTGGGCCTTTACGATCCACAGCGATATCGGCATGTACTACCAGCCGCTGGCCTTTGTCTCCCACATGATCGACTGCCATGTGTTCGGCCTGGATCCGGGAGGCCACCACCTGACCAGCCTCGTGATTCACGCCGCCAACACGGCCCTGTTGTTTCTCGTGCTTCAGGCCATGACAGGGGCGAGGTGGCGAAGCGCCCTGGCGGCGGCGATCATTGCCGTTCACCCGGTGAACGTGGACGCCGCGGCCTGGATTTCCGAACGCAAAACCCTTCTGTGCGCCCTGTTCTGGCTGCTGGGCACGGCGGCCTACCTGGCCCATGTCCGGACGCCGTCGAGGCTGCGGTATACCGCGGTGATGGTCTTTCTTGCCCTGGGACTTCTGACCAAACCCGTGATGATCACCTTTCCCTGCGCCCTGGTTCTTCTCGATATCTGGCCCCTGGCCCGGGCCGGAGAGCCGGTATCCGGTCGCATGCTCTTTGTCCGCATCCGCGAGAAAATACCCCTGTTCATCCTGACGGCGCTCTGGTTCGTCACGCCCTTTCTGTCCCGCAGTCTCATGGCCCAGGAAACCACCCCCGACCTGATTCCCCACGGCCTCCGGCTGGCCAACGCCCTGGTCGCCTATGCAACCTACGTGACCCAATTCGTTTGGCCCCGGGATCTGTCGATCCTCTATCCCTACCCGGACAGCATTCCCATGGGGCGGACCCTTGGGGCCCTGATCTTTCTCGCAGCCCTGACCGCCGTCTTCGTTTACCGGTTCAGGCGCTCGCCCGCCCTTCTGATCGGCTGGCTCTGGTTCTGCGGAACCCTGTTCCCCACCTCCGGCCTGATCCTCGGCACCCTCTGGCCCGAGCGGGCCGACCGCTGGGCCTACATCCCCTATATCGGCCTGGCCGTGGCCCTGGCCTTCAGCCTGCCCGGTTTGTCCCGATTACGATCACGGTGGGTTCCGGTCATCGTATCCCTGGCGACCGTTTATCTCGGCGTTCTGACCTTTACGGCCCGGTCCCACACCGCCCATTACCGGGACAGCATTCATATTTTCGAAAAGGCCCTGTCGGTCATCGGCTACCACGCCCTGCCCCACCAGAACCTGGCCGCGGCCCGAATGGGAAAAAAGGACTACGACCGGGCCATGCACCATTTGTCCGTCATTCTTGAGCACGAACCGGACCATGGGCCCGCCTCGTACAACATGGGCCTGTGCCTGGCCGAGACCGGACGGTCGGAAGAGGCGCTTTCATACTTCGAAACGGTCATGGCCCTTGATCCGTCCGATACACGGGCCCGTCTGATGGCGGCCCGCATGATGACGCGCCTGGACAGGCCGGAAGGGGCCCTGGCCCTTTATGAACAGGGCCTTGCCCGATCCGACAACAATGCCGACCTGCTGTACGATCTTTCGATGTTTCTGGTGAATCAGGGTAGAAAGGACGAAGCCGAACAGCGGCTCATCACCCTCGTATCGGTATGGCCCGGCCATGGTGACGGCCATGCCGCCTATGCAGCCCTTATGCTCGATCGGAAACATCATGAAAAGGCTTTGACCCACGCCCAGAAACTTGCGGCCCTGGAGCCGGACTCGATCCGCAGCCACAGCCTTCTGGGCGTCTGTTACGCCCGGCTGGGCCGTTACGACGACGCAATCCTGCATTTTGAAGACGCCCTGAGCCTGCAGCCCGGGAACCGGGAAACACGGCTCAATCTTGAAACGGCCCGGGCCGACAAGGCGGCCCGGGACCGCTGTCTTGAACGATTTCGAATCCTCTTGCCCGGCGGCCCGATATTATCCCGGCCCGAGGACATCGAACAGCGGTTGTCTGAACCTGAAACCGCGCTGGACCAACCGGGCCGTATACAGGCCGCGGCCTGCCTGGCCACCCTGTACCGGCTTCGGGGGGATTACGACAAGGCCCTTGACGTGCTGGAATCGGCCTTGGGGCCTGCTGCCGAATACGAGCCGCGCATCCGATACAACATGGCCTGCCTGAACGCCCTGATGCTCCGCCCCGACGAGGCCGTCGCCCAGCTGAAGAAAGCCCTTGCGGCCGATCCGGGCCTCCGGCTTACGATCGATACCGACCCGGACTTCGACGGAATAAGACGATCCCCCGCCTTCCTCAGCCTGGAACCGCCCAAGGCCCTCAATCCTCCGCAGGAAGAAAAAACCCCACCCGGTCCATAAACGCCTGAAACCTTAGGTCACGACGAACCTTTTCCAGACGGGAATCCACGGCCAGACGGTGCCAGTCGGTAAATCCGGCATCGGCTGCCCGCTTCAGAAACGAAAGCCCGTCGTCCAGACGCTCATCCAGCACACTTATACAGGCCAGGGCATAATAGGCCTCACCCCGCAGATCATGATGGTGATCGGCCAGCCGGGCGTAAAACACGGCCGCGTCCCCATACCGGCCCCGGGCCTGGGCAAGGGCCCCCAGTCCGGAAAGGGCCATGGGGTGATTCGGCATCAATGTCAAAACGTCGGAAAACAGGGACTCCGCCTCCGAAACGCGTCCCAGGGCGGCGGCCAGAGCAGCCGCCCGAAGTTGTTTTTCCGGGTCTTCGAAATCGGCGTCGCGGCCTTCCACAGCCCGGTTATACTCGGCTTCCAGCGTGTTTTTTTTCGCGGCGATCAGCGCCAGATTGTCCAGAGCCGCGGTATTGCCGGGATCGATATCAAGCACCCGGCGAAACAGGGCTTCGGCCTCGACGGTGCGGTTTGTGGCGGCATAAACCACACCCATGTCGTTCATGGCCATGATGTTGCCGGGGTCAACCGTCAGAACCCGTGAAAAACACATCAACGCCGCCTCGACCCGGCCGAGGTCAAACAGGGTGTTGCCCAGATTGGCCAGGGCTTCCAGATGATCGGGTTTGTAACGGACCGCCTGCCTGAAGTGCTCCGCGGCCTCCTCCGTCAATCCCTGACGAAGGCGCATCACCCCCAGATTGTTGTGGGCCTCGGGGAAATCGGGCTGCTGCGCCAGGGCCTTGAGGTACCAGGACACCGCATCGTCGATGCGCCCGTCGTTTGCGGAAAGGGCGCCCAGGTTGTAAAGGGCCTCGGGAATGTCCGGATTGGCGGAAAGGGCGGCCAGAAAATGCTCCCGGGCGAGGGCCGTGTCCCCGGCCTTGAGACGGTTCAACGCCAGGTTGTGATGGGCCCTGCTGTAGCCCGGCTTGGCCCACAGACACAGATAATACTGTTTCCTGGCCTCGTCGGTGCGTCCCGCCTCATCATAGGCCACCCCCAGGTTATGGTAGGCCAGATAATTCCGGTCGTTGAGCGCAAGGGCCCGGGTGTAAAGGGTTTCATTACTCTTCCAGTAAGCGGCCTGCCGGGCGGTCAGTGCGGCAAAAAAACACACCGGAACGACCACGGCCGGCCAGGCGATCCGTGGTCCCAGCCGAAAATAACGCATGAGATCAAAGCCGCCCCAGGCAACGATCAGATGAATACCGATCAGAGGCAGGTAGGCAAACCGGTCGGCATGGGCCGGCCAGACCGCCCCCTGGACCAGGCCAAGGAAGGGAAACAATACGATCAGGTAGAAAAACCAGCCCACCGCCAGATAGGGCAAACGCCTGAAAGATCGAAGGGCAAGGACGGAAATCCCCAAAAGCCCGACCAGGGCCGCCAGGGCTCCGGCGGTGTTGACCTCATCGGGATAGGGATACAGAAAGGACAGGTCCAGAGGCCACACATACTGTTTCAGATAGACAAAACAGGACAAAAGGGCGTTTTTCACCCGAAGCCCCATGGGCACCACAGCAAGGGGAATGTTCTTGGCCGTCACATGCTCGGCCAGAAACGGGGTCACGGCCCAGAGCCCCACCAGGATCGATAGGGGGATCTTTTCGAGCACAAGGTCAAAAAACGACCGACTCTCACAGCGGAAGAAGGGATTTTCAGGCAGACACGCCGCCGTCCGCCGCCACCGGTTCAGGGGCCAGATATCCACCAAAAGGAGAACGGCGGGCAGGGTGACGAGAACGGGCTTGGACAAAAGACCGGCGGCCAGCGCAAGACAGACAACCAGATAACGGGTCAGTCCCGGCGTTTTGGCATACCGGGTCCAGGCCAGAAGGGAAAGAAGAAAAAACAGGGCCGACAGCAAAGTCTTTTTCTGGGCGATCCAGGCCACCGAATCCACACCGATGGGATGAAGGGCAAACAAAAAGGCGACCAGGGCGCTTCGCCTCACGGCCCCGGTCATACAAAAAAGAAGGGCATACAGAAGAAGGCTGTTGACCATATGGAGGGCCAGGCTGGACAGGTGGTGGGCCCCGCTGTCGGTGCCGAACAGCCGGCAATCGATCATGTGGGCCACATAGGTGAGAGGATGGTAGTAGGTCAGGTCGTTGTCCCGCAGGGAAAAGGCCCAGGCCAACGAGGTGACGCTAAGGCCGTTTCGGATTTTTTCATGGGTCACATAGTCCTGATCGTCGAAGTTGATGAATCCGTGACGGCGGACCTGACCATAGACGAGCAGAAGCATCGAAAGCAGAAGCGCCGCGACGAGGGCATGTTTTTTGATGTGTGAATCAGGCATAGACGTCAACCGGTTTCGTAAAATAAAAAACGCCCCTTTTCCCAAAGGCGGCGTTTTTTTATACCGTGTTTTCAAGCGGTTTGCAAACGGAAGGGTGCCTAGTTCCCTCCGGACGTGGTCGGGCCGTGTTCGTGGGAATTGGCCTGGGTATTGGTCTGGGTGGCGTAGGGATCCCGCATGGGACCGTCGAAGGCCGCCACGGGGGACCAGTCCGGATCCCACAGGGGAATGGATTTGAGCCCTTCGGTGTACGAGAAGTCGATGGCGTTTTCCGGAAGACCGGAGATCAGTTCGAAGCCCACATGGTCACCCTGAAAATTCATGACCATCCAGAAGCCCGTATCACGGTCTTCCACGTTGAACACGTTGATGCCGAAACACTGAATGTAGGAGTCGCGCACCATCTGCATGGTCCCGGTGGTGTATTCATAAGGATCCGCCACGCCCAGAGACCGGGCCGCCGTGTGGGCTGTGAGCATGGGATTGACGATGCCGGTGTAGCGGTGGTAGTTGGCGTACAGGTTGCCCTGCTGGTCGTTGGTGCCGACGATCAAACGTTTGAGATGGGGATTCCCGTTGACCACATCACCGTCGAATTCCAGCCGGATGATCTGGCCGTTCATGTACACCGGTTTGTCCGGGCTTTCACCGAAGCGGAAGTTGTCGATCCAGATATCCCAGTCGTAATAGTTGCAGTTCGGGGTCAGGGAGCCCACGTCGCCCTGGTAACCGCCGTTGCCCCAGGGTTCGAAGGTATCGCTGCCCTGGGGAGCCAGGGTGTTGAAGTTGGATTCGATTTTGGCGAAGTTGAAGTAGGCCCCGTCGTTAAGGTCGCCTGCGTATTTCTGGACATCGTAAAACCCGTGAAAGCCGGACAGGCCGATGTCGGCCATGTTGGTCCGCATGCTGGACGCGGGTCGATAGTAGTAACCGGCCCGCACCGAATCGATGGTGCCGTAGAGTTCCTGGTGCAGATCCATGAAGATGCGGACCGTATCGTTCTGCTGATAAAAGGAATCGATGGTGATCGTGGAGAACTGGCCGTCCAACTGCGCCAGTTCGTCATCGCTCATGATTTCCATCCCGGCCCGGGAGGCATCGGCCAAGACCAGGGCAAGGGCAAGGCCCGTAAACCAAACAAAGACGATGTGATGAAGCCGTTTCTTCATGGGTTATCCTATTGCCAGTATGTATCAAACGGAGCGTCGTACCGGGGCGGCTCCAGCTGCGGGTCCGGATAGGGCCGGGGAATAGAGTTGGGCGTGTCCCCGTATCCGTAGCCTGGAATCTCCGCGTGAATCTGGAGATTGATGCCGTCGACGATCAGGATGTCCCCCCCTGCTTCACCGATGCGCAGCGACCCCGTCACCGGGGCGTCCATGGAGATATAGGCCTTGCCGAACCGGGGATTCTTGACGGGATGGTAATTGGTGCCGTCCTTCACATAGTTGTCCTTGCCGTCACGCCAGCCCCGGGCGTCGCTGAACAGATCGCCGGACACCGGTTCGTACCATTCGACCCGTTCGTCCTGGGTGGGTTCGCCGGACAGAATGTCGTAGGGAAAGGGAATAAACTCGTTTTGGTCCACGGTAAAATCCATGCGCATGGGGTTGCCGTTTTCCACATCCCCGATCTGAAGCACCCCGTGGGGCACCCAGGAGGCCGGATCGGGCACCCACCGGTTGGCGGCCAGCAGTTTCTGTTTGAGGGCTTCATCACCGTTGGCATACTCGGTGGCACGCTGCTCGGACCAGATCCCGGGGGTTTCGGTGTAGGCCAGGGGCAGGGTACTGTCGTAGGCCGGTTCGGACCCGGTAAAATACCCGGCCACCATGATATTCGTAAAGGTCACCGGGGTATCCGGGGTAACGGCAAGGTGCCGGAAGGCATCGATGGTCAGACCGTCGATCCGCATGGCAAGGTCGATCTGACCGGCCACGCCGGTGTTGGTGGTCGATGCGCCCAGGGTGGCGGTCATCCGATCGACGGCAAGCCCGTCGATGTGCATCCCCCCAAGGTCGGCCGGCGTCATGGCCAGATTGGCGGCGGGATCAAGGGGCGAGACGGCGATGTTGTCCACATCGATGTCCATGGTGCCGTCGATGTTGTACAGATCGAACCGGGCATAATTGTAGCCGGTCTCACCGAGAGACATGCTGTAGATGTCCCAGTCCAGACTGGCCGAGAGGATCACGGGATTCCGGTTCCCGTCGCTGACGGTCAGGGTCTGAAAATCGATGGAACCCCGCTGATGATCGGGTTTGGGATTGGCGGGAGCAGGTGCCGTGGGATCATCGATATGGGTGGCCAGGTACTGGACCCCGGGGCTGGTCAGATAGAAATCGAAATTCTGGAGGATGAAGGTCGCCCCATCCTGGCCGCTGATCTCGCCCAGTTCCTGCTCGGACAGGGGCTGGACCGCCAAAGCGTTCATGGACAGGCCCAAAACCAAACCGAAGAGCGCCAGGATCATGATCCGTAATTTCATATGCCGTTCCAAGGAGTTAGGGTAAAAAAAATGCTTAACGTCTTATATCCGGATTCCTGCCCTCTCCCGCCCTGGATCCGGATATAACACCTTAAGCCCATATGCCCTTCTCATGTGTCAGTCAAACCACGGACCGAAAACAATCGGAGGCCGGCAGGGTCTCCGATTGTTTTCGAGTCATCACATCATCTTAATGTGCGTAGATGTAAACGGCGCCGGAGATAGATGAACTTCCGGAATCCTGATACAGGGTACCCAGAGTCTGGGCTCCTCCAGCCGCTGCAGCTACGTCTGCACCAAGGCTGATTTCCATGGTTTTAGCGGAAGCGGCCTGAGACACGCTGGGAAGACCGATTTTCACGAAGGTCGTACCGGTGCCGATGGTTTCAGTACCAACAACAACGTCACCATCAGCGGTGGCCACGTCGATGGTCAGGCTGTCGGTAATGGTGGTGACGGTTGAACCGCCCTGGGCAAGATAAACCGTACCGCCTGTGGTACCCACGCCATCGCCGTCAGAATCGGACCAGGCCATATCGGCAGCCGTCTGAGTAATGACAACATTGTCAAAGGTAATGGTCACCCCTTCCTGGGCGGTCATTTCATCCAGGGCCGAATCATTCATGGCGTCAAGAGCAAGGGCCGTAAAGGGCATCATCATCATGACCGCCGTCAGAACCAGTTTTTTCATACTCTCCTCCTCATCGATTAACGTTGGTTGTTAGTCATTCGTTCCAGAGGCAACCCGGCTGTCCTGAATCACGGACCCTTGAGCTTTCCGCACCCCGACGTCGGGGATTGGCTTTTTCACTGGAATCACCATCAGTCGAAAGACTGATCGCTGTTCACCCATCGCACCTTAAAAAAACCATCAGTGCGAATAAATATACATTTTGGCATCGTCACTCTTGATCGTCACCGTGGACCCGCTCAAGGCGACGTTACACACCGTATCGGAAAACACCGTGACCCCGTCCCCCTCGTTTCCCCGCGGGTTGTTGGCGAACTTGAGGGTCAAACGGGCATCGGTCATGTTCACATGGAAATAGGCTTCACCGAAATCGACCAGGGCGGCGGTCCTGTTTGCGGGGAGGGTATCCCCGTGGCGGCCCACAGCGAGGCCGTCGGGCCCGGTGGTCAGGGCGTCGAAGTCGATGGCGCCGTTTTCGACGACCAGTTCGCTGGTCCGGGTGCTGTCGAGCACGAACCAGGCTCCGTCGGGCACGGCGGGAATGCCGAGTCCGTCATCGCCCCCGATGGCCGTCAGGCCGGTGTGGGTGGTGACCTTGAAATCTTCCAGAATGACGGTCACCCCCTCCTGGGCGGAGACATCGTTCAGGGCCTGATCGGTCAGGGGCTCCAGCGCCTGGGAAAAACCCGGAACAAGAAGGAAGGCGGTAAGCACGATCAGACGTTTCATGAAATGGGTTCACCTTTTTTGGTTTGGTGTCGACACACAACTCGACGCCATGTTTCATGCCTGCAAACATGCAAGAAAATAACAACCGAAAATATGTCGAACATTGTTTACGAGTACATTTACATATCGACAGGTATTTGTCAAGTGTATAATAAAATTTTTTTACCGTCCGCTAATTCCTCCTGAATCCGTCTGAAACCACCATTGATCGGACTTGAAATATCGGTTGGGAAATCGCATGGATGATCGATTTCCTGCGGGACGGATTCATGCCGTTCACGTTTACGCTCAGGAGCACGCACACGTTCACGATGGCGGCCGGCGAAACGCTAACACCGCCGCATATGGTTCAACCGGCGTGGGACCAGACGTCCGAATAAGCCTCGGCCTGCCGTGCTCGTGAACGAAGATACATGCGATTGCCCCGGGCAACATTGGTAATAACTGTTGTTTATCCGGGTAAACTATGTTATTGTCCCCTTTCTAACCCACAAAAAAGGATAACGCCGTGTCAAGTTCAATCCTCAAACAACTCCGGGAAGATGAACGCGAAGCCCGAAAAAGCCTGATTCTCGATGCCGTCCTCAAACTGTTCGAACGAAAGCCCTTCGACGAAATCGGCATGCGGGACATCGCCGCCGAAGCCGGTGTCTCCCCGGCCGCCATTTACCGCTATTTCCCCAGCCAGGAAGAACTGTTCATGGAGGCCTTCATCAAGGATCTGTCGTCCATCCGCACAGCGTTCCAGGAAAGCCTCAACGATGTGAGCCGTGCGCCCGCATCCGTCGAACCCCTGGAAGAAATGGCCCGGGCCATCGTCGACCATCTGATCCACAACGAGGCCACCTTTCAGATGATGAGTTACCTGATGATCAAGGGCAACATGCCCGACTACCTGCTGACCCGGTTTCAGGCTCTCCAGACGGCCTTCATCGACAAGATCATCCAGGTGTTCAAGCTGTCCGGCATCGAGGACCCTGACCGGACATTGTCCCATGCCTTCATCTCATCGGTGATGGGGACGCTGATGACCTTCCGGAATTATCCCGGCAAAGACATCGACAACGCCGAAGAACACATCCACCTGCTGGCCGGGCGGATCGCCCGGATATTCAAGAAAGGCATTACCGACTGATCATCGCACCCGAAGCCGGCCGGGCCATGACCGCTGTACCTTATATATAAACGACCGTTTTTCCGGCAGCGAATCATCCAGACTACGGAAAACACGCCATCCTATTTTTTTATTGACCGTATAATTTGACTCTGCTACCATCCGATAAACATTGTTTATTTCCCAAAATTTCTTTAAGGATCATTCGTGGTCTGACAACCGGGAGCTGGAATGAAGCGTTTTATCTTTTGCATGATGTTTGTTTTTTCCGTTTGCGTCACCTCGATCCCGGCGCTTTGTCTTGAGATCCTTTCGAACGAGTCGCTGGCGGGCATATCCGGCCAGGCAGTCAGCGACAATCCCGCCTTTGACGTCCTGCCCGAGGTGCCCTTGCCCAGCATCATCATCAAACAGGAACTCAGAGCCTTTTCACAGAACAACGCCGAACTCAATAATACCGTGGCCGTGGATTTCATCGGCTATGATGCCGTGGATCCCTTCGGCAACACCTACCGTGAAAACTTCTCGGCCACCGTCGAAGCCGAAAACGTGGTGTATCAGAACAAGTTCGAAGGAAACGACGGTCCCTATGGCGATTATCGGGATCACCTGCTCAAAGACACTTATTCGTTCGCGGTTTTTGAAGGCGTCCTCACGGGCATGGCCGTGGTGCCCGAATATTATGACAATGATCCGGCCCTCCGCCACAAAACCCTGACCATCTCCCGCTCGCGCATCGATCTTCCCGACGGCCTTACCGGCAATTACCTGTGCAGCTACCAGGGCAATCTTTTTTCTCACGATGACATCTCCGACCAGGATCAGTCCTTCCTGATCTACCCCAACCGGCAGACCATCACCACCGGCAGGGCCGAGGACGGCAATCTGGCGGTACTCGTTCCCTCGGGCGAAGACGGTCATACCGTCTGGAAGCCCCTGATCAAGCACAGGGACCCCGAAACCGGCCGCGTGGAGTACATGGTCGTTCCCGAAGGAGAGACCTATATTCACATCTCCCTCAACCAAATGATCACCCGGACGGATCTCCGGTTCAAGGTCAGACTGGGCCATGGCCCGACCCCCTGGAAAGCCAATGACGACGACCATCTGCCCGCAGACATGGGCCAGACCCTGGGCTCTTTCTGCATGACCGGCGGCAGCATGGCCGTCAGCGGCGGCAGCGTTCTGATCACGACCAACGATACCCTTTAACAAGCGTCGTCTGCCGGGGCAACCCGTTGAGCCGGCGAAATCGCATGCGCCACGGGCCTCCTCCCCATTTCGATGATCGGTACCATTCACACATAATTCCTCATTTTCACCCATTTTTACTTTACAATCGTTCAAAACACTGATATTGAACTTTTAAACATTGTTTACATAAATCAATTTGATTCCTATAAATAACCGGCACTTTGTCCTACCGATCCATGACGGCAGTGCCTTATCGACTGAACTGCATGGCGACCGCCCGCGCCCTGCGGATCGAAAGTCCCGGAGCACCGACCATGCATGTGCTTGTTGCGTTTATCATCGGCATAGCCATCTTCACCAGCTTCTATCCCGAGAGTCCCTCACCGGACGGGCAGTGGATCATCGAGACGGCCCAGGACCCCCAATTCACAACGCGTCATGCCATCACCCCCCTGTCCGAATTCCAGACCGACCGCATTGTCAAACAGGCTTACGATTACAGTTGCGGATCCGCCGCCCTGGCCACCGTGCTTCGCTATTACCTGGGTGAAAATTTCAATGAAATGCAGGTGATCCACGGCATGCTCGAATACGGGGATCCGGAACGCATCAAAGCAAGGCGTGCCTTTTCCCTTCTGGACATGAAAAAATTTGTCAACGCTCTGGGTTACGAGGCCAACGGATACAAGGGGAGCATCGAGGATCTGTCCGATTCGGAGTTCTGGCCCTGCATTGTCCCCATCAAGATCTTCGACTACCGGCACTTTGTCGTGGTCAAAGGCATGCACAAGGGGCACATTTTCATTGCCGATCCCTGGCGGGGCCACAGCAGTTACACCCTGGCACAATTTGAAGATATCTGGTTTGAAAACGTCATGTTCGTGGTGTCGGCCGATACAAGGAAGCCCCACCATGCCCTGACCCTCAGGAAGGAGGACCTGCTGTTTATCGATGAACAGACGGCGCTCTCCTTCATTCATCCCGAAATCTTCGACCGGACACCCCTTGACATCGACCAGGCGCTCAAGGAAGTTCCTGAATCCAGGCAATATTATAAACCATGATGCGTTGGCTCCTCATTCATGACAACCAGACGGCATTGCATCGATAATTTTCTGTTGGAGGACATGTAATTGGCTGAACACATTCTTAAAATCATGTTGGTTTTCCATCTGGCCCTGATACCGGCAACGTCCGCGTGGGCCGAAGACGCCTCGTTTGCTCAGCCTGAGGGTGCGACGATGACCATGCAGGAATTGAGCGAACAGATGCAGGTCCTGCAGAAAGAAATCAGCCGTCTCAGGGACGAGGCCGACGTCCGGAACAAGCTCGAAGCCACCCTGGAAGAACAGACCGAAACGGAAAAGGAAATCCTGACCGCCGCCGGCCAGGATTACGCCCTGTCCCGTGAAGGCGCCCTTGAGCTGACCTACGGGTTCACCTACAACTACAATTCAACGGATATTCTCGAGAGCCTTTCTCCCCAGGTGGATCATTCGAGCAACCACAACCTCACCAACTCGTTGATCATGAAGTATGCCCTCCGGAACAATCTGACCCTCAACGGCACGGTGCCCTTCGTCTATAAAAGCGACCAGCGTTCCACCTCCAACGAGCGCAACGCCACCGACATCGGCGACCTGTCCTTCGGCCTTCTCTGGCAGCCCAAACCCTCCGACGGACGAAGCCCGACCGTCATCCTCAACAGTTCCGTGGTGATCCCCTCGGGGACCAGCCCCTACAAAATCGACGTGGACGAGGCCCTGTCCACCGGCTCGGGCTTTTATTCGATTTCCGCCGGCGCTTCGGTCAGCAAATCCCTGGATCCGGTGTTCGTTTTCGGCAGCGGGTCGGTGTACTACCCCCTGGATGCAGCCAGCCTCAGCCAGCGCAGACCGGGACCGACCAGCAGCGAGACGGTGCTCAACAAAGTCGAGCCGGGCAAAACCATCGGCCTGTCCCTGGGCATGGCCTACGCCCTGTCCTACACCGTATCGCTGAACACCAGCCTCAGCTATTCCTATTCGACCAAATACACATATCGCTGGAACAGCGGGGCCACATCCACAAGCGGAACATCCACGGCGGCGGTGCTGAACATCGGGACGGGCTGGCGCGTATCCCCGCGCAGAACACTCAGCACCTCCCTGGGGATCGGGTTGACCAATTCGGCCTCCGATTTCACGTTCTCATTCAGCATCCCCTTTGACTTCAAACTTTGAGAAAGAAAATGGGCCTGTGTATGACGTTTTTTTCCGTGTTTTTCCGCAGCTCCCGCCGCCGCGCGGCCATCTTGCCGGCCCTGGGTCTGTTTTTTCTGATATCCGCATTCGTCAATCCGGCCTTTGCCGTGTTTCATGAGCAGATGGCCATTGCCACCCGGGGTATTTCCCTTGCGAACACCTGTACGGCCGACCCTCCGGGTATTCTGTCCATTCATTACAACCCGGCGGGCCTGTCCCGATTAAACGACGGCAAAACCTTCACCCAGGCCGTTTCCCTGCCGGTCATCCTCATCACCACCGGGGTGGAAGCCGACCCGGACGCACCGAATTTTCTGGGAGACTATGGTCCCAACGCCGAAGATCCGGCCAAACGGGACCCCCTGGCCGGCACCGAAGGCACCACCGGCCCCCTGATGTACATCCCCATCTACAACGATACCATTCCCTTTCTGGTGGGGCCCACCATCGGCCTGTCCACCCGGGAGCCCGATTCCAAATGGACCTTCGCCGTGGCGTCCTACGCACCCTTTGCCGTGGGTCTGACCCACGAAGACAGCGACGACCCCCTGCGCTTCGCCGCCAAATCGGTGGTCCAGCAGCACCTGATCTACGCGGCCCCTTCGTTCAGTTACAGAATCGACGATCAATGGTCCGTGGGTTTGTCTGTGGGCATGGGGCAGACGGCAACCTACGCCACCATGGACATGCGTTCCCCCAGCGACATGATCGCCCTGACCCGGGTGCTGGGCGAATCCACCGAGGGGCTCGAAATTCCCATCATTTCCGAAATGACCCTGCCCTCGCCCTGGTTTGGCGGCGGGGTGGCCCCCTATGACAAGGTCGGTCAAATATCCCTCAAGCTCCGGGACGATTTTTCCCCGTCCTACAACCTGGGCCTTCTGTGGGAACCCAAAAACTGGTTCTCCCTGGGGATCTGCTATCAAAGCGAAATCAAGCTGGAAATGACCGGCCGGTACTCCATGCTGCACAGCCCCCAGTTCTCCGCCATGATGAACTGGCTGAGCCAGGGCGTGGTGCTGCCCGTCTCCGCCGCCATGCTCAACCTGCCCACCAGCGGCGAGGACCAGTACGGATACGTCACCTCCACGTCATTCACCTATCCCCAGCGCGTGCAGCTGGGTATCAAACTCCAGCCGTTCAAGCAGCTCAAATGGCTGATCGATCTCCACTGGGCCGAATGGTCCGTGGTCGAGGAGGACAGGTTCACCTTTGACCAGCCTCTCAGCCTGCTCCGGTTCGTCAATATCATGGGCTACGGTGAAGAGCCGGATCAGATGGTTCTCAAGCGTGACTTCGAGAGTACCCTGCACTGGAGCACGGCACTTGAAATCATGCCCACGGACGCACTGACCCTGAGGCTGGGCTATGAATTCCGCCCCACCTCGGTTCAGGACAAGTATTATGACGGCCTCTATGCCCTGCCGGACCTGCACAACATCGGCACCGGTCTTGGCATCAAGATGGATAACGGCATCGAACTGGATCTGGCCTTTGCCTATATTTTCAACGAATCCTACACGGTGCCCAACAACTCGAGCCTTCAGATGAACTCGGACGACTGGACACGGCCCGTGTACAACCCTTTTACAGGCCTTGACTATCATCAGGAAACCAAGGTATACGTCGGATCCATCAGCGCGACCATGCCCCTTGAGCATATGGTCGAAACCACCCGGCACGGGATCGATACCGTCAAAAGACTAATGGGAAAACTCTATCCTTTTGACTGACCGCCCGACCCCGGCCCGTCAACGGAAAAACGATACCTCGGAGCCGGATCACTCACGCGTTCTTTCGAGGTGTCTCTGTGATGTCACGCATCGTTTCCATCGTTGTCACCGTCCTTATCGTTCTTGGGACACACGCCCATGGGGCCCAGACCCCGAATGCCCTGACCCTCACCGACGAAAAAACATCCGTCGGCATGCTCAAAGACGGCCTTATCCTCTATCCGTCCACCGTCACCACCAACCCTCCCCTTCTGGACACGGTGGCGTTTGCCGTCAAGGTTCCCGGGCCGCCGCCGGGCATCGCGATCTTCTGCAACGGCACACTGGGCCCCGTGTTCGACACCATCAGCACCCTGGGCCCCCGATTCAGCCCGGACGGCAGACGCCTGGCCTACATCGCCCGGAAAAACAAGGCCGCCCACGCGGTAATCGACGGGAAAATCAGCGAACCCTTCGACGCCATCGCCAACCTCGTGTTCAGCCCCGACGGGAAAAAAATCGCCTATCCGGTACGGGACCGCGAAAAGCGTTATTTTGTTGTGATCGACGGAACGCGCGGCCCCAATCACTCCGGCATCAACGGCAACGGTTATCCCCTTTTCAGCGCCGATTCCTCACGGATGG
This sequence comes from Desulfatiferula olefinivorans, assembly GCF_054657895.1. Classification (NCBI taxonomy): domain Bacteria; kingdom Pseudomonadati; phylum Thermodesulfobacteriota; class Desulfobacteria; order Desulfobacterales; family Desulfobacteraceae; genus Desulfatiferula; species Desulfatiferula olefinivorans. The sequence goes on along the minus strand of NZ_BAAHXV010000008.1, from coordinate 83,316 downwards.
CCTACCCGGCCTATGACAACGCGGCCTGGTCCCTGATCGTCGACGGTAAGGCTTCCCCTCCCTGCCGGGAGATCAAGGGCGCATTTTTCAGTCCGGATTCACGAAAAATCTGTTATACGGCAAAAACGGATTCCGGCTGGTCCCTGGTGCAGAACGACTCGGCCGGCCCCGCATACGATGACATCCTCTCCGCCGGCTTCAGTCCGGATTCCAAACGCATCGCCTATGTGGCCCGATCCGGCGAGCGTCACACGGCCGTCATCGACGGCAAACCCCAAAAATCCTACAAAGCCGTCAGCCTGCCCCTGTTCAGCCCGGATTCCGGAAGGTGGATGTATTCTGTTTTCAACGGCAAAAAAAGCCGGATCATCGTCGATGACGCCCCCGGCCCCTGGCTTGCCAACATCGGGCCCTATCATTTCAGCCCGGATTCCAGGCATCACGGCTATGTGGGCGCGAACGACGACGGTTCCTTCGTGGTCGCCGACGGGAAACGCGGCAAAACCTACCAGTCCGTCTCCGTGCCCATCTACAGCCCCGACGCCAAAACCCTTATCTACAAAGCCAAAGACAAGGACCTCGAACGGCTGGTGGTCAACGGAACCGAAGGGACGTCCTACGAATCCATTTCCTTTTTCGCCTTCAGCCCGGACAGCCGACATCTGGTCGCCGTCGCCAAAGACGGCGCATCGACCATCGTGATTTTAGACGGCGCGGAACTGGCCCGATACGATAAAATCGGCATGGTCGCCTTCAGTCCCGACAGCCGGTATCTGGCCTTCCAGGCATGCCGGGACGAAAGGTGGATGATCGTCGTGAACCGCAAGGAATCCACGGCAAGGTACCAGGGTTTCGTCAAAAACGCCCCTCTGACATTCATCACGCCCACCTGCGTTCAGACCCTGGGCCTGGGATCGGAAAACGGCCCGGAATTTTTTGTCGTCAAGGTCCATATCGACCAGACCGACGCACAGCCCTGAGGCCGATCCGGACAGCCGTCTTTCTTTTTTTACATCTTCAAAAAAATCGACGTATCCCCCTTCAGTTCCACCCCCTTTTGACCGATAAGATTGATGTACGGCAGATCGTCCGCCCCATGCGGATGTCTGCGCGATCTTTGACAACGGGGTCAGCCATGCACGGTCTTTTCAGGCCAGACGAACAGGCCGGGCATGGGTAAAAGAGTGACGAAGCGCATTTTGCCAAACCAGAGGTAACTCTGGGACGGAAAGCCACGGGTCCTTTTTCGTCAAGGACAGCCGGGCTGCCTCACACCACGCCAAACCAGGGGTAACCCTGGGACGGAAAGCCACGGGTCCTTCATGGTGAAGGACAGCCGGGTCGCCTGTTCCATGTTTTTTTTCATGAACTGTCAATGAGTATATTAGGCCAAACCAGGGGTAACCCTGGGACGGAAAGCCACGGATCCTTCATCGTGAAGGATGGCCGGGTCGCCTCCTATGCGCCAAACCAGGGGTAACCCTGGGACGGAAAGCCACGGGTCCTTTCTCGTAAAGGATAGCCGGGTTACCTGTTGAAATAATACAGAAAGGAGTTCGCCATGATTAAGCTTCGTTTATTTGCAATCATTCTATGTCTTGTGTGCGTATGTGCACTGCCTTCATCAGGTTTCGCGAAGATGACCCGGATGTCTGACACGGAATTGGACCAGATCACTGCCCAGGCCGGTTTTTCAGATATGCTGGGCATCATGCACATCAACCATGATCAGGAAACCGGAACGTACTACTTCGGTGGGAAAGAAGGGGGATACCTCAGTCTTGCCGACACGTCTTACGAAGGGACCATCGGAATCGATCCTTCCACGACGACCAGGATTGTGACAACCAACGGTGCAACAGGTTTCGAATGCGATCTCAACGGACCGGTCGTGAATATCAGAAATTTTCAGACCACCGTCCGGCTGGGAACCGACATCGGCGCTGGACAAACCCTGGGCACCCTGTACATAGAACGTCTGATTGTCGATGTTCATGGCACCATGCGTGTCATGGCCCGTTAGCCGTGACACGTCGCTCTTTTACCCTCTTTGTCAAAAAACGGCCCCCTCGGGGGCCGTTTTTTTTGTTTTTCCCTTCGCACGCGGTTCATTCACGGACAATCACGGACGGTGTGAGCACTTTTTTCATCTGGGCGCAGATAGCCCATATCTACTGAAACGCTTGGAATTCCGCGATCATGAAAACAGTGATTCCAACGTTTAGTGATGCCCACCATCGCGTGCCTGGCCCGCTCCTTCATAACCTTTTGACATTCACCGAGAATTGCTGAGGGCGTTCCATGGGACTTTACATTGCCCCTGTCATTAATTATAATACCGGCATTATACAAAAAACCATCGCTCCGAGCGATTTCAGTCGAGGGCGCATTCAACCGTTTTCCTGACCTTACATTCATGATGAACTCGTAAAAAGTCATCACATGACGGCAAAGAAAAAAGTTCGAGTTCAAGGCGTCGCGAATCCCGAGGAATGAGGCGTACTTAGGGTAAGCCGCAGTGACGAGGGATGAAGCGCAACACAGAAATCGGACTTTTTACGAAGCCGTCATTCATCAATCACCTGATATTATCAGGAGTCACCCTCACACAAGCACGCCAAGATCGGAACCAACGCCATGGATCATGAGCACCTGACCCGCACCATCGACGATATCGCCCTGGCCTTTGTGCTCATCGATCCCGCCGACACCGAAGAACTCGCATCCATCCTCGAGGGATTCAACCGGATGCTTCCCTGGGCCCGAAACCATGACCAGCCGGTGCTCGAACAGGCCCTGCTCCGGCTCACGGCCATGATGGCCGACGCCCTGGCCGAAGAGGCGCCGTTTCCCGACCCCCTGTTTGAGCTCATCGGCCAAAGCATCACGGTCATCCAGAACCATGCCCGGCTCTCCTACGATTTCAGTGCGGCCCGGTTTCCCTTTGATGACGAAAATGACGCCGATGCAGCGGCATCCGCCGGGCACGACGAGGCGGCCGGTTCCAACGAAAACGTCCCGCCGTTCGATTCGCCTGACGAACCGCCTGCCGCCCCATCACCGGGGGCCCAGGCCGCACCGCAGGGGCTGAGACATCCCGGCGTGTTGCCCGGCCATCTGGACATGGACCTGTTCGCCGAGTTTCTCTCGCTCCAGCCCCCGATCCTCGACACGATGGAAACCCTGCTTCTTTCCAACGAAAAGGCCTATGACCCCGACTCAATCTCCCGGATACGGCGGCTGATTCATACGAAAAAAGGCGAGGCGGGCTTTCTGAACCTGAAGGATGTCGAACGGCTCTGTCACGCCACCGAGGACATGCTCGAAGCGGCCCCGGCTTTCCACGACACGGACCTGTTGTTTGCCGTGGTGGACTGGCTCCGCCATGCCTACGGCTGGTACGGCGGGGCCTTCACCCAGCCCCCTCCGCCGGTGGACGACCTTCTCGAGGCCCTGGACCGGATCAACACACGGGCCGCCCTGGGCGAGGAATCGTCGAAAGCCCAAAGCGTCACCGAGGGCGGTACCCCGGAAGACACCCAGGCACCCGCCGCCGCCTCCACGGGAAAACCGGTCAAGGACTCCATTCTGGTCGACACCGAACGCCTGGACCGCATCATCGACATGATCGGCGAGCTGGTCATTGCCGGGTCCATGATCATGCAGTCCGAGGAAATCCGGAACATCACATCCCGGGAACTGAACCGGAACCTGGCCCTGATGGATAAAATCACCCGGGGCCTCCAGGAAGCGGGACTGTCCCTTCGCATGGTGCCCATCCGGTCCACCTTCCAGAAAGTGGCCCGTCTGGTCCGGGATATCTCGAAAAAATCCGGCAAACGCATCGCTTTTTCCATGCAGGGTGAAGAGACGGAGCTTGACAAAACCATCGTCGACAAAATCGGCGAACCCCTTCTGCACATCATCCGAAACGCCATGGACCACGGCATCGAACCCGATGAAGCCCATCGCCTGGCCCAGGGCAAACCGGCCGAGGGGCATATCGTCATCCGGGCTTTTCATAAGAGCGGCAACATCCAGATTGAAATCGAGGATGACGGCCGGGGCATCGAAACGGCCCAGATCCTTAAAAAAGCCCACGCCACGGGTCTGCCGGTCGACGACAATCTGTCCGACCGGGAGATCATCAACCTGATTTTCGAGCCGGGGTTCTCCACCGCCGAAACGGTGACCGACCTGTCCGGGCGCGGTGTGGGGATGAGCGTGGTCAAAACCGCCATCGAAGCCCTGCGGGGTCAGATCGACGTCCGGTCGGCAAAGGGCAAAGGCACCACCTTCATCATCCGGATCCCCCTGACCCTGGCCATCATCGACGGCATGATCGTCCGCGTCGGCAGCCATCGGTTCATCATTCCCACCCTGTCCATCGTCACCTCCACCCGGGTGCCGTCCGGCGACATCAGAACCGTGTCCGGAACGGGCCGCATGGTAAACATCCAGACCCGGCTGATTCCTTTTTTCGATCTGGAAGATCTGCTGGGCATGCCCCGAATCGACCGAGACGACGACGCCCACCTGATGGTTATCGTTGAAGGAAGCAGCCGCCGCATCGCTCTCGGGGTCGACGAACTTTTGGGCAAACAGCAGATCGTCATCAAAAGTCTGGGGGAAAGCATGGCAAGCGTCCCGGGGATCTCCGGTGCGGCCATCATGCCCGACGGACGGGTGGGGCTGATCGTCGACGTCGACCGGCTCACGGAAATCCATCAGCGGAACCCGGCATGAGCGGTTCACACGGGTCGAAAGCCATGAACCCCATCCGGAAAACCCTGTCATGATTCCCCTGCCCGACTGGATCATCGCCAACGACACGGCGTATCTGTTCACCGTCGGCTTTCTGGCCGCGACGCTGATCCCCTTAGGTTCGGAATGGCTGCTGATCGCCCTGCTTCCCCATTCAGACTCACCGCTCTTTCTGGTGGCTGCGGCCGGCGCGGGGAACGTCCTGGGAGCCCTGACCACCTATGCCGTCGGCCGATACGGCGGCGAGGCCCTTTGTGAACGGTTCCTCGGCATCTCGGCCCGTGACCGTGAGCGGGCCGGTGCTTTTTTCAAAACCTACGGGTCCTGGTCCCTGCTGTTTTCCTTTCTGCCCGTTATCGGCGATCCCCTCTGCCTGATCGGCGGTCTCTTCCGGGTGCCCCTTCCCCTTTTCTTCATCCTGGTCTTCACCGGAAAAAACCTGCGCTACCTGCTCATTTTTCTGAGCATGCGCCCGTTGATCTGAATCCGGCCGCGACCCTTTTTTACGGGGTAAAAAAAAGGTTGCATAATTGGCGTTTATGGTCGAAACATAAGCGACATGGGCCGTTCAACGCCATGGACTCAAAACCGCCCATCAGGGTCTTAAGAGAACGGCAGGAACCGGCCCCATTGGACCCTAACCCGGAACACCCGACGACGGTATGATTTCAGCGGAACGACAGTACAGACAGCAGCGCATGGAAAGCTGGGACAGGGCCTCGGCCTTCCGCCTCAGCCCCCTTCGGGCCGGGGCCTATTACGCAAAGCAGCTCCGGCACTATTACCGGTTTTTCGTACCCCCCGGCCTCAGGGTCCTGGAGCTGGGATGCGGCCACGGGGATCTTCTGGCCGGTCTTTCCCCGGGCTTCGGCCTGGGCATCGATTTTTCGGCGGAGATGATCAGGCAGGCGAAACGCAAGCACCCTCACCTGTCCTTTGTCCGGGCGGACGCCCATGAGCCGGCCATAAACGCCGTCTTCGACGTAATCATTCTGTCGGATCTGGTGATCAACCTCTGGGACGTCGAGCGGGTTCTGGAGCGGGTCCATGCCCTGTCCCATCCCGCCACACGCATCATTTTGAATTTCCCCAACAACCTGTGGCGGATTCCCATGGACCTGGCCCGGCGGTTCAAGCTCACGGCCGATTATCTGGAGCAGAACTGGTTCGCGCCCAACGACATCGTAAACCTTTTAAACCTTTCGGGATTCGAAACCATCAAGCAGAGCCATCTGATTCTTTTGCCCCTTCGGGTTCCCCTGCTGTCGCGACTGTGCAACCGCTTTTTAACGGCCTTTCCCCCCTTCAGCTGGTTCGCCCTGACGACCTTCGCGGTGGCCCGCAAAGAACCGCCGCCCATCGACACCGATCCCTCGGCCCGGCCCCCGGTGTCGGTGATCATCCCGGCCCGGAACGAAGCCGGAAACATCGAGGCCCTGCTCCGTCGAACCCCGCTGATGGGCAGTCGCACCGAACTGATCTTTGTCGAAGGGCATTCCCATGACGAGACCTATGAAACCATCCGGGCCCTGATGGCCCGCTACCCGGAAAAAAACGTAAAACTGTTTCGCCAGACCGGCAAAGGCAAGGGCGACGCCGTCCGCCTGGGCTTTGCGCAGGCCAAAGGCGATGTGCTGATGATTTTGGACGCCGACCTGACCGTGGCCCCCGAAGACCTGCCCCGGTTCTACAGGGCTCTGGTCTCGGGCCGGGGCGAGTTTGTCAACGGGGTCAGGCTGGTATATCCCATGGAAAACCAGGCCATCCGCTTTGTGAACATGGTGGGCAACAAATTCTTCAGCCTTGCCTTTTCCTGGCTTCTGGGCCAGCCGGTCAAGGATACCCTTTGCGGGACCAAGGTGCTTTACAAAAAGGATTACGACACCATCGCCAAAAACCGCTCCTATTTCGGCAACTTCGATCCCTTCGGCGATTTCGACCTGCTGTTCGGTGCGGCGAAGCTCAACCTCAAGATCATCGACCTTCCGATCCGCTACCGCCAGAGGCGGTACGGCACCACCAACATCAAACGCTGGCGCCACGGCTTCATTCTTTTGAAAATGGTTGTGTTCGCGGCCCTGCGCATCAAATTCATCTGACCGCCATGACCCTCACGGCCCGCCTTCAACACCGTCTGCCCCTGACCCGGATCAAGCTTCTGATCGCCGGGCTGATCTATGTCCTGATCCGACCCTTTCTCACATCAGGCCGGGTCCGGGTCCGCCGCCGGGGCATCACCTACCGGCTGGACCTGTCCGAGGGCATCGATCTGGCCGTCTTTCTGTTCGGTCGGTTTCAGGGCGACCTGATCCGGAAAAGCCTCGCACTCCTGCCCGAGGACGCCGTCATTTTCGATGTGGGTGCCAACCTGGGCAGCATGGCCCTGCCCCTGTGCATGTCCCTGCCCCGGAGCCGCGTCCATGCCTTCGAACCCGCCGACGAAGCCCATGCCAAGCTGTTGACCCATCTGGCCCTGAACCCCGCACTCGGTGCCCGGATTCATCCGGTCAAACGCTTCGTTTCGCATACCGAAGCCGGCGTCTCCGACGTCCCCGCCACGGCCAGCTGGAAAATCAACGACTGGGTCTCGCCCCGGCATCCGGTCAGCGGCGGCATGGTCGCCCCAAGCACCGGGACCTCGGTCCTGTCCCTGGACGGCTACTGCCGCAGCCAGGCCATCGACCGACTGGATCTGATCAAAATCGACACCGAAGGAAGGGAGCTGGACGTGATCACCGGGGCGCAGGCCTGCATCGCCCGGTTCAGGCCGCTGATCATTTTCGAAGCGGGGGGCTATCTGATGAAAGAAAACGGATATGGGTTCGACGATCTGGCCGACATCCTCGGCCCCTTGGGATACCGGTTCTTCCGGCTCAGCGATCACAAAAAAATCACGCGGAAAAACGCGGGGCGCCTGATCCCGCGGCTGTCCACCATCGACATCCTGGCTGAGGCCTCGATGCCGTCACGGTGAATCATCCGGCCGGCTCCAATGATGGGCACACTGCGCTTTGCCCATCACGTAACAAAGGCACATTTTTTAAGTAAACGGCATTGAGTGATAATTAAAAAATCCGGTTATGCACTTCCCTCAAGTTGGAGGTGAACTTTATTGTTAAACCACCCGTTCGCGTTGCTCACTGAAGGGCACGAAGAGCACGAAAAAGACCGTAAATCGTGGGCTTTTCTTCGTGGCCCTTCGAGTTCTTCAGTGAGCGCAGCGAACGGGTGGTTAATAAGCCTGTGGCTTCTCTCAAGGGGGAAAGCCCATCACCTTCCAATGTCATTATCTTAAGACCATGATGGGCAGGTGGGCTTTGCTTTGCCCATCAACGGGTCAACGATAGTATTTTGAGAGGCCCTCACGACGCGCAAGTCCCGATGTGACGCCTAAGGTAGTCCAGGGCCGATACCGCGAAGAGGGTTTTGTTTTTCAGGCGGTTTTTCATGTCCCGGCACAGCCGGAAAGCCCGGGTTCCGGCGTCGTCGGCAAGCCCGATAAAGACCGTGCCCACCGGTTTGTCGGCGGAGCCGCCCCCCGGCCCGGCAATGCCGCTGACGGCCAGGCCGATCCCGGCCCCGGACACACGCCTCACGCCCTCGGCCATGGCCCTAACCGTCTCCTCACTGACCGCCCCCGCCCGGGCGATCAGAGCTTCGGGCACCCCCAGCACCCGGATTTTGGCCTCGTTGGCGTAGGTCACCGCCGAAAGCAGAAAATAATCCGAACTCCCGGCCACATTGGTCAGCATATGGGCGATCAGCCCTCCGGTGCAGCTTTCGGCCACGGCCAGGGTTTTACGGCCCTGCCGCAAGCCCTCGCCCACCTCTTCGGCCAGACTTCTGCCCCGGGTTGAAAACACATGCTCACCGACGGCCCCCATCACCCAGTCCCGGGCCTGATCCAGACGGCGCTCCGCGGCCTCGGCATCGGTTCCTCCGGCGTAAAGCGTGATGTCAATCACGGGAAACACGGCCCGGAGCCCCAGGCGTACACCCGGAAAAACCGTCTCCATATCCGCCAGACGGCGGTCCACCTCCGCCTCAGGCAGGCCGAACAGCGACAGGGTCCGGGACCGAAAGATCTCCCGGTCCGACCCGGCCATCACCGAAAGCCGGGGCAGCACGTGCCGGTCCAGCATCACCCGCATTTCCCCCGGAACACCGGGCAGAAAGAAGAACCGGCTTTTCCCCGTGTCCAGCGTAAACCCCGGCGCCGTGCCCACCGGATTGTCCAGGCATTCCGACCCGTCCGGCAGCCGCATCTGCTTCCGGTTGGACTCCGGAACGGCCATGGTCCACCGCTCGAAAAACGCCGTCACCGACCGCTCCGCCGCCTCGTTGTGAATGATCGGCATGCCAAAGGCCCGGGACGCGGCCAGAACGGTCCGGTCATCCACCGTGGGGCCCAGGCCGCCGGTGACGATCACCGCCCGGGCCCGACCGTCGGCCTCGGCAAACAGGGCGACCAGGTCATCCAGGTCATCGCCCACGCAGCCGTGCCGGCCAACGGAAAACCCAAGGGCCGTCAGGATGCGTGCCATATAGGCCCCGTTTTCATCGGCAATGACCCCGCGAACGACTTCCTCGCCGGTGGATATTAATTCGATATTCATATTGTTCCTTTATTTTTTTGACGATTGGTTATATGATTTCGGCCTTAAACCTGCGTTTCCAGACGGCGCGACCCCGATAAAGATAAGACAAATCGTATCTGAACCCCTGTGTTCATGCATCATTGGAATTTATGATCATGCGACCGACAACATTCACATTTATGCTTCTTTCCGGCCTCATCCTCTTTGGAGCATCGGCCTGCACCGTGCTGAAATACACCGGGCCGGACGCCCCCGAGTGGGCCGTGGGCACCCTTCGCGTGGAAGACCCGGCCGTGCTCCGCATCGCCGAAGTAAACGGCAAGACCGCCACCGGCACCCTGAAAGGCGAGACCGCCTACGAACTGCCCGACACGGTGACCCTGCTCCCCGGCAGCCACAGCATCACGCCCTGCCGCCTCAACCCCCGGGGCGTCATCTACGGCGACCCCGTCTCGTTCTATGCCCAGGCGGGCAACGAATACATCCTCCGCCACAAGATCAAATGGGACAAATCCGTCCGATACCGGGTGGAATGCAACGGCGTGGACATCACCACGGAAAACTGAAACAGACTTGTTTGGATGCCTTTTTCCGAATGCGCCCAAAATGAGTCGAACCACATTTTTCTTGATCGCACGCCCTCTGTCAATGTATAGTTCAAGCATACATTTAAACAAGGAAAACGCGATGAAAGCCAGCATTGTCGATTTGAGATACAAAATGAATGATGTGCTCAAGGCTCTGGACCGGAATGAAAACGTGACGGTCCTGTACCGGGGCAAGGTCAAAGGGATTCTGATTCCTGCGACGCAGAAAAAAGCCGTGAACATGAAGGACCACCCTTTCGTCGGCATGGCCAAGGATTCCGACACGCCGGTCTCCGACATCATGAACACATTGCGCCAATCCCGCTATGACGATCTTTGACACGGACATATTCATCTGGGCCCAGCGGGGCAACGAAAAAGCCGTCGCCGTCATGGAAACGGCGGAGGAACGCCATCTTTCCATCCAGACGTACATGGAACTGCTTCAATGCGCCCAGAACAAAAACCAGCACGCACATATCAAGAATTTCCTGTCCGCCTTCGATTTTTTTGTCCTGCCGCTCACTGAAAACATCGGGCACCGGGCCTCCATCTACATTGAAGAGTACGCCCAGGGCTCCGGCCTCCGATCCGGTGACGCCATCATCGCCGCAACGGCGGTTGAAAACAATCTGCCCCTCATGACGAGCAACGTGAAGCATTTCAGGATCATCAAGGACCTTTCGCTGATACCGTTTACGCCCTGATTCCGATCAGACCACCAAAGGCAGCTGGTCCCAGCGGGTGGTCCAGGCCGGGGATCGGTGCCGGAAGACGGTGCGCCAGGACTGATCGGCCGACAGCCCCGCGGCGGCATAGCGCAGGGTATCGCGCCCCATGCGGGTGTTGATGTGGTCCAGGGACGCCATCAGACAGTCGCCGCGTTCCCGGTCCACCGTGTCGAAAAGGCCCCGCTGCACCATGGCTGAGGTTCCCAGTTCCTGAAAAAAAATCCCCGCTTTCTTGTACAGATAACCCGGAACGTACATGGCTTCAAAACCGGCCAGGGCCGCGCGAATCAGGTCCGGACTGTGGTGGGTGGGAACGGCCAGCCTTATGGTTTCCGTATTGTAATAAAACTGCTCGGGCCGGAAGCGGTCCGTCATCAGAAAGACCGTGACCACACCGGCCACCTGATTTTCGCGGCGGAGTTTTTCGCCTCCCCGGACCGCGTAGCTTGCCAACGCTTCCCGGAGAGCCTCCGGGTCAGAGAGGGGCGCGTTGAAGCTCCGGGACACGGTGATATTCTTTTTCGGGGCGGGATGATCATCCAGAGCAAAGCAGCTTCGCCCGGCAAGTTCGTCCATCAGGCGCCGCCCGTTGATCCCCATTTTCTTCCGGATCAGGGAAGGGTCCGCATCACGGAGCTGTTTTGCGGTGGTGATCCCGTATGACCGGAGAAACCGGGCGTAGCGCCGTCCCACCCCCCAGACATCCTCCACCGCCGTCATGGCCAGGGCCCGGTCATGGTGACGGGCATCGGTCAGGTCCAGCACCCCGTCGGCCCGGGGTGATGTTTTGGCGATCCGGGCCGCCAGTTTGGCCAGGGTCTTGCTGGGCGCCAGCCCGACGGAAACGGGAATGCCCGTCTGCTTCCGCACCGCGGCCCGGATGGTCCGCCCCATCTCCGTCAGGTTCCAGGCGGCCATGCCGGACAGATCGAGAAAGCATTCATCGATGGAATAGACCTCCATGGCCGGACAGAACCCGGACAGCACCTGAACCACACGGCGGGACATGTCCCCGTAAAGGGCATAGTTGGAGGACAGCACGACGATGCCGTGACGCCGGATTTTCTCCTGCTCCTTGAACACCGGGGCCCCCATGGCGATGCCAAGCTGCTTGGCCTCGTTGGACCGGGCCACGGCACAGCCGTCGTTGTTGGACAGAACGATCACCGGCCTGCCGTTCAGCCGGGGATTGAACACCCGCTCGCAGGAGACGTAAAAATTGTTGCAGTCCGCCAGGGCGAAGACCGTCATACCGTCCCCCATCGCCGGGCCAAAGCGTCCCGGACATCATGGAAATCCTCCCAGCGCAGGTAGGGCCGCCCTTCTTTGTCCAGAAACTCGGCCAGGTGTCTGCGGGCGAACACCAGCGACGCGGACAGGGCCATGCCCTGATCCGTGACCCCGTCGCCCAGGGCCACGGTTTCCCGGGAAGGATAGGTATCCATGATCTTCTTCTTGTTGACCAGTTCGCTGCCGTCGGCGAAGGGCGAGACCACCCGCAGGAACTCCCCGTCCGTATCCACGTCCGCCGCGTACACGTCCCGGGCCCGCCGGACCCGGTCCCCCAGCTGACGGTGCACCAGCCCCAGAAGACCGCCGGAAATCACCACAAAGGGCACGCCCCTGTCATCGAGAAAATCCAGAAACTCGTCGAAGCCCGGCCGAAGCGGCGTGCCGTTCACGAAATCCAGCATCTCCGGATACCGGGACGAGGCAATGGACTCCACAATGATCCGGATGCCCTCCCGGAGGGTCCGCCGCCCCTTGAAAACATCCCGCAGCATCCCGTCCACCACCTCTTTGGCGGCAAAATGACGGCAGACCTTGACAAAGGTGTCCTCCACCGTGATGGTACCGTCGAAATCACAAAATACAATCGTATCCAATGCCTGCATGATCCTGTCCTGTCCAGCCGTCCTGACGGCGCCGCCTTTATCGCCGGGACCATCCCGGCAAAACAAAAAACCGTTTGTCCCGCGTTTCAGCGCCCGACCCCCGGCAAACGGCATGAACGCCCCGTCCGACCCGGGGCTCATCCCAGGGGAAACCATACTATATGTCGGAGCTGATGTCGATGATTCAGCGGTTCCGATGAAGGGCCAGGGCATGGGCGGGACGGGGTGGGCGGGGCAGGTTTTCGTCGTTATCCTAATCGGCGGTCGCTGATCCGTAAAACCGAAGTTGAAACACCCGGCCGCCTTCCAGAGTGTCCCCAAAGATCAATGCCCAGCTTTCTTTGGATGAGCGCGGGGCACAGGGATAATCCCCGCCCGGCGAGAACACGTCGATCGACATATCCGCAGACGCCACGTCGCCGTCTTCGATGATCTGATCGATCACCCGGTCTGCGGGGGTGAGCGTAAGCAGGCTTTGACCGAGAGGCGGGGTGATGTAAAAAAAATCCGTCCCCTCATCCGCCCAGGGATGATCCCCGACCGGCTGAAGGGCATGGCCGCTAAGTGTCAGATGATAGTCAATGGACGGGTCGTGTCCTACCCGGATTCCCAGCGTTTCGAATTCCCGGACGGTAAAAACAGACAGGAAATCGGTGTCATGGTCGTCGATCCGGTCCTCCACGCAAACCATGCAGGCACTAAAATCCACATAGCCGCCGATACCCTCACGCCCTCTCAGCTGCTCCCTCAAGGCAACGGCCCGGGACGCGCAAAGCACCGCATTGTCCTCGACTCGCAGACATCCTCCGATCCGCACAAGGGCCGGCAGGGCCATATCGGCCAGGTTTTCGTTGAATACAAGGATCAGATCGCCCCCAATCCGGGTCAATGCGCCAAGGCCGGTCAGATCAACAAGCGCATCATTCCCAACCATGGTGACGTCCCCGGATATCCTGACCAGACTGGTCAGGGGATCAAGCGATACAACAGGATCATCCACCGACCGCGACGACACAACAAGGTCCCCGTCAATCATCGCATACCCCCAAAGGGAGTCGACCGTCGCCTGCGTGTCCGCCAGGAAATCCCCGTTCCAGACCGTCCCCGGCCTAACCGCCTGCCCCCCGTCACCACAGCCGCCAAGAAACACCTGAAAAAAAAGAACGCACAGGGGGACAATGATCGCACTGTATCCTTGCCTCATTTTCATTACCGTATAAATCTCCACAAGCATCTATGATGGCGTATTAATAGTACTTATTCATAATCCTTTTGTGAGTGCCGTCAACTTTTATACTTTTTAAAGCCTGATCAATCTTTTCCACCTGATTTTCATTCATTGATTTTTTACTGAACATAAGGAATGAAGAGGCCTCTTCCTCACCATATAAATATATCAGTTTATGAATGTTACCTTCGAGTCCAGCCTCTTTAATTACAGCCTTACCGGCAAATTCTCCACATAAAAAACCATCAATTCGGCCAACAGCCAATTTTTTGATATTTTGAATATCCTGAGGGACCGCCTGAATCTTTTTCATCAAGGCGTTATTCTTTTTCAATTCGTCATATTCATTAGAGTACGATGCACCTATTTTAACACCGAGATTAACATTGTAATTCAGGAAATCTTTTAAGGTTTTTACGGATTGATATTTTTCGGCGTCTTCGCTTCTCACATATAAGCAATTATATGCCAGTTTAAAAAATGAATCAGAGAAATAAACGTATTCTCCTCTTTCAGAATTTTTTGAGGCAGACATTGAAATGTCAATTTCTCCTGTCTTCAGATACACCAATTGCCGAGGCCAGGGAAGCATGTGAAAGGAAACGTCAAAACCCGCCCTTTTCAAAACCTCGGATATCAAATCGATATCTATACCTGAAGGTTTTCCATCGTTCCCTTCAATCTGGTGAGGAGGCCATGTATCCCAACCGACCTTTAGTGTCTCTGCGTAAGAATTACGTATCAAAGCAAACGCGTTGATTATAAAAAAACAAAGAAGAATTCGGTAAACAACCGTTTTCATAAGCTCACCATAGTTTGACAAAACATTGATTCCATTGAAGAATATTATTCTTAACCCAATGAGACCAATTCTATCCTATTTTTGCATATAACCTCAAGCCACAGTTTTGATTGATGATAATTTTCCATCAATTACGCTGTTTGGAAGGATCACGGGCATTTGTCGGGTTTCGTGCCTCAACCCGATGGGCGGTGGTTTTTGCGGGACGGTGGTGAGGGGATGGGCCGTTTTTCATGGGGGGGTATGGGGCGGTTTGGGGATGGGCGCACGCCGTGCGCCCCTACATTGCCTGTGGCAAAAAACAGCGCCGCACCACCCTGAGAAAAGCAAAATAACCGTTTGCCCGCTGCCTGTCGCTATGCCGTGTCATTTGTTGAAACGGAATCGATGCCGGGTGTCTCCAGCCGCTTGACGCGTCCTTTCTCATGAACGACCCGGGCATGGTTCACGGTCGGATCAGTTCGCGCCTGCCAAACGTTATACGCCATAAACGGCGCGAACAGCGGCGTACTCAAGGGTGAGACAATGGCTTCCGCAGGGCACTTCATCTCGCAATACAGGCAAAGAAGACAGTCACGACCCCAGACCGGTCGGTCATTTTCATCCGCAGTGATATTTCCCATGGGGCAGAGCTTCATGCACAAGCCGCAGCCCGTACACCGATCCTTTTTGACACGGAACATCCGGCTGTAGATCCACCTCGTAAACCACCGATTCGATAAAAACCGCTCCAGGCGATACACGCAGGGGGGTGGGGCATCATCTTCAGGGCTGATCCAATCACCACGTTCAACCCGATCCGCCATCGTTTCGCCAAACACCCGGGCATGCTCAAGATCCTCAGACGCCGGTTTTTCCGGTGAAAAAAGATACCCACGCTTGAGATAACCCAAAAAATAGTCTTCACCTTTTGTGGTAAAAAGGCCCATGTCACGCCCGCCCTTGTCACGCAGCAGCGTTCGGATCACGGTGCCCACATCGCCCAACCGTGTCCCGTAAAGCACAAAAACAAAGACGGGCAGGCCCTTCAAATCCGGCAGCTGAGAAAGAACATCCATGACGTTGAACGGCGGCCTGAAATAGTACACAGGCAAACCGACACCCAGAAGGTCGAATCCATCCGGGTTCAGGGGTTCTTTTCCGGCCATGGCATGAAACACCACCTCATGGCCCTTCGAGGCAAAACCTTCACCAATGGCCTTCGCCACCCTGGCCGTTGTCCCCCCCTGCGAGAAGCAGGTAATCAATGTTTTAGGCATGTCGCAATCCTTTTCTATGGTGAGTACAGGGTGTCAGGATGGAATGAAACATTCACGATATCACCCTCGGGTTTTTCCAAATATACCCCTCGGTACCGAACGGGTACAGCAAAAAAATCGCCGATGATAGATGCAGGAGTGGGCGCCCGCCGTGCGCCCCTCGATTGTCTGCCGCAGCGCACACCACAAACCGAACCACCTTAAGAAAACCCAAAAAACCCGTTTGTCCGCCTTTTCAAAAGGCGGGCCCCCGGCAGGGTCGCCGAAGGCTTATTTTTCCAGAAACACCCGATCAATCAAAATCCAGATAAGAGCAGGCGACCCATTTTTCGTTGGGGTCGATGCGACACCAGGAGCGGCGGCGTTCGTAGACGGTGACCGGGGTGTGTTCGACAAGGGTGGTGAGAATGGCGAAGGCGGTGCCGGGGCCGGAGCGGACGTTGAGGGCGCGGGTGCCTACCCGGGCAGTGTCGATGGGGGTCAGGTATCGGGAGGCGACCCAGCGGGAGGCCGAAGGGCTGATGCGGGACCAGCCGGAGCGTTCCTCGTAAACCGGCACCGTGGCTCCGGCATGGACCAGACCGTCTTTGGGATTATTGACGCCGGGGGCGGTGCGGATGTTCAGGTACGCGGCCAGGACCAGACGGTAGAACAGGGGCGTCTCGGGCGGCGGGGCCGGACGGGCGATCGCCTTGAGCGCTTCGGCGATCAGAGGAATGAAGTGGGCCTCGGCCGCCTCGCGGGTGTTTCCGCCGAAAAAGGCCGTGCCCGGACAGGTTTTGCTGTGAAAAAAATGATGATAGACGATGCTTTCGGTGGAGGGTGTGAGGCCAAATTTTTCGAGGAGCACGGCATTCAGATGGATGATGGCCCGTCGATGGGCCTCGGTCATCGTGTCTTTGCCCTCGTCGAAATTGCCCAGATGTTCGATGCAGACGGCCCGGGCGTTGTGGCCGGATATCCCGGCCGGGATCACGGACAAGGGGCGACAGACCGCCACGGTGCCGTCGGGAAAGGTGGTCAGGTTCTGGGCGATGTCGCTCCAGCCGTTGTTGACCACATGATGGTTTTTCATGGCTGCCAGAAGACGCATGTGGTCCGGTCGTGCGTTGAAGGTGCCGTAGTCGGGCAGAAAGGTGTGATGGTTCTGGATCACCCCGACGACTCGGTTGACCGGCAGGGCCAACAGGTAGTCCCGGACCTCATCGGGTGAAAGAAGAATAAAACCGCCGTGTTTTTTCATGATATTTCTCCATGGAAAAGGGTCGATTGCGCCTCGGCCTGTCGTGAACGGGCCATGCGATTGTTCAGGGGATCATTGCCTCCGGCGGCCCTTCCGGGGGACCAGATTTTAAAAATCTGGACAAATGGGATTTGAGGTCCGCGTCAAACGTCAACATTCTACAAAGCCGTCAAACCTGTTTGTCAAACTTTTCAAAAGTTTGGCCCCCGGCAGGGCCGCCGGAGGCATTCATTTCTAAGGGGCGCGACGACCTATAACCCTGTCGATCAGGTCCAGGTAGGCGGCGGCGCTCTGTTCGACGGAATAGCGGGTCCGTATGGTTTTCCGGGCGGCCCGGCCCAGGCGGGCCGCTTCGGCCGGATGGTCCAGAAGATAAAGGCTCAGGCCCACCAGGGTGTCCCGGTCTTCGGGATCGACCATCCATCCGTTCACGCCCTGGTCGATGACCTCGGGGACGAAGCAGCGGTCCGAGGCGATGACGGTCAGGCCCGAAGCCATGGCTTCGAAGAGCCCCCAGTTGGCCGCGCCCTCGAACTGGGGGAAATAGAACAGATCCATGGCCTGGAGGTGACGGTGGTAATCGTCATGGGTCAGATAATCCTTGCATACGATATCGCCGTCGCCAAGGCCCGCGCGATCCAGCGCATGGCGCTTGAAGCTCGTTCCGTTCAGATAGGCCGGCTCGTTGCCGTAGACCGTTTCCTCGGACCCGATGACCAGGATGTGAAGATCCGGGCGGAGGGCTTTCAGCCGGGCCGCCACCTCCGCAAACACATCGAAGCCCCGCACCGCCTCCAGGGTCCTTCCGGCGAAGCCCAGGATCGGCCCGGATTCGGGAAGCCCCAGTGCCCGCCTCAGCGCCGGTTTGTCCGGATAAAGCGGCGGGAGGGAAAACCCTTCCATGCACACATGGACCCGGTCCTTGAGGGCGTCGGGAAACCCCTTCCGGGCATGGGCCGAGGGCACCACCACCGCGTCTGACATCAAGGCCCCGGAAAACACCAGGGATTGAAACGCCGTGTTGAGGACACGGTGTTCGTCAAGGGCCGGGTACTCCCGGCGGGACCAGGCCATCTGGTAGCCGGGCAGCTCCACGTAGGAAATCACCGGAAGGCCGATCATGTCCCGGATATAAAAGGTGGTGCCGAAGGAGGCATGGCCGATGACCAGATCGGCGGGAAATTCGTTCAGCACCGCAGGCAGGGTGTCGACCACCCCCCTGCCCTGCCTCAGGGCCTCTTCGTAGCCTTTCAGATACCAGCAGGCCCCGTCGGCCCGGCCGTCTGCCTCGTAACCGAAATAGGCGATGGGCACGCGATCCTGACGGATCCGATCCGCCTGGGCCATGTCCGTCAAAAACGCGGTTTCAACCCCCTCGACCCGGCAAAGTTCATGGGAAAGGGCCGTGAACTGGTTCGGATAGGCCGGGTGAATGAACAAAATTCTCATCTCAGCCCAAAAGCTCCCGGGCGTTGTCGATCAGCACCCGGGCCCGGCTCACGTCCTGGTAGCCGAGAATCCGGGCCACCCGGGCAGCATCCGCTCCGGCCAGGTCGGCCACCGTGGTGATGCCGCCTGCCGTCAGACGATCGGACAGGGTCGCACCCACCCCGCGCACCGAGGTCAGGGTCAGGCCGCCTCCGGTGACGGGCCGGGTCACGGTGGGAATCGTTACCGTGGGCCGGGTGACCGTCGGACGAGTGATCGTCGGAATCGTTACCGTGGGAATGGTCGCCGTCGGACGGCTGATCGTCGGAATGGTGGCCGTGGGGATGGTCACCGTCGGACGGGTGATCGTCGGAATCGTTACCGTGGGGATGGTCACGGTCGGACGGGTAATGGTCGGGATCGTGGCCGTGGGCCTTGTGATGGTGGGGATCGTCACCGTGGGCCGCGTGATCGTGGGGATGGTGATGGTCGGGGTGATGAGACCCCGGACCGTGAAGGTGATGTCCCTGGAATGGACCACGCCCGAAGGGGTGGTCACGGAAAAGGTCCGAACGCCGGTGGCGGCGGCGGCGTCAATGCTGATGTCGATCCTTAGCCCCTCGTCGCTGCGGTCCGTGATCACGGCGGTCACGGTCCGGTCCGGGATGTTCAGGCGTGTCGGGAGGTCCGGCAGCGTCGGCAGGGTCGGCAGGGTCCGGGTGGGCAGCGTGGGCCGGGTGGGCCGGGTCACCGTCTGCTGCGTGTAAAAGGTCACGCCGTCGGCGTCGGCCAGCCCTGTTCCGCTGATGCGGGCCGACACGGTCCGGCCCTGGTATCCCGTAACGGGGTCGATGCCCGTGATCACGGCGTCCGGGAGCTCTTCCCGCTCAACGGTCACCACCACGGTGTCCGGCAGGCTTCTCAGTCCGGCGCTGTCTTCGACCACCAGTTCCAGCACATGGGTTCCGACGGGCAGGATCACGTCAATCTGGGGCTGATCCGTCTCAAAGGGGAAATCGTCAAGTGTATAGGCCATGGTTTTATGCTCCTTCGTTTACGGTAAACGATTGATGTTCCGTATTAAGTGTCATTAACTTAAAGGCATTTCCGTTGTCCGGATGATGGGCACGCTGCGCGTTGCCCATCCTACAGGCTACGGGCGACACAAGGCAGGATGGGCAAAGCAACGCGTGCCCATCAGGGTCTTTCCTTAATGACGGTGGTTCCGTATCTTATCCGTCGCGTCGCACCGACCAGTGATAGCGGACGATGCCCTTGCCGCCGTATGCCCTCGACCGTCCGGCGTCCAGAACAACTGCCTGGTCTTCGGTGGTGGTGAACACCGTGTTGTCCAGCCCCGAGTCGGCCTGGGGCAGACTGTGGATGTCGGCAAACCGCCAGTGATACCGCACGATGGCCCGGCCTCCGTAGGCCCTGGAGTTCCCGGCGTCGATGGCCGCCACCCGTTCATCGCCCGGCCCCGTGACGGTAAAATCCGGTCCGGCGTCGGCTTCGGGCAGTTGAAGGACTGCCTCGGCCAGTTCCCGGGCCGCCATGCCCACCTCGTCCTCACGGGTCAGAAGGGTGTCGGGATCCAGCCCTTCCTGAATGGCGTAAAGCAACGCCGCCACCCGCTGCTGATAGACATCGTACTCGATAAGACGGCTGACCGGAGGATAGCGGGCCTCGATGTCCTGGGCCAGGTCCAGTTCAACGGATCCCAACGAGGCCAGGATGCCGGAAAGGGACGCCTGCGGGATCCCGTCGGTGCGGGCCAGCATTTCGACGGTCATGGCCCCGTGGCGGACATCGGCGGCGGAGGGTACGGGGAACCGCATGTCCAGGGAGGCGAAATCCTTTCTGATCCGCATCATCAGATGGATGATCCGCTCCCGCATCACAGAGGGCATCCGGTCCGGTACAAGGCCCACGGCTCCGGCAAAAACCACGAAACGCCGGTCAATCTCGTTGCCGCCTGGGGAAAGGGGGTCTGTCGGGTCCGACACCCGGACCACGCCCTCCTGGAGATGGATCCGGGCCAGTTCGATGGCGCTGTGGTTGTCCGGGCGTTCGACGGTAAGCTCGATGCGGGGGTCTTCGCTAATCCGGGTATGCCCGCTGTACTGGGGGGTTTCCATGTTCTGGACATACTGGGCCGGCCTTTCGTCATAGACCGCCCGGACATAGACCGTTTGGGGCAAGGCAAAAAGGACCGGGTTGATGGCGAGAATCCGGGGCTCGGCCAGATAAATCTCGTTG
The DNA here is from genome assembly GCF_054657895.1 of Desulfatiferula olefinivorans. Classification (NCBI taxonomy): domain Bacteria; kingdom Pseudomonadati; phylum Thermodesulfobacteriota; class Desulfobacteria; order Desulfobacterales; family Desulfobacteraceae; genus Desulfatiferula; species Desulfatiferula olefinivorans. Next base: position 62,522 of record NZ_BAAHXV010000008.1, on the reverse strand, counting down.
CCCTCGCCGTCGACGGCCGCGCCGGGCATCACGGTCAGCGTCAGATCCCCGGTTGCGATGACCCCGAGGTCCGATCCCTCCCCGGCCACGATGCCCGGGGTGTGAAGCCTGCGGTTGTGGAGCCTGCGTTTGAGGACATGGTAGTCCTGGCCCTCGTTCCAGTCCCGGGCCGTGGTGAAGAACCCGGTGAAAAAATTCATTCTGCTGGTTATGCTCATATCACTGTCCCCTTCGCTGTTCTTTTTGACGGCGTCGAACCATGTCCGATCTCTGCGTTACGCGTCATCCCTCGTCACTGCGGCGTACCCCGGGTGCGCCTCATTCCTCGGGACTCGCAAGCCTTGATCTCGACCATGTTACGACGCCGTCTGATATTCTGCGTTTGACGAAACCATCCATTTCAACCCGGAACCGTATTGATACCGATGTCCGATGTCACTTCGATCTGCATGGGGCGAAGAAATTCACGGTCTTCCACATCGGTGAGTTTCAGGTAGTAGACCGTGTGGGCGGGTTTTTCCAGATCCACGATGGCCCGGACCTTGTCCAGTGTCACCTGGTTCCTTTCACCCGGCGGGATTCTCACGTCGACGATAAAATGATAAGGCATCGTGTCGTCATCCCCTGTTTCATCGATCAGCACCGTATCGCCCCTATATTGCGCGGATATGTCGGGGCCGTCCGGATCCGGCCGTCCGGAAAGGAGGTGGATCTCGTCGATCAGGTGATCCCTTCGGCTGATCACGGCCGGTGAAAAGCTCATCACCGCACCGGTTGTGAGGATGATGTCCACCTGGGGCAGCCCCCCGGCAAGGGTCACGGCCACCGAGCGAACCACCGATGGATCGGCGGAAAGGTAAAGGGTGGCGGGCTGCCGGCCGGGGTCGATCAGACCGGGAGGGCTGATCCGGTCCGCCGGATCGCAGGCAAGCATGCGGACCACATAATAATCCCGATAGAGTGGCTCACAGCGCGCCAGCGAAACGATGGGGCCGATGTCCGGAACGGCGGCGTCGGCCGGAGCCCCCTCATACACAAGCCCGCCGATCTGCGAGGCCACCCCGATCTGCATGCCCCCGGGCTGGCGCCATTCACGGATCTCGGGTTCCATGCCGGTGTAGATGTTCAGATACTGCCTGAGCCCGCCCACGGTTCCCCGGCGGCGATACAGGTCCACGGCCCGGGCGATCAGCGTGCGGCGCTTGTTTTCCTGCCATTCGGGGTCAAGGGTCAGGGCCACGAAGGATGAAAGCCAGGGCAGAAAGTCGCTGTCCGTCGTAGCCGGGTCCACATAGCGTGCGATGTCGTCGATGATCCCGTTCAGTTCATCGAGTCTGCGCTCGAAGGGCAGAAGGAATTTCCCCAGAAAGGGGTGCTCCCTGAACAGGGCCGGAAGATAATCGAGATATCGGCTGGTCTCACTCATAGGCAGTCACGATCCTGATTCGGCTTGAGGGATGGGCGGCCTGATAATCGACCAGGCCGTTGACCCCGATATCCAGACAGGTTCCCCCGTCTTCAACGGTTCCGCCCTCGCTTTTGAGAAGGGTCAGGCCTGTCACGTAATCCACACCGGAAACGGCCTCGATGACCTGATACACCTCCGAGGCATACACCGGACGGCCAAAGGGCCACCCCTTACCGTTCTCACCGCCTGTGAGGGGATGGAAAAACCCGGCCAGGGCCGTTTCCACGGACCGGCCCAGATCCTCGCGCCGTTCCATGGACAGCGGCACCACCTCCGCCTGAACCGCCACCTTGACGTACACCGGCGCCGCCACATGGACCCGGCTGGTGATCAGCCGCCTTTCATCGAGAAAATCCGCCGCGGCGGCGATCAGTTCAGGCGACGGCACCGGGGACGGTCCCGGTTCGTCGGGCACGAGCATCACGCTCACATGGCCGGTCCGGTGCCGGAAGGGATCGTCGGCCGTGAGGTCAAGCCCCGGAAGGCAGACCGCCCGGGCCGCCCGTTGATCGCCGAAGGGCCGGGACAGAACAAGGGACGCATAGTCATCGGCCGTGACGGCCCGAAAGCGTTCGTTAAGGTCACGAACCGTAAGGGCCTGGGCCTCCTTGAACGAAAGTCCCGTCATATCCGGGGCCCGGCCGTCAAGACGCCCGCTGAGAAGTCTGAAGAAACTTGCCGTGGACGCCTCGGGGATGCGGTTCAGACGGTAGATCAGGGCCTCGGTCAGCCAGGCGAACAGTTCCACCAGCATGATGCCGGGGTCCGAGGCATTGTGATCGGTCCAGCCCGGGGCATACCGGGGAATCAGGGCCAGCAGTTCGTCGACCAGATCCTCGTAGCGTCTGTCATCGAGATCGGGCAGGGCAATGGGCATAACGCTCTCCTTCATCGTTCGCATGGGGGATCATTCCAGCACCATGTCGATGTCGTGGTCACCCGGATAAACCAGACAGGTTTTCGGAACAAACACCCGGGATACTGCAGGTTCCACCCGATCCAGGGGAATGAATTCCAGGGCCGGGTCACGGAGGGTGCCCCGGACCAGGCAGACCCGATCCCCCGGCTCAAAGGTCCGAACGATCAGACCGGCCACCCGGCCGTCCTCATGGGTGATCACATTGTCTTCCGAGGCAAGGGGCAGTTTCAGCCGCCGGTCCGCCGACACCAGGGCGCAGCGCCGTTCCCAGTGAAGGGGGGCTTCGAAGGGAACCGTAAACCCGATGCGGGTATCGGATACCGAGGCGATCACCAGCTGTTCCCGAAGACAGATCCCGGCGTCATCGACCACGGCCACCGTGTCATCGGTCTTGAACCCGTAAACGGTAAGGGCGCGGATCCCCCGGGACACGGCCTGGTCCGTGGTTCTCACGCCGTCGGCCAAAAGAAGGCAGATCCGCTCATCGAAGGTGGCCGCCCGGCAGTCCGGCGACAGGTCGTAGGGCAAAATCCGGTACGCGCCGTCTTCCACGGCCGGGTAGAGGGTGTACTGCTGAAGGGATCCAAAAACGGTCAGGGACGCCACATGGTCCACCCCCGGGACCGCCTCGATCTGGGCGCTGATTTCGGACAGAAACACATCCCGGCCCAGACGCCGCACCGTTTGGCCTGGATCGCCGTTCAGGGGGTTCAAAAAAGCATCCAGCCGGCTTAGGATATCCAGTTCGACCCGGTCCGCCGAATCAGGGGACACCGGCACCACCCGGGCTTTGACCGTGCAGGACACGTAATCGGGCCCCTTCACGTGGATGCCCCCGTCCCGGTGAAGGTTCAAGAGGGCGTGGGTCTCGAGAAAGCTCCGGACCCGCCGGATCAGAGCGGGGCCGGGGGCGGGCTTTGCCGCCCTGCTTTCGGGGATGATGACAACGGTCACCTCTCCGGCCCGGTGTCGTCCCAGGCTGTCGGTCACGGGAAAGCAGGCGGCGGACCGGATTTCACTGCCCGCTTCCCGGGCCAGCCATTCGTAGTCTTCCCAGGTAACCGCCCGTTCCCGGTGCTTGAGGCGCTGTGGCCCCCGTTCACGGATGGCCTCAAGACTCTCTCCGTCCGACCCCCCGGTTGCGGCCTCGGGGTTGGTCACGCTGTCGATATGGGCAAGCACCCCGCCGGGATTCTGGACGGCCGTCACCGCATGGGGACCCACATTACCTTTGGCGCCGTTGTGACGCCTGAACGAAAGGGCCTTGACATTGTTGATCCCGGCCGGAGGGATGGCGCCCCTTGTCCCGTCGCCGAACCTCACCTGTCCGGTCACGGGGTCCACGGTGAAATGACGGCTGTCCGTCCGGGACGAAAAGAAATCAGAAACCTCGATCCAGCGCACCCATCGCCGGATAGTCCCATCTCCCCCCGTTTCCGTCAACACCGCAGGCGTCCCGGCATCGGTCCGTGCCAACTCCTCGCCATGCCGTTTCAGTTCCTCATCGGGCGGAATGTCCGGCTCGGACACCACGAGTCTCACCCCGGCGTGCACCGGCGTCCTCGGCAGTGAGAAACACTGGTCGGCCTTGCCGTCCGACGATCCCAGAATCAGATCCTTCACCGTCTCGGCATTGGTGGCCGGAACGGTGTTGAGCCTTATGGTGTGAAGGGCGGGCGTGGCAAACGCCTCTGCGGCCTTGTCCGGAACCGCCCGGATGAAGTGGGCCGTAACGCCGAAAACGGTCCCGGCCGGATGGTCGTCCGGCGCGAAAAAACCCAGATACCCCGTCCGGGTCAGGTGATCGGTGCCGTCGGATGTCCGCAGCGGACAAAAGCCTTTTCCGGTATCGTATTCCCAGACCAACGGCGGGGTTTCTCCGTCCTTTACGGCGGTGTCATCCACCTCGATATGGATCTGAATCCATTGCCCGGCTGGAAAAACGCGGGCCAAGCCCAGATAGAAGGCGGGCCCCTCTTCCCGGGCTTCAAAGGGAGCCACGGAAAGGCCCCGGGTGAGATCGGCGGTGAGATCACGCACCCATCCGTCCGCTGCGCCCAGCACCGACGACAGGGGCCGTACTGGACTCGCGTCCGTCCGATAGGTCAGGGTCAACGTCAGATCGGCGATGATCGGCGCGTAGAACCGCGGTGATACCCAGTTCGGCAGGATCCGGTCCCCCACGGTGACCTGGTCCAGATATCCGGGACTTTCGAACGAGCCTGCGGTGATCCGGGCCCTGATCCAGTAGCCTGTTTTTCCGCCGACCGAAACGGCCCGGATATCCTCGGGGGTGGTAAACCGGCTGGTCTGACGGCCCGGCCGGGTGAAATCGATGGGGGTGATGCCCCGGTTCGCGGCCGTGTCATAGATCGGCGACCAGCCGTCGTTCCCGAAGTATTCCCAGATGACCGTCACGACAAGACCCGTCGGTGTGTTGTCCGGCGCATGATCGACGGCCATGGCCAGCCCCAGAACGCTCCCCGCCTTGTTCAGGGCCTCATCCAGCCTCAGATAAAAGGCGTCGAGGCGTGAGGGGCGCCGGCCAAAGGGAAAAAAATCGTTGACCTGCTCCTGGGGCACCAGGGTGGTGCCCGACTGGACGGCGCTGATCAGGCTGTCGGCCGCAAGGACTGTCCCCGGCACGTCGATCATCCGGCTGCCGGAAATGGACCGGATCGTCGGCAGATGGTCCCGATGATCGCCGCCTGTCAGGGCGCAGCGGATAAAGACTCCGACCCGGCCGCCGATTTCGGTTTCGCATAACACAGGAAGACGGGAAAAGGTGATGCGGCCGCTCTTCCTGAACCCACGGGTTTGGTCTTCCGTCACAAAGGATGTCAGGTCAATGGACCAGCCCTTCCCGTCAAAGGTGGACCAGGACAACGACCAGCCGTCCGCCGACGGATCGCCGGGGGTCTCGACCTCGACGGTAAGGGTCACTGTGGCGGCCTCCCTGTGGGTATCGTCGTCAAACACGAACAGGGACGGGTCCGCCAGATAAACCTCACGCACCCGTTCCCTGTCTCCCGAAAACGCCGGGTAGGAGGCAAGGACGCGGCCCAAAGCCCGGTCCGTCACGTCTGAGACCCGAAGACGGTCAACGGCGAAGGCCGCAGTCAGACGGTTGGGGCACAGGGTCATGTCCCGGTCGGTCTCGAACACGATCTCCGGCAGACGCTCGGTGGCCGTCGTGGCCATCCGGGCCCCCTTGGGAACGATCACATGGGCGGGCCCCTCATCGTTCATGGTGAAGGCAAGGGTCACGGTGGCCGGGGCGGGGGGCACGTAATCCAGGCCCGCCGCGTTCAGGAAGGCGAAAAAATGTTTGTCCGGCACCCGGTTCAAACGCGTGACGGCCAGCTCGGCAAGGCGGCCGAACAGTCGGATCAGGGCCCTGCCCGGCCCGTCGTCCGGTCCGTCCCAGCCGATGTCCGGATGCCGGAGCTCGGCTTCGATCTCGGCCGTGATCCGGTCGGCGGTCTTTCTATAAAGGTCGGGAGCGGAAATCGCCATTTAGATGTCCCCCCTCTCCAGGTAAAAGGGATAGACCAGATTGAAGCGGCTGTCCGTGGACCTTATCGTGTAGGAGATGGTGATAAGAAGCACATCCGGCCGGGACCGGTCCGGGTCCACCGTCACCGACAGATTTCTGATCCGGGGTTCAAAGCGCGCCAGGGCCTCCTCCACATGGAAACGGACCATCCCCGCCGTGTGGGTGGTGTTGGGCGCGAACACGTAGTCATGAATGCCGCAGCCGAAATCCGGGCGCATCACCCGTTCGCCGGGGGCGGTTTTCAGAATGATCAGAATCGACTGCTTCACGGCCTCCTCGTAACGGGACAGGGCGATGTCCCCGTCGACAGAATCAACGGTCACCGGACAGGCCCAGCCCACCCCTAAAAAATCCTGCCCCATCTCATGCCCCCTTGGTGAAAATGGTTGTCTGAACACCGGGCACGGCCGGAACCACCGGCGGTGAGGTGGGCGCGCCCATGTTGCCCACGTGCATGTGGGTATTGAACAGGTTCAGAAAGGTTTCGTTGACCAGGGCCATGGAGGCCCCGGTGCCCAGCGTGACGCTGGTGCTGTCCAGGGTGATGCCGCCCGGGGCCTTGATGGTCACACCGGAAAGGGCCTCGATGGTGATACTCCCCTGGCCGCTCAGGGTCTGGTCGCCGTTGGTCTGGACGGTAAGGGTGCCTGCCCCCGCATCCAGACTCAGGCTGTTGCCCCCATGATCGGCAAGGGTCACGGTGCCTGCCTCGTCATCCAGACTGATCTCATGACCGGCCGCCGTTCTCAGCGAAATGCGCCCGGTACCGCCGGAATCGTCGATCACCAGACTGTGTCCGCCCTGGCTGGTGATCCGGATGGCCGCCGCCTTTTCGTCGGTGTTGTCGTCGAATTCCAGGACATGGCCGCTCCGTGTCCGAAGGGACCTCACATGATTTTTCCGGTCGTCGTCCATGGTCCGGGGCGGCGGATCGTCACGGTTCCAGAGGCAGCCCAGCACAAAGGGGTAATTGATGTTTCCCTGTTCGAAGGCCACCAGCACCTCGTCCCCCACCTCGGGAATGAAAAAAGAGCCCCGGCCGCCGCCGGCCATGAGGGTGGCGATACGGGCCCAGTAGCTGTGAGACCGGTGTTCGCCGGATGCCGAGGCCACCTCGTCGTTTTCCTCGGCCAGCCAGGGGAAATCGAGCTTGATCCGCCCCAGCCCTTCCGGATCCCGGATATCCCGGACGATGGCGGTGACCACCCCGTAGATCCGGTTGTCCCGGCCCGGCATCCGGGCCGCGCTGTTCATCATGCCAAGCACACTCATCGTCCGTTCCTTTTCACCTGAAACTGGGTCCGATATCCCCCGGCGTCGATGGTATGGGTTACCGAGGTCAGGTAGTAATTCCCGCTGTAGCGCCGCCCCACCCCCCTGACGGCCACGACCTTTCGGGCCGAAATGTCCGGCCTTCCGATGACGGTGCCCGAGGCCGTGATAAAGTCCAGGGACCGGGCCTCGAGCTGGGCCAGGGCGATGTCTCGGGCCTCCTCCTGACTGCTCACGTCCGATTCGATCAGCCGGACCGGATTGTCGCCGAAGATTTCCCGGGCGATGAGGGAGGCGGTTTTCTTTCCCATGGACACCCGCTCGTCACCGGCGCCCGCCACGCCCACCAGGGCGTCCTTGCCGCCCCCCTGGGAGGTCTGGGACGCGCGGACCCGGACCTCGGTGGTCATGGTGTAGGTGTTGACGGCGGGGGTGAACGACCCCAGATCCCGGCCCCATTCGAGGACAAGGTCCGGGTCGGGATGGGTCAGATAGCGGGGTTTGACAAAATAAAGGGTTTTTCCCTTGACGGTCACTTCAAAGGCAATGGGCCGGGCCTTGGCCGCGAGGATCGAGGCATAGGTCTCGTCTTCGGACAGATTGTGGGGATGCTCGAAGGCGGTCTCGTCCACCGTTGCGGCAAGGCCCATGTCCCGGGCGATTTCCCGGGCGATGCCCGAGGCCGTGGCCGCTTCGAAGGCCCGGGTCCGCCGCCGTCTCTGGAGACGGTGCAAGAGACAAAACCCCCGGACCGTCAGCTCGGGGCTGCCGCCGGCCGGAAAGGCGGCGGACACCGCCGTGATCTCGCCTGAAAACGTGACGGTCATGTCGTTGACGTAGCCCATCTGAATCATCACCTCATTGCCCTCGTCGAACAGACTGCTGTCCATCCATTTGAGCGCGGCCCCGCCGGCAAACCGGCCCTGTTTGTGATGCCGGTCGCTGATCCGGATCGCAAAGGAATCGGCCCGGTCCGAGGTATCGGTCACACTCAAAGAGACCATGCCCGCAGACACCTCCCGGGGGACCTCCCTGCCGTTGATCATGATCGCAAACGCCGGGGCGTATCGTTCCGCCATACCCTCTCCGCCTATCCTTTCATTCGATGGCCGGAATCACCAGCACCTGCCCGGGAACGATGGACAGGGGATCATCGATACGGTTTTCCTCCGCAATGAACCGCCAATACCCCGGATCATCATAGACCCGTCCCGAAATACCGCTGAGGGTGTCCCCCCGCCTCACCACGTAGCGCTTGGCGAAATTGGCCGACTGGAGATTGGCCCCGTGCCGCCTGCCGTCGAAATATTCCTTGAAGGTCACGTCCAGGGTGGCCCGGACCGGAACGCCGCTGGGCAGAAACAGATCGACAGCCATCTCTGCCCGTTCAAGGACACTGACAAAATTCAGATCGCCCCAACTGAACACACAGACCGGCGGTGCATGGAGTTCCGGGTCAATATCCAGAAGGCCGGTGATCCGGTCCGTATGCTCCCTGACATCGGTGCGTTCCTCGTAGGTATCGAAAAAAAGCTGCATGGTCAGAACCCGGCCGTTGCCCTGGCCGAACTGGATCAGCGAGGCCGAAAGACCGGGCACCGCCGTCTCGACAAACCGGTTGGACTTGGAAAGACGGTACTGACCGGGATTGAACAGCACCGGCACCGCCTCGCCATGGACGGTCAGGGTGTCCGGGTCGTACCGTTGAATGACGGCTTTTTCAAGGGCCATGCCCACACTCCTCAGTCATGTATCCGTCGTTTGCTCATAAACCCAGGCTTTCCCTCTCCAGGGTAAGCCGTTCCATGATCAGGGCGTACACCCGATCGGCCAGCCCGGCCGGGTCGTGCGGCCCCCTCGCCTCCGGTACCGATGCCGCAGGCGAGGGCATGTCAGGGGCCCTGTCCCGCGGCTCGCCGCCGCTTTCGGGGGGCGGCATTCCGGGCGACACGCGACTGCCGGATTCCACACCTGACCCGAGCCCGTCCCTGGAATGGGCCCGGGCGGCCCACGGCTCCGGAGCCCGGGCGAGAACCATCGACACGCGATCCTCGCCGGAGTCCCGAAGGTTTCGTTCCGAAAAAACGTTCGACGACGGCTCTGCCCCGGCATCAGGTGCCGTGGTCGCCCGCGTTCCGGTTTTAGATACCGGCAGGAAAGCAGCTCTGTTGTGTCGGAGCAACCCGGATGATATCGGCATCACCGCCCTATGCCCGGGCTGCCCCATGATCGTCACCGGCGTTCGCCGGCCGGGCCGGACTATTTGGGGCGTCATGGACCGGCGGCCGAAGCGTCCGGGAGCCGTGATCATCGACGGCCCGGGCCCGACGGGCAAACCCGACCCCGGTTGACGGCCTTTCACCACAGACGACACAGTTCCGGCATGATCGAAAACAAGGGCTCTGCCCCCCGCCCCCGCCCCTGGCCCCCTTCCCGACGTCCCGCAAGGGATCCGAGGGGATGCTCCGGCGGGTTTCCAAATCACGGCTCGCCCGGGCGCCGGCCGGCGGAACGACGCCTGAGCGGCAGCATCCGACGCCGGGACCGACGCCGCGGCCCTTGCCTTCACCACCGGGATCAGGGCATCGGGCAATGGCCTATGACCCCGATGTTCATGAAACGGCCCGCCCCGGCCGGAGGGACCCCGAAGCCGGTCCGTTCGGAAACGGCGGGCCTCCGATAAAGAAGACTCCCCCGTGAGGGAGCGGACATGATCCAGAGGGGCCCGGGACAGGGCCCGACCTTCTTCGGCCCTGACGCTTTCGGTTACCGACAGAGACGGTACCCCGGCCGGAGGGGATACCGGGCCGGAAGGTACCGCGTGTCCGGAGACGGACGGCATGCCTGATGTCTGCCCGACCGTCCGGCTGATGTTTCCGGCCGTGCTTCCGGTTTCCCGGCGGCGCCCGCCCTCGGATTCGTGGCCGGACCCGGGACTATCCGCCTGCGTGACCGGGGGCATGCCCCCCGGATCAGAACGCCCGGGACCACGCTTTGCCGGAGAAGGCATCCGCATTGCCGACACCACCGAGGGTCCGGTTTTTCCCATGCCCGCCGCCACAACCGGCGTTTTATCCGGATAAACGAGGGGCGAAACCGGACCGATCCGGAACCGTTTCGACAACCGGCCGGGCCGGGGCGTTACCGGCCGTACCCCGACCCCTTCCAAAGGCCGGGGCAGGGCCGCGCCCGGACCGCTGGCGGGTATGGTCCCGCTGATCGGTGCGGACGGATGGGACCCGGGCGCCCTGGGAATCCGGAGCCCGGCCTGTACCACGGGCACCGCAGCATAATCCGGCCGGGGCCCTGACGCCGACGGATACGGCAGATCAGCCGGCCATCCCACCTTAAACCGGCCCCGTCTGACATACCGGTCAAAAAGCTGCCGGGCCAGGGAACCGGAAGCCGGTGGTGCCGACAGACGACGGGCCCGTGACCGGATCCGACCGAGGGCGATCACCCCGGGATCGGGCGCATAGCGTTCCGTGATCCCCACAGACCTGTCATTGTCCGCCGTTTCGCCGGCCGGTCTCTCTCGTGTATCCATCACATCCTTGATCCAAAATATCCCGGGTATCGGTCGTTTACGCGATACGCATACCGTGGTGGGCCAGTTCCAGGGTTTCGACGGCCACCTCGGCGCCCCGGGCGTTCAACCGGGGCCCCTCCCAGCGGACCGGGTAGGCCTCCCTGAAATTGTAACGCATCACTTCATTCATCATGGCGTCCAGCAGAATCACCGAGACGGACCGTCTCATCACCCGGCCTTCCCGGTTGGCCTGATACCAGTCCCACAGGGTGGAATCGCCGGTGACCCCGTGTTTGAGCACCAGATTGCCGGTGGGACGGGAGGGCCCGGCCCGTTTGATCAGATGATCGTTTTCACCGCCCTCGCGGTATTCCTTCACATCCGTTTCCAGGGCAAGTCCCGACACCTCGGAAAACCCCCCCACGGTCAGGCCGCCGATCTCCACATGAAAATTAAAGGCGCGACAGGGCTGTCTTACCATGGGGGCCTCGTCATCGTGTCCGTGTCATCGTTGATTTTCCGGTTGATCTTGGCGATTTCCGCCACCCAGGCCTCGCGGTCCCTATGCTCCATGGCCATGATCCGGTCATGATCCCAGTTGAAGTGATAGGCGATGTAGGCTACCTCCTCGAACAGACGTTCCAGAGGGTAGCTCACGGCTCCCCCGGCACCGGGGCCTCCACCTGAAATTCCTTTTCGCAATGGGGGCACTGAACCAGAAAACGATCATGCCCGTTGCGGTTGATCCTCTGATAAAAATCCTGAAGGTAGGCCAGGTCGCCGGAGAAAAGATTCTCGATGACTTTGGGATTCAGAAATTCCAGATCCCCCAGCTTCGTGATCACCCGGGACAGCAGGATGATGATCAGGTAACCGGGATTGGCCTGGACCCTTGGGTCCTTCATGGGCACGATTTCATCGTAGGCCGTGGACAGACGCATGACGCCCTCTTTGTGCACCGCGCCGTCCGTATCCAGGTAGCCCACCGGCAGCGTAAAGGGAAATTCGGTGATCATACTCATGCTTTTTCAAGTCCTTCATGGGCGATTTCAAGGGTTTCCACCGCCACCTCGCTGCCGGTGGCATTGAAGGTGGGCCCGGTCCATTTGGTGGGCCAGCCTTCCCGGAAATTCCAGCGGACCTTCTCCTGGCCGGTGCTGTCCAGAAGAACGATGGAGCCGTTTTTCCGGTCGTCCCTGCCCGCCATGACGTTCTTCCGCCAGTCCCACAGCGCCGCGTCATCGGTGGTGCCCCACTTGAGAGTAATGTTGGAATACTTGACCAGACCGGTCAGTTTACGGACCGTGAGTCCCTCGTTGCCTTCTCGGTACTCGATGGGGTCCTGGCTGGTATCCAGACCGGAGCATTCCTGGAACCCCGCCCGGGCGATGCCGTCGATTTCGACGATGAAGTTAAACGCGCGGTAGGGATCGGTCCTCGTTCCTGTTGCCATAAATGTTCCTCCTTTAGAGATTACACGCCATAATCCATGTCACATGCCCCACTTAGGGGGCGTATTCATACGTATGAACCGTCAGGCCGTGCCGGTCCCTCAGGACGGCCCGGTCGCCGGTGTTGTTCCAGACGGCCCGCCCCATGCCCCAGAAGAGCTGATCGTCCGTGTCGGTTCCCGCCCGGGTCCAGATGCGGCACCGCGCTCCGGGACCAAGAATAATCCGGGGAAAGAGGTATACGTGTCCCGCACGGTCCCCCAGGGTCCAGTTGCCCAGATCCTCGACCCGGTCCGACCGGTTTTCGATCTCCACATACTCATGGTCCAGATCCCGCCCCGGCGCCGTGTAGGCGATGTGGGCGATGACCGGACCCGCGAACGGCGAGGCGGATTCCGTCAACCCTGTGCCCAGAGGAAAGAGGTCCTCCCCGCCCTCCGGAACGATGCGGGTGCCCCCGTCGGTGTGGATGATACGAATCACGATAAATTCACAGGGCGAGGCGGGAGCCAGACCGATCTCCGTGACCAGACGGCCCAGGTCCCGCTGATCGGCCGGGTTGGTCCGCTCATCGCAGTGAACGAAAAAGGCGTCCCGGGGCGCTGCTCCCGCAAGGGCCCCCTGCCGGTGATAGGTTTCGAGACAGGCGGAAATGTCCCGCCGGACCCGTGCCCAGAGCCTGTGGTCGTTGGGCTCGAACACCAGCCCGGCCATATAGGCGTCCAGCCAACGGGAAAGGGTGAGAAACACCCGTCGGACATTGACATAGCGCCACTCCGGACGGCGGCTGAGGGTCCGGCCACCCCAGAGGCGGAGACCCCGGCCGGGAAAGGCCCGGATGACGTTGACATGAAGGGGGTTAAGCCGGTCCTGGGTGTCCCCGTCCACGACGGAGGCAAGATCCACGACGCCTTCAAGGGCTTCGTTGGCCGGAGCCCGGTGGACGCCGACCTGATGATCGCACCGCGCATAGATGCCGCAGACATGACCGCAGGGCGGCACCGTTCGGGAGGGCAGCCCCGATTCTGCCAGGGTTTTCACAAAGGGGTGATAAAGGGCCCCGTTGTCACCGACCAGACGTTTCCGCTGTAAAAGAAGACCTGCCGCGTCGACCTCCGGCAGGGCGTCGAGGACGGCAAACCGGCCGGGGAAAAGACGGCAGTGATCGAGAATCCGGTTCTGCATGATTATCACGTCGGCGGACGACAAAAGATGCAGACCTTCGTAAAGCCACATCAGATCAGGGGCGGCAACCAGATCGATGTCGGTCAGAATCTCCGCATCGGCCAGCACCCGGTCAAGGGCCGCAAGGGCCGTTGTCCGGGAGGTATCGAAGGCCAGTGCGCCCACACGGCAGCGTTTGCCCCCGTTTTCGAAAAACCCCCGGACCGCGTCCGTCAGAAACCCCGACCCATCCAGACCGCCGAAGGCCTCGACGGCCCCCGCGCGACTGATACATACCGGAAAGGGACCGTCACCTGCCGGGGACGCCGTCCGGAGCCGGTACAGGCCGGAGGCGGCTATTTCCTCGCAAACGGCCGGATCATCCAGGGGCAAAAGGCCGATAAACAAAGGAACCGCCGTTTCCAGCGCGGTGTTGGAATCCGGGCCGACGGACTCGATAAAAAGGCCCGGACTCACATAGTTATGGGACCGTGATGGGGTCATACGCGCCGCCTTTTATGATTACTCGCCCGAACCCGCCCACTGGCTGATGCGGAAAATCACGAACTCGGCGGGTTTGACCACCGCCACACCGATCTCCGTCACCACCTGGCCCAGGTCCCTTACCTCGGGCGGGTTGGTTTCCTCGTCGCACTTGACGAAAAAGGCCTCCTGGGGGGTAACCCCGAACAAAGCGCCGGATCGCCAGACATTGGTGAGGAAGGCCGTGATGTTTCGTCGGATCTTGGCCCAGAGCGCCATGTCGTTGGGTTCGAACACCACCCACTGGGTGCCCTCGTCGATGGATTCACGCAGATAGAGAAACAGACGGCGCACGTTGATGTATTTCCATTCGCCGTTCCGGTCGCCGCCGATGGTGCGGGCGCCCCAGACGCGGATATTGCCGTTGAGATCACGGATGCAGTTGACCCCCTGGGGATTGAGACCGTCCTGCTGGGCCTTGCTGACGGCGTACTTCAGACCCAGGGCCCCCATGGGAACCTCGTTGGCCGGGGCCTTGTGAACCCCCCTTGCGGTGTCCACCCGGGCGTAAATCCCGGCCATGTGGCCCGAGGGCGGAACGAAGATCGAGCCTGTGCCTTTGGGGTTCCGGATCTTGGATGCAGGATCGAAGACCTCGAGCCAGGGGAAATAGAAGGCCGCGTAATCCGAATTATCCGGCAACACATTGGCCGCATTGGACGGATCCAGAAGGGTCAGATCAAGTTCGCCTGCGGTCTCCACGGTCTCGGAGCTGTCAAAAATGGCGAAGCGGTCCGTGGTATTGACCCTGCAGTGGGTGACGATGGCGCTTCGGACCGAGGCATCGGTGATGCCCGGCGCCGCCACCAGGGCGATCTCGTCGATGGCTTCGAACTGCCGCAGGGCCGACGCAGCCACGGAGGCGGTGCCGGCTTCCCGGACCACGTAGCAGCGGGTGCCGCCGTTGTTGAAAAATCCGTACACGGCATGGGCCAGGTTCCGCTGCCCCGTGTTGGTCGAAAAACCGCCGAAGAATTTTTTGAACTGGCTGAAGTTGGTGCACAGACGGACCTCGCCGGCGGCCACGGGAGTCACGGTGGCCGCCGTGTATTCATACACGTAGTCTCCGGTGATCAGGGCGCCCGTGGCCGGGGGCGCGGCGAAGGTCACCCGGGAGATTTCCTCGTCATCGTCGTTTGACAGCGTGGCGGCCGTGGACTGGCCGTTCACGCGGATGTCAAAGGTTCCGGCCGTGGTCAGCACCCCGTAATTGGAAAGATCGAACACCGTGGCCGTGCCGTCCCCGCGTCCAATGGACTCGTCCCGTGCCAGGCTGGAACTTTCCGGAATGGTGAGGGTGTTTTCCGCGAAAACCCCGATGAAGCCCGCCGTACTCGTTCCCACACCGGCAATGGGCTGGATGCCCGATGGGATTTCTTCCACATAGACACCCGGTGACAAATAGTTCGCCATGGTCGTACCTCCTTGGAATTGGGTCAGGAAACCGTTTTATCTCGTCATGGTTGCTGGGTTTATGTATCGTTTCTCGCTTAATCCGCGATGATCGGATTCAGTCTCACCGGGGCACAAGCATCACCTCCGCCACGGCTTCGGCTCCGGCTTCAGACAGGGTCACCGTCACGGTGCGGTCCTGATACCCCACGGCACGGACGGTCATCGGTCGCGGTCCGGGTGCGGCCTCCACACCGGCCAGGCTGAAGGCCCCGTCGGCATCACTGCGCGCGGCATCGGCGCAGCCGGTCATGCGAATCTCAGCCATGGGCACCGGGGTGTCCGTGCCCTGCCTCAGAATTCTCCCCCGGATCCGGCTGACCGGAAGAACCAGATCGGCCCGGGCCATGTGAATGTCCCCGCCCGGGGTCCGTGACACCGTCACGGTCTGCTCGGCCCTGCCGTAACGCCGGACGAAACCGTCAACGTACGCCGACAGAACATAGTCCCCGTCGGGCAGGTCCATGAAATGAAACCGGCCGTCCGTTCCGGTCGTCACCCGATCAGGTCTTCGGGCCAGACAGGGCCAGGCTTCCCCTGCCAGTGCTTCCCGGAGGGCAAGAATCTGCCGCCATTCCACCGGGCCGTCCACGATGGCAACCCGCACTCCTACCATCGCCCTGCCGTCGGCCGATCCGGTCACGGTTCCGACCACGGCCACCTGATGACGAATTTCCTCCCAGACCGCCATGGCCTACCCTTTCCCGGTTCCGGTCCTGAATTTCAGACGTTTGTCGATGACCGGCGGCCCGGCGGCCCGTTCTGCGTGAACATCCACCCCGATGGTGACCTTGTAGTTCAACACGGCCTTGGGTTTGCCCCCCAGGGCCTGCCAGAACTCACCCAGGCTCTGGAGGTAACCGGGCTGAAGGGTCACGGCGGGCAGGGCCGGGCTCTGATTTTTCAGACTTCCCTTGAGAACGGCTTCGGGCAGCACCGGATAGCGCAGCAGCACCTTCATCACCTCGCCCAGCATGTAATGTTCGTCCTGGGGGGGATTCGGCGTGCTCTCTGCGGGCCAGGCCGTGATCATGTAGGAGCATTCCACCCGGACCGGCGGCGGTTTGCGGGAAGCGGTTCCGTCGCTGTTGCGGGTCACGGTCCATTCACTGCTGCGAAGTTCCATGCTTTCCCGCACGTCGTACAAAAACAGGTCCACCGCAGGCAGGGTCACCGACGGGGGGGGGAAATTTCCGTCGGGGGTGGCGAAACAGATGGCCACCGACGACCCGATCACCGGCAGCAGTTCCTGCCGGAGCAGGTCTTCGAGGGTTCTGTCCAGATCGACGATCATTGGATCCGCCTTTCATCACGCCGCGGTTTGCCGATATCGGCCTCCGTCGCCTGGGTGTTGAACTCACCGCCGGTCATCAGCTTGCCCATTTTCAGAAACTCCCGCCGGGTGGCCCGAAGCAGATGGGCGGAGGTCACCGTCCGGCCGTCGGCGGCGGCGATGAAGGACGCCGCAAGGCCGATGTTCCGTATGTGCCCCCCGGTCAGTTCAAAACGCCGGGCCAGATCATCCCAGTCGATCGTTCCGTCCCGGGGTGTTTCCGGCGGCCAGATGCCTTCCCAGATCCGTTTCCGGTCCTGCCTGTCCGGAAAGGGGAAATCCACGACAAACTGCAGCCGCCGCACAAAGGCCTCGTCCATGTTCCGCCTGAAGTTGGTCGACAAAATGGTCATGCCCTCGTATTCCTCCATTTTCTGGAGCAGGTAGCTGGTTTCGATGTTGGCGTAACGGTCGTGGGCGTCATGGATCTCGCTCCGTTTGCCGAACAGGGCGTCGGCTTCGTCGAAAAACAAAATGGCCTGGCTGGATTGGGCCGCATCGAAAATCGCCGACAGGTTTTTTTCGGTTTCCCCGATGTATTTGCTGACCATCCGGGCCAGATCGATTTTGTAAAGGTCAAGCCCGAGGTCCGCAGCCATGATGCCGGCCGCCATGGTTTTGCCCGTCCCCGAAGGCCCTGCGAACAGCACGTGGAGGCCCTTGCCGTAGGATAATTTTTTATCGAATCCCCAGAGACCGAACACCAGGGAGCGGTAGCGCATCTGATCGACGATGGCCCTCAGCTGCTCCATGCGGTCCCCGGGCAGGACCAGATCATCCCAGGTGTCCGAAGTTGTCCGTTTTTGGGCCAGAGCGGCCAGGGCATGACCGGCCTGGGAACGGCAGGCCCGCTGAAGGGTGTCCATATCGAGGGGGCCGGAGTCGTAACGGTCCACATCAACAAGCCGGCGGGCGGTCTTCACCGCATCTCCGATCTGCCCTCCGGTGAACACAAAAGTCGAGGCCAGAAGGGCTGTGCTCACGTCGGGGCCGGCAGCGATGCCGGTCAGCATCCTGTCCCACAACTGAAGCCGCTCGGCATAGGACGGTGCCTCAAAGGCCTGGGGGATAAACACCTGATGCGCGAACAGACCTGAGGGGTGAACACCGTATCGCCCTTCGATCACGCACAGGCCGTCGATGGATGACAGGATGCGGGCAAAGACCCGGAGCTGCGGAGCCCTGGGCTCGTCCAGGAGGCTCTGGGCGTTTTCCCAGTACAAACAGGCGTTTTGAAGGATTGCTTCCCGGAGAATCCGCCTCACCCGATCGCCAAACGCCAGAAGGGACTCATCGGGAAAGAGGTCGAGATCAACGGCAAGAACCGGTATACCCAGCGCTCCGCCAAGGGCCAGGGCCATGCTTTTTCGTCCGGTGCCGGGGGGGCCGTAAAAATACAGGACCATGCCCCTGTCGCGTTTACGGACCAGATCAATCAGACGGGTGAGCCGCCGGCGAACCTCCGGGGAGAACACCAGATCATCAAGAGACACGGGCGGACTCAAAAAACGGACCAGAGACGACAGGGAAGGATCAAGTCCCGGCTCGTCCAGAAGGTAGGACACGATCCGTTCATCGAGGGTGACATAACGGTCTATAAGACCGGGCGACACGTCTGATGGCCAGGCGGCAGGTTCAATCAGATTGAAATCAATCAGGGGCGCACCGGGTTCGACACGCCTGCGCAGGCGGAGCCGGTGTTCAAGCGAGGTGCCGATGAGGGTGAGAAGCAGATTCACGCCGGGCCGTGTCCGGCCCATGTCATCCTGAAGAAAGGCATAGATGCGGCCATAGGCCGGATCCACGGCCATGGCGAGACAGGCCGTCAGGATATCCAGATCGTCGGGCGTCAGATGAAACTGCAGGGCCAGCCGGTCCAGACTCAGGAACACCCCGGCGGTCCGACTTTCCTCCCGGGCCCGGTCGATGGCCGCCCGCATCTGTGCTGCCTGCCGCCGAAACAAGCCCAGGGACTCGTCGCCGGTTTCCTCAGGAGACTCCGGCAGCCTATCGATCAGGCGGGCGATCTCATCGGGGTGCAGAAACAGTCCCTGGGGCTTTCGAGCATCCCCGGCCCTCGCCATGGCCCGGGCAAAGGCCATGTTGAGCAGGAGATTGAATCGCGCCAGCTCATCGGTGATGTGGTCCAGACTGTGATTGTAACCCAAAGGGCACCCCATGCGCTCTGAAAGCAGATCCAATGCATCATTTATGAAGTAACAGATTTCAACATGTCATCATGGTTGTATGACCGAATGGTTCACACGCATTGAGCGAGCAATTATGATGCCAGTGCACTCCACACCGCTATCAAATCGATAAGGCCCTGATTCCCGTCAGGTTTCAGATCAAAACCATTCCGCGTTCGAAGCCGCTCCCAAAAGCCCTGTGACAGGGCCATGTGACACCCGCCCATTCCAAGGCCGCCGGCCCGCGGGCGGCACCGTGTAGGATGGACAAAGCGAAGCGTGCCCATCATTGCTATATCTCCATTTTTCAAATTGTTTCCATTGACACGGCCAAGGCCAAAGGTTCGCCGCCGGTGTAACGCGATGTGTCACACCCCTGTCACGCACCCTGTGACACAGGAACTCCTTAACCAATCACGCGTCATAATAATAAGGTATAGGAAGGTTGATGGACTCGTAAAAAGTCATCAAATGATGGCAAAGAAAAAAGGTCGAGTTCAAGGCGTCGCGAATCCCGAGGAATGAGGCGTACTTAGGGTACGCCGCAGTGACGAGGGATGAAGCGAAAGCGCAGAAATCGGACGTTTTACGAAGCCATCAAGGTTAAAGCCGTGAAGAAAAGGCCTGCGGGGATGAAACGACAATCGTCTTTCAACGGCAATGCGGATGCCGCATCGACCGGCCTTGCATCAGGGCGCGGGGTCGACCAGGCCGCAACGGGCCATTCGGCGGTAGAGGGTCATGCGGGAGATGTTCATTTTCCGGGCGGCCAGGGATTTGTTCATGCCCGATTCTTCAAGCATGCGCAGAATGTGGCGGGCTTCCGCGTTTCCGCTTTCCGGGCTCCGGCCCGCCATGGTCCGGAAGGCTTCGGGAAGATCCGAAAGGGTCAGGGTGTCACGGGTGGCGTTTATAAATGCGGCTTCGATCATGTTGTTGAGCTGGCGGACATTCCCGGGCCAGGAAAAGCGTTGAAACAGATCCAGAACCTCGCTGCCGACGGCGACGACGGCGCGGCCGAGTTTTCGGTTGAACCGGGTGAGGGCAAGTCGGCACAGATCCTCGATATCTTCCGGCCGTTCACGAAGCGGGGGCAGATGCACCCGCGCGATGTTTAAACGGTAATACAAGTCGTTTCGGAAGGTCCCCTTGCCGATCATAGTCTCAAGATTCCCGTTGGTGGCGGTGATCAGCCGGAAATCCGTCGGGACGGGGCGGCTTCCCCCGATGCGCCAAATTTCTTTTTTTTCAATGGCCCGGAGGAGCTTGGCCTGGGCATTCAATGCCAGGTCACCGATTTCATCGAGAAACAGCGTGCCCCCGGCGGCCAGTTCGAATTTTCCGCAGCGGGGGGTCAGGGCGTTTGTAAACGTTCCTTTTTCATAACCGAACAGTTCACTTTCGAGCAGGGATTCAGGAAAGGCGGTGCAGTTGAGAGAGACCAGGGGATGGACCCGACGCGGGCTTTTTGCGTGGATGTACTCGGCGGCCAGATCCTTTCCGGTTCCGGTTTCACCGGTGATCAGAACGGTGCTGTCCGTCCGGGCGATGCGATCCAGATGTTCGTTGACAGCCTTCATCGCCGGGCTTGAACCGACCAGAAAACGGCCTTCGGAAGCATCGTCACGGCAGGACGCCTCCGTTGGCGCGGCGCCGTGTTTTTTCAGATGGGCCAGAATATCCGAAGGCGGGGAAAGACCGATAAACCCGCTGATACCGATATCGAGGGCCGCCTCCATCTGTTTTTCAGAGGTCTGCCCCGCGATCATCAAAATGGGGGTCGATTTGTCATGGCGTCGTATGTTTTCAACAAGGGACAGTTCATCGAAGGGTTCGGATGAACTGCCGATAATCACGAATCCCCGTCCCGGGGTGCAGGGATCGGTTCCGCCGATCATGGACGGATCCGGGCAATCCCGTTCCGCCGCGCCTTTGACCTTGTAACGTCTGCGTTTCATCCCTACTCCCTGCCCTGCCGTTTGAACGGCATGAAAACCGGAATCATCGGAACAACCAGACCCGTGTGATTTATCATGAAGACGTGATGGGGATTTACTCACAATCGATAAACAAGGTTACTTATTAATTGATTTTCACAAAAAAATCAACCGCGGAATCCGGTTACTTTATCGACAACACTCACACCCCCCGCCCTCCGGCCCGGATCACGACCCCGTCCGGGGCTTATGTTGCCTGTTAGGGCACAGACACCGAGCAACGGAACGCCGGAAGGAGGTCTCGGTCCAGCGTCTTTTGCGTCATTTTTTTGCACAGTGATAAATATTTTACATTCGTTAATTTAATCTTGCTATTTATTGTTTTTTTGGTTAGTTAACAAAAGTGCCACTTCACGATATCCGGTTTTGACCATAAAAACCGCCCTGATCAACGGGCCATTTACGGCATAAACCGAAACTGGCGAGACATCGATTCAAAGCGTTATTATTTAGCACATAACATTCAGCGTGACGTTTTCCCCGTACCGTCAGCCACTTTTTTTCCGGGTCATGATGCATCGGTTTTAATCCCCTGTCGAAACCGGCGGATTGAGCGAACGACCAAACCGGGATTTTGTGCGGGCTGCATGTAAACAATGATTACGCTATATAACCTTGTCTATTAATATTTTCGGGATTCATGTGTTCTTTTTTCGTTTGACGGCCTCCTGCCCGTCCTCCCCGGTTCGGCATCGGCCTGCCACAAAAATGAACACCGTTCATTGCCGATAGCGATCAACAGGTCCGCGTACGACGGCCCAAACGATCGTGTGATCGGAGATCATCAACAATGATTTGTTTTTCGTTTTGGAGGAATTATGAACAAACGCTTGTATCCGGTCCAGGGCCTGGCCCTCATCATGACGGCCCTTTTCGGCCTGGCATCGACGGCCCTGTCCTGCGACATCGCCGTGGTTTCCGCCAAGGTCACATCCAACAACAGGCCCCTCATCTGGAAGAGCAGGGACAACAGCCTGGGCTGGGAACAGGAAATCGCCTCCTACAAACGATCGAAAAACTATGACAACCCGGCGGCCGGCGGCAGCATCAGGGTCGTCGACCGGACTCGGGGCACGGCGGCCCAGTCGGGCGGGGCCAACGAATCCGGCTTTGCGATCACCAACACCACCGTGTACCAGGAAAGCCCCATTCACGAATACCTGGCCAGCGCCAACCTGAACCTGATGTCCAACGCCCTGACCCGCTGCGTCACCGTGGATGATTTTGATGACTACCTGGCCGAGTGGCACACCATCAGCAGCAACCGGACCCGCATTCTGAGCGGCAACTTCGTGGTCATCGACGCTTACGGCGGTGCGGCGCTCTATGAACTGACCACCGGCGAGTCCTCCACGGACATCTACGCCTACGGCGGCCGGGTAAAAATCCACAAAATCGACGCCAACACGGGCTTCGTGACCAACGAGGACGGCGCGCTGATCGGCAACAACGGTGAAATCGGCTGGATCACCAACTTTGCCGCTCTCGGCGGCGTCCAGGTCATGGACATCGAACGCCGGATCATCAACACCGACTACCGCATCGGTATTGACGGCGCCTCCATTGTCGACGCCGCCGGGAACGTCATCGACAACGGCGAGAACTTCTGCGGTATCATCAACCGGACCAATTCAAGCTTCTGGATCAAGCTCAACGACGACACGCCCCGCGAAGACCGCGCCATGGACATGATGCTCGAACTCAAGGCCCAGGGACGCCTGAATTTCCAGACCGTTCTGCAGGAGGTGGCACGGGATGTCGAGATCGACGCCTATGATCTTGCCGCCTATCCGGGCCTGTCCAACCGGGACGACGGCACGGCCACAGAACGCAGCACCTTCCACACCATCAGCCGGTTCTGCACCAACCTGGCCTTCGTGGTCGACGGGGTCGAGCCCCGTACCCGGCCCGACCTTATCACGATGTGGGTCAACCTGGGTGAGCCGTCCGTGGGCACGGCCATCCCCTTCTTCCCGGCCGCCGACGCCATATCCGACTACGGCTGGGCCGATGCCAAATTTTTGAGTTTCTATCTGGATCTGTCACCCACCTGCTACCTGAACCAGGCCATCGTCGACGAGCGGAACACCCTGTACGACAACAACGGTGACCAGAACATTCTGGCCCTGCTGCCTCCCATCGACATCACCGGTCAGCTTTTTCTGGATTTGCTCCAGGTCAACTGGCTGTTCAACTCCACCGAAGACGCCTGGAGTGATTTTGAAGGTGCCCTGTCCGACTGGCATGTGCTCTGGCTGGACTACATGGCCGGCCAGGACGAGGGAGACAAGACCATCTACCTGCCCGGCCTGTATGAAATCCAAAGCTGGTCCATTCCCCTGGAAAACCTTGTTCTCGACCAGACGGCCCGGTATCTGGACGCGATGCGACAGGATCCGTCGCGCATCAGCCAGAGCAACCTGTTGACCTTTTCAAACTACTGTACCGAATTTGTTTACACCAATTACACGCAGCGTTCCGCGTCCTACCAGACGTGGAGCTTTACGTATCCCTGGAATAAAACCGCCACCACGTCGACCAGCCTGTTCCGGCGAATCTTCTGGTGGCTCTAAACCTTAACCCATCATCAGTCGGGGGACATCCTTGGGGGAGGAAAGCGATCGAGGTGAATAATGTCGGAACTTGCAGCAAAATTCTATTCCCGTTATGAAATCAGTGAGACTGAACTTGTCGAAATGCACGCGCTGTTCAACCGGTATTATCGCAACGCTGATTTCAAAACATTTCGAAGCGATCTGGACAAAAAAAACGGGGCCATCATCATCCGTGAAAAAACGACCCGAAGGATCGTGGGTTTCAGCACCATTCTCGAAATGAAAATGCGGATCAACGGCAAGAAACTGATCGGCATCTTCAGCGGCGACACCATTGTCGAAGACACGTACTGGGGTAAAAACCCGCTGAATTTCGAAATGGTCAAATACATGACCAAACAACTGATCCTGCACCCGTTTACGCCGATCTACTGGTTTTTGATTTCAAAGGGGTACAAGACCTATCTGCTATTGGCCAACAACTTTGTCAACTACTATCCCCACTACAAACGGGAGAACAAACAGCTTGCGGACATCGCCACCGCCTACAGCACCTATCTGTTCGGCGAGCATTTCGATCAGAAAAAGAAACTTCTCGACTTCGGCAAAGAGTACCAGTCGCTCAAGGGCGGCGTGGCGGAAATCACGGCGGACATGTGCCTGCGCTTTCCCAAAATCGCCTTTTTCAATGAACGCAACCCCACCTGGGACCGGGGCACCGAGCTTCCCTGCGTGGGGGCGATCACCTGGACGGCGTTTCTGCACCGCGTGTTCGTGAAACCTGTGGCGGACGGCCTGGGCGGCCTGTTCTCCTTCCGATCCGGAAGGACGCCCCAGCGGATGGCCCAGCCCCGCAAAGCGGCTCTCTAAGACAACAACGGCATCGGCCCCGGCAGACATGCACCGGGGCCTCCTGTTCAGGATCGTTCACAGGTTTTAACTATCATGAGAGTGTCACAGCGCGTCTCCGGCACGGTCACCGGCCTTGCCCTTCGGCTATTGTACGGACTGAGTTTAAAGGGGACCCGATCGTTTGAATACGCCCTTGGTCATCTGGAAACGGTGCAGCGGGCCATTCTTTCCCGTCTGCTGAAAAACGCCGGAAACAGCCCCGCCGCACGGTTATACGGCTTGTCGGAGAATCTGTCCTACGAGGCCTTTGCCGAACGGATGCCCCTGACCCGCTATGCCCACTGGGAACAGGCGGTGACCGAACAGAAAACCGCGTCCGCTCCCATCCTGACCCGGGACGTCTGCACCCGGTATCAGCCCACCAGCGGATCCTCGTCCAAAATGAAATGGATTCCCTATACGCCCTCGTTTCTGCGTGAACTGGATTGCGCCGTGTCTCCCATGCTGGTGGACGCCTTCCAAACCTATCCCCGGGTGATGAACGGCAGGCATTACTGGTCCCTGTCCTGGATTCCCACCCACCTGAGAACATCGATTTCACCGGACGCCAACGACGACATGAAACTTCTGCCCTGGTGGAAGCGCCTGTTTCTGGGCGTGACCATGGCGGTACCCAACGACATTGCCTTCGCCCCCACCTCCGAGGGGTCGATCGTTGCGAGCCTGGCCCATCTCCTTTCCTGTCCGGATCTTTCCATGATGTCCGTGTGGAGTCCGACCTTCGCCATCAACCTGTTCGAACAGATGGCCCGGCACAAGGACGAGCTATCCGCCATTTTGCGCTCCGGATCCTGGGGCGAAAGGCAGGCCGATCTGTTTCACATCCCCTGCCCCGCGGGCGGCAAGGCGTCGGCAGACGCCCTCTCAGCCTGGGACGGCACCGTGGAGCCGGGCATCCTGCAGGCCCTGTGGCCGAAGCTGGCCCTGGTCAGCTCCTGGGACACCTCTTCTTCGGCGATCTGGGCCAGGGAACTCAAACGTCTGCTGCCCCAGGCGGCTTTCGTGGGCAAAGGGCTCTGGGCCACCGAAGGGGTGGTGACCATTCCCTACCGGGGCCGGTATCCCCTTGCGGCCACCAGCCATTTCTATGAATTTATCGACCCGGACACCGAACGCATCCACCCGGCCTGGGATCTTGCCGTCGGCCAGATCGTGCGCCCGCTTCTGACCACGGGCTCGGGTTTTTTTCGCTATGACCTGAACGATCAGCTCCGGGTCACCGGATTTTTGGACCGGTGCCCCTGTTTTGAATTTCTGGGACGCACCGAGGGCATCGACATGATTGGCGAAAAGCTCACCCCGGACATCGCCGCCGAGGTCCTCCGGAAAACCGGCGAGCGGTTCGGACTGAAAGCCCTGACCCTTCTGGCCCTGCCGGGCAACGGCAGCCGGACGGCCAAGCCCCGGTACCACCTGCTGTGCGAGGCGGACCCGAACCCCTCGATAGAGTCCGAGGCCGCGGCCTATGCCTCGGCCCTTCTCGATGAATCCTTCCACTACAAACTGGCCACGGAAATCGGCCAGCTCGCTCCCCTTGCCGTGGTGTTCCATCCCCGGTGCCGGACCCTTTATCAGGAGCGTAACGTGAAACGGGGCATGATCCTGGGAGACATGAAAATCGAACCGCTGGTCATGTGGGACGAAAGCGACGCCGCCTTCCTCGAACGGCTGACGTCTTCGCCCGACGCAACTTTTTGTTCAACACAAGGAGCATGACATGTTTTTTCGGCATCTGGCCGGTGGGGCCGTCGAGGTCCACAAAAACCAGCGTCTGAGTGCGGAGGGTCTTACGGCCCTGACGGAGAGGAATCTGGTGCGGGCCGTGCGACACGCCGGGCGCCATGTCCCCTTCTACCGGGAGAGTTTTCGACAGGCCGGGGTCGATGTGTCGGCCTTTCGGGGATCTTCCGATCTTGAAAAACTCCCGTTCATCACCAAGGACCAGGTCCGGGCGGCCTTTCCCGACACCATCACGGCCGACGGCACCGACATTGAGGCCTGTCATTACTCGGCCACCACCGGCTCCACGGGCCGTTCCCTGCCCTTTGTGTATTCGCCGAAAACCTTCGCCTTCTACCTGGCCACCAACCTTCGGGTCTACACCATGATCGGCTACCGGCCCTGGCACCGATGCTGCTACATCAAATACACGGCCATGGATCCCGTGGCCGTCGGGCCCCTGTTCCGGTTTTACCACATCCCCTCGGTGATGCCCGTGGATGAACAGATCGCCCTGCTTCTGAAACACCGGCCCGATTTCCTGGACGGCTATGCCTCCATTGTCTATGAAATCGCCCGGAAGATCACGCCGCCCGACCTCGCAAGGCTCCGGCTGAAAATGATTCTGGTCAATTCGGAAATGTCTTCACCGGCCCAGCGGGACTTCATTAGCCGGGTCTTCGGCTGCCCGGTCTACGACGAGTATTCCACCGAGGAAACCTGGATGGTGGCCTCCCAGTGCCGTCACCACAACTACCATCTGTTCACCGACAACGTCTTTGTCGAATGCCTCGACCCCCAGGGACGGGCCGTCCCCCCCGGCGAGCCCGGGGAAATCGTGCTGACCACCCTTAAAAGCCCTGCCATGCCCTTCATCCGCTACCGCATCGGCGACATCGGGCGGCTCAGCACCCGGACCTGCGCCTGCGGCTCGCCCTTTCCGCTGATGGAGGCCTTCGACGGCAGGGCCGACGATTCCTTCATCCTGCCCGACGGCACCTATGTGTCGTCCTTGAAAATCCTCAACACCTTCACCATGTTCATCAAAAAATACCTGCACCTGATGGAGGAGTTCAAGGTCATCCAGACGGACCGGGACAGGGTGGTCATCGATCTGGTCCGGGGAAAGGACTATGATCCCGCACGATTCAAGGAAGTCAAAGATGCCCTGGACCGCCTGTTCAAAGGTCAGGTGACCCTCTGCGTCCGCATGGTCGAGGCCATCGAAACCGGGGGAAGCATCAAACGCAAAGCCATCGAATCCAGGGTTTCGCGCCCTGACCAAAGGACGTCATCATGATCATCAAAAAACTGTCCAAACTCCGGGAGGTTTCCGCCTGCCGGTCGATGACCCCCGGACGCCTCGCCGAACTGCGGGACCAGCGGCTTCGGGGCATCATCACCCACGCCTACCGCACCACCCGGTTCTACCGGTCGCTGATGGACGAGGCCGGCATCAAACCCGCAGACATCAGGACGGCCCGGGATCTGGTCTATCTGCCCACCATCAGCAAGACGGACATTCAGGCCCGTTACGAAACCATCCTTTCCGACCGGTTTTCACCGGATCAGTGCCTGGTCCGGACCACCTCGGGATCGTCGGGGAAAATGCTCCGGGTGCTCTGGGAAACGGACAGCTTCTGGAACCGGCTGTGCATGTACTACCGCTGCCTGTCCATGATCGGCTACACCCCGTTCAAAAAGCTTCTGTACTTTCTGCCCACGCCGGAAAAAACCGGATTCACCTTCGGGCTCTTCCGCCAGCGGGGCCTCGAACCGGGCATGCCCTTCGAGGAAATACGACGGCATCTTCTGGAATTCAAACCCGATATCATGGCCATCTACCCGTCCTACGCCATGGATCTGGGCCGGTTTCTCTCCTCCGATGACATCGTCAGGATCGGCATCCAGGCCATCAGCCTCAATTCGGAAATGATTCTGCCCAAGGACCGGGCCTTTATCGAACGGACCTTCAAATGCCTGACCTACGACGAGTATTCGTCTGTGGAAATGGGCTTCATCGCAAGCATGTGCAAGCGCAAAAACATGCACGTGTTCACCGACAACGTGGTCCTCGAAATTCTGGACGCCAAGGGCAACCCGGCCCTGCCCGGCGAGCGGGGGGAAATCGTCCTCACCTCCCTGACCAACTACGCCATGCCCTTTCTCCGCTACCGCATTGGCGACTATTCTTATCTCAGGGAAGAGACCTGTTCCTGCGGCCTGCCCTTTCCCCTGATCGGCCCCATCGAGGGACGCAAGGACGATTCCTTTGAAATGGCCGACGGCACCGAGATCCCCGCCTGGAAAATCTACGAGGCGGTGGAGCGGCCCCTGGAGTCCTACGGCATGGACAAAATGCTTTTGGCCGATTTCTACCTGGTCCAGAAACAAAAAGACCGGGCGGAATTCTATTACGTCAAGGGACCGGATTTTGAGGCCGGCTACCTGCCCCGCCTCAAACAGGGCATGCTCGCGCTGTTCGGCAACGACCTGTCGGTCCGGATCAAGGAGACGGACAACATCGACCGGGTCAAGACCGTCAAACGCAAATACATTCACCGGGACGTGGCCTGAGCCCCTTTCCCGCTCCAAGGAACCGTCCATGGCCGAGCCGAAAAAAAACCTGTCCCGCTACGGCGCCCCGATCAAATGGATCGTTGCATGCGTGATCCTTGTCGTGCTGTTTAGTCAGACGGATACCGACAAGGTGCTTTCGGCCATGGCCGGCGCCCGCATGGACCTGTATCTGCCCCTTGCCCTAACGTTCGTGGCGCTCTGGTTCCTGATCGAGTCCCAGAACCTGATGTTTCTGTTCAACCTGTTCGGGCACCCGGTGACCTTCAAAGAAATGCGGACGATAAGGGGGGCCGGTTACCTGCTGATGATCATCAACTACAACCTGGGCTTAGGGGCCATCGCCTGGTATTTGAAAACCCGAAACGGCATCGCCCTCGTCCGGGCCGGGAGCGTGATGTTTTTCTATTATTTCGTGGAATCGGTAGGCATCACCCTGTTCGCCATGGGGGGCTGTCTTGCCATCCTCGGCCAAAACCCGCCGGTCTACGGCAAGATCGTCCTCATCGCAGGACTGATGCTGTCAAGCTACATCACCCTCTTTTTTCTTTACCGGCTTCTGCCCGGAAAGGGGCTGCTTCGAAGCATCCGAAACGCGCCCCTGGGGGCGGCCTTTCACGAGGCGACCTGGTCGGATTTTTTCCGGCTGGCGGGCCTTCGGGTCCTCTATTTTCTGGCCTTCATCGTCTTCTTTCACCTGGGCCTTCAGTGCTTCGGGGTTCACGTCCCGCCGGGGACCTTGACAGCGCTGGTTCCTGTGATATTCTTCATCGGCAACATTCCGGTGACGCCCTTCGGCATCGGCACCATCCAGGCCGCCATGCTGTTTTTTTTCACACCCTTCGGACCGGCTGAGAACATTCTCTCGTTCAGCGTCGTGTACTCGGCCACGCTCCTTTTCCTCCGGGCGCCCATCGGTCTGTTCTACATGAGGCAAACCGGTACGACACTCAACGATCTGAACCGGATCGACACTCAGGAGGCCTGACCCATGCCCGACCGCTTTTTGACCCCGTTGACCGCCCGCGCCCATGCGTCATCATACCTGACCGCGCTGTTTGTCATTCTCGTTCTTTGCTCACCGACACAGGTCGCTGCGGACCTGACCGTGAAACCGGCCATCAAGGACCTGACCATGACCGGTTACACCCGCTGTTACAAATCCGTCACCCTGAGCGCGGAAGTTTCCGGCAAGGCCCTCCGGGTGAACTACAAGACCGGGGACGTAATCGGAGACAAGCCCTTCATCGAAATCGATCCGACCTTCATCAATCTGTCCATCGAAACCAACGGCCTTCAGATCAGTCAGGTCGACCGGCGGATCCAGAGCATGGAATCCAGCGTCCATTTTCTCAACAACACCCTCAAACGGGTCAAGGCCCTGCGCAAGACCCAAAACGTCACCGAGGTCCAGTACGACGAAGCGGCCAGCCGGTTCAACGAGGCCTACCACGAACTCGAGGCCCTGAAGCTGGAAAGGAAGATGCTGACTCTGGCGAAAAAACGCCTGAACGAGGAAAAGGACCGCCATACGGTCTACGGATTCAAGGGGGGCCGGGTCACGGCCCTCTTGATCGAGGAGGGGGAGTCCATCCAGCCGGGCATGCCCCTGGCCGAGATATCGGACTACAGCACCCTGGTGGTGCCCTTTTCCCTGTCCGGCGAGGAGGTGACGGCCTTCAAAAACCTGCCCTCGCCCTTCAGCGGCATGCTGGACGAAAGCCCCGTCACGGCCGTTATCCATGTCATCAATCCCAGATTCGATGAAAACACCCGGAAACTCAACATCGAACTGGCCATCCGGGATTATAACGGCGACCGAAGGGGCGGTCTGAAATTCACCACCCGGATCAAGGTCCGGACCGACGGCGTCCTGATTCCCCGAAAGGCCGTGAAAAACCGCTTCGGCAACCCCAAGGTCACCCTCAAACAGACCGGCGAGCAGGTCCCCGTGATGATTCTCGGGGAAAACGGCGATCATCTGATCGCGGCCCTCAACGACCGGTTGAGCCCCGGAACCGTCCTCCTGCCCGCCGACCCGTCCGGAAGCGGAGACGAGTGATTTATGCTGAAAACCCTTATCCAGTACCTGGTCTTCCTTCACCGTTACTTCTTCCCGGACCGCCCGAAAAAGACGCCCGCAGGCCAGAGCCCCCCACAGCCGGTGTCCCCCGCATCGGAACCAAAGGCGGACGCCGGGCACGCCGATTCCGACGGTGAAACCGCCCGGCCCTTCGGCCGGATCATCGCCGACGCCGAACGCCTGATGCAGGAAAACCGCTATCAGGAAGCCCTTGATTTATATCGTGAACTGGACGGAAGGCTGGCCGGATCCGGGGAAATGATGAAGATCCAGTACGTCCGGGATCTGATGGAAAACCTGATCAGCCTGATCAAGGACGACCCCGGTCCCGAAGCCCGGATGATTCTCGAAAAGGAAGCCGAAGCCGACGAGGAGCGCTTCGACGCCACCCTGCTCGAAGCCGAAGCCTACTACACGCACCGGCTGTTCAAGGAGGCCCTGTTCCTGTACCGAACGCTCGAGAAAAAGGGCGCCGGAAAAACGGACGGCGAACGGCGGCGCCTGATCCGCCGGCGGATCGCCGAGCTGGTCGAGCAGGTCGACGACCCGTTCAGCGCCCCCGCCCAGCCCGAGGCCCCGGTCCAGGTGGCCTACCTGGACGATGACGGCTCCCTGACCGACGACCTGCCCGAAGAACACCGGACGGGCGGCGAATTTTCACAGGGCGCCCGGGCCTTCACCATCCACCTGCTCAAACAGCGGGTGTTTTTGAACATCGTCTTTGTCCTGATGATTCTGGCCGGTCTCTACGCCCTGTTCACCAGCCCCGTGGAAAACATGCCCTCGGTGGACCTGGGGGAAGTGTACATCACCACCTATTATTACGGCGCCTCGGCCGAGGACGTGGAAAGTCTGATCACCACCCGGATCGAAGAGGCCATCGAGGGGCTGGAGGACGTTCAAAGCATCCGTTCGCGGTCCTACCGGAACTGCTCGTCGGTGGGGGTCAAATTCAAGGATGACGCCGACTACCAGGATCTGTTCTCCCGGCTGCGCATCCGGGTGCTCAACACCCGGAGCAAACTGCCCGCGGGCTGCGAGGATCCCAAGTTTCTGTTCGTCGATACCCACTGGTGGATCTCGGTAATCCGGGTCAACCTGTTTGGCGAGGCACCGGAGAAGACCCGCAAGCAACTGGCCGACAAGCTCAAAACCGAACTCAACGCCATCGAGGGGGTTCGGGACATCGAAATCACCGGGGAGTTCATCAACGAATTCCATGTGTCCCTGTCGCCTGAAAAACTCCGGAAAAACGGGGTGACCTTCTCCGAAGTGGCCGAGGCCGTCCGCTCGGCCGGAACCAAGATCCCCACGGGCAACTTCGGAACCGACAACGCCGAATTCATTCTGGATGCCGGCACCTTGTTCTCCCGCCAGGAAGACGTGCTCAGCGTCATTGTCAAGCGGAACGGATACGGTAATTTCGTCCGGGTGGCCGACGTGGTCACCAGCGCCATGATGAGTCACCCCGACCCCATGAACATCGCCTCCTTAAACGGCCGGGACACCATCAGCCTGATCGTGCGCAAGGAGGACCAGGCCAACGCCATCCGCATTGCCCGGCGCGTCAAGGAGATCGCCGGGGACTTTGAAGCGCGGCACCGTGAAGACGGCATCCAGGTGGCCTACACCAACGACTCCACCCAGGAAATCAACGATTCGGTCAGCACCCTCAAGGGCAACATGATCCTCGGGATCATCCTGGTCACCGCCATTTTGTGGATCACCCTGGGGTTCAGAAACGCCCTGTTCGCGGCCATCGGCATCCCCTTTTCCTTTCTGGCCACCCTGATCGCCATGAAGCTGGCCGGGGCGTCGATCAACTCCATCAACCTGTTCGCCTTTATCCTGGTGTCCGGCATCATCGTCGACGACGCCATCATCATCCTCGAAAACATCCACCGGCACCAGCAGATGGGCAAATCCCGTCGAAACGCCGTCATCGACGGGGTCTCGGAAATTTTCTGGCCCGTGGTCAGTTCGGTCCTGACCACCATCACGGCCTTTATCCCGCTGTTTCTCATTCCCGGACCCACCGGAGATTTCTTTGCCGTGATCCCCCTGACCGTCACCTTCGCCCTGTCGGCCTCCCTCCTGGAAGCCCTGATCTTTCTGCCCCTGCACATTTACGAATGGGGACCGAAGCATCTGTCCTTCGCCCTTCCCGGCGAAGAACAGCCCGACGAGCCCGCCGCCCGTCAGGGCCGGTTTTTCACCCTGGCCTGGCAACTGTACGACCGGCTGCTCGGCATCCTTTTAAAGCACCGGGCCAAAACGCTGGCCCTTTGCTTTGTGCTGTTCGTAGCGGCCGTGGCCATGGCCGGCCTGTCCGTCACCGGTATCGCGCCCCTGATCAAGGTCAAGTTTTTTCCCGGGAATTACGTGCGCTATCACATCACCACGGCCCTTCCTGCCGGCACGCCCATCCGCAAGACCGACGCCGTGGTCCGCGACATCTCCACCTTCATTCTCTCATTGGGCGAGAAACAGGCCGAATCCGTGTCCGGCACCGCCGGGTATTACGAGGACGAGGATTACAGTGTGATGGGGGGGAGTCATTACGGACAGGCCATCGTGGCCCTACCCGAGCGGGACACGGCGAGGTTCCCGGAAAACCCGGACAACGACCCGGTCAAACATATCGATTATATCCGCAGCAAACTGAAAGCCTATCTCGAAACCCGTTACCCCGAGCCCGACGAGCGGCCCCTGGTCAAGGTCTTTCCGGAAAACAACGGCCCGGCCGGCGGCAAGGCGGTGAATATCCGCATCAGCGGGGACGATCTGAACCGGGAACTTGCCGTCAGCGAAAAGATCATGGGCTACCTGAACTCCGAGCCGGAAACCCGGGACCTGATCGAGCTGGGCGATGACCGGGCCGCCAAAATCAACGTGGTCAAATATCTGCCCATCCAGGAGGACGCCTATGACATGGGCCTGACCCCGGGCCGGATCACCGAGGTCATCGCAGGTGCCCTCAACGGGGTCAAGGTCGGCAAATTCAGAGCCCCCAGCGAAGAAGTGGATTTGAAAGTGCGCATCGCGCGCAGGCAGGATGAGGGCGTGACGGCGGACAGCGGCCTTGCCGCACCCCAGGACATCCTCGACATTCCCATGGTCGAACACAGCTCATCCCCGATCTTTTTGCGGGACGTGGTCAAGGTCCAGTACATCGCCGAGCCCGATTCACGGGGCCGGTTCAACGGAAAATCCGCCGTGACCCTCTCCGCCGACATCCGCTCCGGCTCGACCCTCACCGCCGGACGGGTCAAATACCTGGTCAGCCGCTTTGCCGAAACCCTTTCAGGCGAGTATCCGGATATCAGCCTGGTGTTCGCCGGAGAGGCCGAGAGTTCCGGCAAGACCTTCGATGCCCTTCTCGTGGGCCTTGTCGTGGCCCTTCTTGTGATCTACCTGATCCTGGCCGTTCAGTTCGGGGATTACGTCCAGCCCCTGATCATTCTGTCGGCCGTGGCCTTCGCCGTGATCGGCGTGACCTTCGGCATGTTTTTCACCCGATCCACCTTCACCGTGGGCAGCCTGATGGCCATGGTGGGCTTGGCCGGGGTCACGGTCAACGACTCGCTGATCCTCATCGACTTCATGAACAAACGGGTCCAGACCGGCATGACCATGCGACAGGCCGTGCTCGCCGCCTGCCATACCCGCATGCGGCCCGTCTTGATCACCACCGTTACCACCATCATGGGACTCTTGCCCATGGCCATGGGCATTCCCTACCGCTCCGTGGAATGGGCTCCCATGGCCACGGCCTTCGTCACCGGCCTCGGCAGCGCCACGGTTCTCACCCTTCTGATCATCCCCGTGGAATACGAACTGGCCGCCGTCACCCGAAACCGCATCACCGAACGGCTGAACCGGTAGGCGTGCGCGGCATCACCACCGCACACGCCAGAGCGCCTTCCATGGCCGGATACGATCATTCATTCCAGTCGTGATGAACGGCCTCGCCGTCCATGTACTCGATCGTCACCGATCTGAGATAAAAATTGCTATCGCTTTCTATCCAGCTGTTGTGGCCAAAAATGCACGGAGCGTAGCCTGCGATGGACCGGTTGCTTTCGTCGATGGTCACCGACCGCACAAAGGTGTTGTTCATATAAACGGAAACCGTGTGGCCCGTTTTTTCAAGGCGGCAGGTGTTGGTCCCGCTGTGGACGCCCGGAACGGACGTATACGTATCGTCGTAGTTGAACGACGCCGCTCCCTGTCCCGTTTGATAATAGGTCGGGGTGCCCGGATCGTTCAGGGACGGAAAGGCCGTGTAATACGCCGCGAAATCGAAGTATTTTTCAGAAGGCGTCGACCAGTTGGGATCAACCAGTCGAAAGGCGTAACGGTAGATATAATCGTCGTCGAGCACCTTCAGGTAAAACTCGAATTCCGCCGTGAAATCCCCCGTGAACAGCCAGGGCGCCGCAATTTCGGTCTGATTCATGTAATAGCCATTGGCATAGTTGCCGGTGCGGGGGTTACTTCCCGTGGTGGCATAATACCAGTCACTGCCCTGGCTTAGCACCAGGGCGTCCCCATCGACCATGAAGTCGAAGGACAGGGTCGTTTGCTGGGGAACAACGACCGTCACGGTATAGGCCTCGGTGCTGCTGTCCGCCGCCGTGACGGTGTAGACAACCGGGTTTGTGAAATTCCTGGCCGTCCCGGACGCGGGACTGACACCGGCACCGGTATGGGTAATCTGGGGGGTCAGGCTTGATTTATCCGTTCCGGGCGGCATGGTCACGGTGATATCCGTTCCATTTATATCCACATCCGTTTGACCGGCGATCACAAAGGCGGTTATTTCTTTGGCATCATTTGGGGCAACGGTGACCGTCACCGTATAGTCCACCGTCGAGTCATCCTCCGCCGTCACCGTGTATACCACGGGAGCTGTAAAATCGTTGGCCGTCACCCCGCTTTCCTGGTCAAGGCCCCCAACCGTCGCTTCAACACCGGTCGTCGTGAACACAGCCACCAGAGCCGTCACATCCGTCCCGAAGGGAACCGAGACGGATATGGTTTTCGCCGCCTCGGAAATCACCCCGGTCGCCAGCGGTGCTGCAAAACCGAACGCGGTGATTTTCTTCGAATCGAAAGACTCGAACGTCGATGGCGGATTCCCACCGGTGCCGCCACCATCACCACACCCCGCCACGGCGGTCACCACACAAAGCATCAGAAACACAAACAACGATCTGACAATGGATTTCATGATCAGGCCAATCTCCTCTAATTTATGGTTATCGTAA
The DNA here is from genome assembly GCF_054657895.1 of Desulfatiferula olefinivorans. Classification (NCBI taxonomy): domain Bacteria; kingdom Pseudomonadati; phylum Thermodesulfobacteriota; class Desulfobacteria; order Desulfobacterales; family Desulfobacteraceae; genus Desulfatiferula; species Desulfatiferula olefinivorans. The sequence continues at coordinate 26,533 of NZ_BAAHXV010000008.1, read as the reverse complement.
ACCAACTCCTCCTGGGGTATCGACCGGTTCAATCACTCCGCGACCGCTCTGCCGTCACACACAGCTTTCTTTCTGAAAAGGTGTCCCGTGAACTGCTCAAAAAAAACTGAACCTGAAGAAATTGGATGGTACGCCATCAAAAATCCCTCCGTCAAGTTGTTTTTAGCGGTGCAATCAGATGCCGGACTGCCGGGGTTTGGCCGGAGTCTCTGGTCGCGTGTCACAACGGCCGAAGGGTCTGTCAAAGGAATCGTTAATCATACCGGGGCAGGCATGGCGGCCAGGGTCAGGGTGAAGGTGGAGCCTGTGTTTTTCTCACTTTTGACATCGATTCCGTAGTCGTAGGCCTGGAGGATGCGTAGAACGATGGACAGGCCGAGGCCCGTGCCTTTGGATTTGGTGGTGAAGAAAGGATCGAAAATGGCGGCCAGGGTCGCCTCGTCCATCCCGGGCCCGTCATCGGCGATCTTGATGCGCAGCCGCTGATCCCGGTGCAGAAACGAGGTGACGGTGATCGTCCCCCCCTGTTCGGCCAGGGCCTCGGCGGCGTTGAGCAGGAGATTCAGCATCACCTGTTTGAGCTGATCCGGATCCATTTCGGTCCACAAATCGGGGGTCAGACGCCGGACAATGCGGATTCGTTCCTTGTACCCGTCGCTGTTCTCGAACAGGGAAAGGGTCTCGTCGATCAGACGACGGGTTTCGATAATCGCGGGCTTTCCTTTTTTGGGCCGGGCGAACTGAAGAAAATCGCTGACCAGACCGTTCAGGCGCTCCGCCTCCCTCAGGGCGATGGTCATCAGTTTGGCCTGATCCCCGTCCCCGGGCCCGGATTCCCTGAGCATCTGGATGGACCCGGACAGCGAGGCCAGGGGATTCTTTATTTCATGGGCCAGACCGGCGGCCATTTCCCCGACCACAGCCATCTGCTCCATGCGCCGGACCTGGCGCGCCATGCTGTGCAGCCGGCTCTGGGCCCGACGCTCCCGCTCGGCCAGATAGGCGCTCAGAAACAAGGTCAGAAAACAGGCCAGCATCACCGTCACCATTTTGTAGATCACCTGACTCCATTCATAGTGCTCATGGAGGTACCCTTCGGGGTAAAAGGCCGGGCGGATGATCTCGTAGTATTCCAGATCGACCATGATGCCGTATTCCAGACAGCAGAGCCCGGCAATGATCATGCTTCCCTTGCGGCTGAGCAGCATGCTGGCGCTGATGATCACGATCAGATAAAGAAAGGTGAACAAGCTGGCAAAACTCCCGGTCAGGAAAATGATGGCCGTGGCGATCAGGGTGTCGATCACGACCTGCACGTAGGCAAATACCCTGTCGTTGCTGAAAAAGGAGAACACCAGGGAATAGCAGAGGGACAGAAGGATGATCCAGGCGGTCAGCCAGTAGATGTGGACCAGGGGCCGGGAGGTGTAGGACAGGTCCTCGTTGGCCCCGTAAATGATGGTGCCGCCCAGAAGCAGTAGGGCGAACAGAAGCCGAAACAGCATCATCCATTTCAGTTTACGAAACAGATCGCCGTCCGGCGGTGTGAAGCGGGTGTCCATCCGGCGTCAGATCATCCGCCCACGGCTCCGGCCATCTGGAAGATCGGCAGGTACATGGACACGACCAGACCGCCGACCACGACCCCCAGAAAGACCAGCATGAACGGCTCGATCAGGGCGGTGAGGTTTTCCACGGCCTGATCGACCTCGTCATCGTAGAAATCAGCGATTTTTTCGAGCATGGTATCCAGGGCGCCGGTGGATTCGCCGACGGCGATCATCGAACAGACCATGGACGGGAAAATGCCCGATTCGGCCAGGGGTTCGGCCATGGTTCGGCCTTCGGAAATGGCGGACCGGACCTGGTAGATCGAGTCCTCGATGATCACGTTCCCGGCGGTCTTGGCCACGATGTCCAACGCTTCGAGAATGGCCACGCCGCTGTTGAGCATGGTGCCCATGGTGCGGGTGAACTTGGACACGGCCACCTTGCGCAAAAGAATGCCGAACACGGGCAGTTTCAGAAACAGGGCGTCGAGGGTTTTCCGGCCGACGGGGGTCTTGCCGAACTGCTTGTAGGCCATGATGGCCAGAACTATGCCGATGATAATCCAGTGGATGTTGCCGATGGTGAAATTACTCAGCCCGATGACGATCAGGGTCGGAGCAGGCAGGGTGGAACCGAAACTTTCAAACATCTCGATGAAAGTGGGAATGACGAATACCAGAATGACGCCGACCACCACGGCGGCGATGACGATGGTCACGATGGGGTAGGTCATGGCCCCCTTGACCTGACGCTTGAGTTTCATCATTTTTTCCATGTAGGCGGAAAGACGCCGGAGAATGACGTCGAGGATACCGCCCGCCTCGCCTGCGGCAACCATGTTCACGAACAGGGCGTCAAACAGCTTGGGATGTTTTTTCAGGGCCTCGGCAAAGGTCTGACCGCCTTCGACGTCCGACTTGATACCCCAGATGATTTTCTTGAAAGTGGGGTTCTCCTGCTGGGAATGGAGGATATCGAGACACTGAATGATGGGCAGACCGGCGTCAATCATGGTGGAGAACTGCCGTGAAAAGACGATGACGTCGTTTTCGGTGACCTTGGGTTGAAGAAGGGCGACGTTTTCGAACAGGTCCTTGGGTTTTTTCTTGATCTTGGTCGGGGTGATCTTGAGTCGGTTCAGATGGGCGCGGAGGGTTTCCTCGCTGGCGGACTCCATTTCGCCCTTACGGACCTCGTTTTTTCTGTTCTTGCCTTCCCACAGGTATACCGGCATATTCTTCCTCCCTGGTTATGAATAAGGATGCCTGCCAATCAACATCCTCTCAGCCGATCCACAGATTCTTATCATAATACGCGCATGGTCTGGTGATGGAAAAACGATTCAAGCCGACGGCCGGAACGTGCACCGAAAAAAACTCATTTTTCCCCGATCGTCATCAAAGCAGGTTAACAATAAACAATAACGGCAAACATTTCCAGATTTTTTTCATGATTTAACCGGATTTACTCATTCCGGTTCAAGCGATCCGGTAAAACAATCCGCGGTCCAGAGACTCGGTGGTGACCCGTTCCGTCCGGACCAGGCCGTCCAGACACTCGGCCACCGCCTGGGCCGACGCCGAGAGACTGACGCGAAGATCCTCGGCCGTGCAGGGCCGCCGCCGGATCATGGCAAGGATCCGGCCTTCGAGGGCGGTATCTGCGTCCTGGGCCGCGGCCGCCCCGGCCTCAGGGGCATCACCGATAATTTCAAAGCCTGAAAAACGCGAGGCGATCCGTTGGCGTTCCTCGGGAGCCATGGCCCGGACCCAGGCCTCGCTGCCCGGACGGTCCAGGGAATTGAGCTGAATCCTGTCCGCGCCGATACGACGGGCCGCAGCGGCCAGACCGTCCAGTTCCCCGGGGGTGTCGTTCAGCCCGGGAACGATAAAGATTTCAAGCCACAGCAGGCCGCTGAACTCCCGGCGCAGGGCGACCAGGCCCTCGATGACGGCGCCGATCTCAATCCCCGGGGCCGGCCGGTTGATCCGACGGAACACCCCGGGAGACACCGCATCCAGAGAGGCGACAATCAGATCCACATCCCGCACGTCCCGCCGCACCTCGGCGTCGGGAAACAGGGTGCTGTTGGTCAGAAGGGCCACGGGGTACCGGGGGTGATGCCGTTTCAGATACTCGGTGACCGTCCGGATGGCTGGGTTGAGCGTCGGTTCCCCGCATCCGGAAAAGGTGATGTAGTCCGGCGACGGGTTGCGGGAGAGAAAGGAGGACAGCTCGCCTATGACCCGTTCGGCGGAAACCGCACCGGTTCGCTCGGCGGTCAGCACCGTGGTTCGCCCGCTTTCGCAGTAGACACAATCCAGCGAGCAGGTTTTGGGCAGGACCAGGTCCACACCCAGCGACAGGCCCAGGCGCCGGGACGGCACCGGACCGAACAGACAGGTATCACTCGGCTTGTTGCGAACCCCCGACATGGTCCTCTCCCTTTTGAATCCGTTTTCCGTTCCGCGCGGCCGATTCCGCCGTCCATGGTAACTCACGCTTGAAAGTCTCGCACCGGCAGACGGCCCTGTCAAGGGTTATCCCGCCGCCACGCAGGGCAATCGCATGTATGATCTTAAAACACATGGGCCTCTTCCTGCGGGACGTATCATGCCGTTCACGTGTACGGTCACGAGCACGAGCACGTTCACGATGGTTGCCGGCACCACGTGAACGCAGCCCTCAGAGGGTTCAACCGGCACGGAATGCGACGGTCGAGCCTGTCTCGGCCTGCCGTGCTCGTGAACGACTAGTACATGCGATTGCCCTGCCGTTCGATTCCCTTGACCTGTCCGGGCGTGTCCGATATAGGATAACAGTCGGTTTCGATCAGACCCATTGACCCGTTGATGGTCAATGACATCCGACCCCCATTCACCGTAACGATCAGGCAGCCATGCATCAGTCGAACCAGACCGCCCCCCGGGGAAAAACCGTGATCACCACCCACGTGAACGCCGATTACGACGCCATCGGGTCCATGCTGGCGGCCCAGAAGCTCTACCCCGACTCCGTGGTGGTCTTTCCGGGCTCCCACGAATCCAACCTGAGAAATTTCTTCATCAGTTCCCTGGTGTATCTGTTCAATCGAATGGACCCCGCCGACATCGACGGCCGGGAGGTCGAGCGGCTGGTGATCGTCGACACCAAGCAGGCGGCCCGACTGGGAGCCCTCCACGACCTGATCGACCTGAACGCCCGGGAAATTCACATCTACGACCACCATCCGCCCACGGACAACGATATCCGGGGCAGCCTGGAATACTACGAAGCCACCGGGGCCACCACCACCATCCTGGTCCGGATGATCCGGGAAAAAAACCTGCCCGTCACACCGGAGGAAGCCACCATCATGTGCCTGGGCATCTACGAGGACACCGGTTCCTTCACCTTTTCCTCGACCACGGAGGCCGATTTTCACGCCGCCGCCTTCCTGCTGTCCAAAGGGGCGAACCTGACCCTCATTTCAAACATGATTTCCAAGGAAATTTCGCCCCGGCAGCTGGCCTGCCTGAACGACATGATCCAGTCCCAGACCCTGCACCGGATCAACGGCATCGACATCGTGTTCACCAGCGTCTCGTCCGAAGAATACATCAACGATTTCGCCCTGCTGGTCCACAAGATGATCCAGATGGAGAACATCCCGGTGATGTTTGCCCTGGGCCGCATGGAAGACAAGGTCCACGTGGTGGCCCGGAGCCGCTGCCCCGAGGTGGACGTCAGCCAGGTGGTCGCCGTCCTGGGGGGCGGAGGGCATCCCTACGCCGCCGCCGCCGGGGTTCGCGACAAGACCCTGGCCCAGGTCGAACAGATTCTGTTCGACGTTCTCGGCCGGACGGTCAAGTCGCACCGGACCGCCCGGGAGCTGATGTCCAGCCCCCCCATCGTCACCGGTTCCGACCGCACCTGCCGTGAGGCGGCCAAGCTGCTGACCCGGTACAACATCAACTCCCTTCTGGTGGTGGACGGCGAGCTTACAGGCGACAACATCATGGGGTTCATCACCCGGCAGGTGGTCGAAAAAGCCCTGTTCCACAAACTCGACAACACCCGGATCATGGAATTCATGACCTCGGAGGTGATCACGGCCCCGGTAAACGCTCCCTTAGACGAGATCCAGGACATCATCATCGAGCACAAGCAGCGCATCGTACCGATCATCGACAATGGCCGGATCATCGGGGTGATCACCCGCACCGACCTGTTGAACATCCTGGTCCAGAGAGCCCACATGAACACCGGCAAATTCCCGGACCCCCTGAAGAAACCCTTTTACGCCAAGACCCGGAACATCCTGCCGTTCATGAAGGAACGCCTGTCCGACCATATCATAGAGACCCTGAGAACCATCGGAAAGGTGGCTGCCGACCTGGGGTTCGGGGTCTATGTGGTCGGCGGATTTGTTAGGGACCTGATGCTTTACCGGGACAACGACGACATCGACATCGTCATCGAAGGAGACGGCATCGAATTTGCCCGGGCTTACGCCGCCATGGAACAGGCCCGCATCAACACCTATGAGAAATTCAAGACGGCCGTGGTCATCTTCCCCGACGGGTTCAAGATCGACGTGGCCACCTCCCGCATGGAATACTACCGGTCTCCGGCGGCCCTGCCCGAGGTCGAAATGAGTTCCATCAAGCTGGATTTGTACCGGCGGGATTTCACCATCAACACCCTGGCCATCCGCCTGGACCCCGACCATTTCGGGACCCTGATCGATTTTTTCTCGGCCCAGCGTGACCTGAAGGACAAAGCCATCCGGATCATCCACAACCTGAGCTTTGTCGAAGACCCCACCCGGGTCTTCCGGGCCATCAAGTTCGAGCAGCGGTTCGGATTCACCATCGGCAAGCTGACCTCAGGCCTGATCCGGAACGCCGTGAAAATGGATTTCTTCAAGCGGCTCGGCGGGCTCCGGGTCTTTTCCGAACTCAAACAGATCCTCGAAGAGGAAAACCCCATCCCCGCCATCATCCGCCTGTTCGATTACCGCCTGATGGCGGTGATCCACAAGGACCTGACCCTGACCAAGGATCTGATCCGGGCCCTGGATTCGGCCAAGAAAGTCATCGCCTGGCACGACCTCCTTTATGTGAACGAACCCTTCGAACGGTGGGTGGTTTACCTCCTGGTCATGGTCCGGAAATACCCCCGGAGCGTCAGCGATGCCATCGCCGAGCGCCTGTGTTTCCAGCCGCGGTACCGGAAACTGTTCGGCCGGGAACGGTATCAGGCCGAAGGCTGTCTTGTCTGGCTCGAGCAGAATCCCGATGCGTCCAACAGCGAGCTCTACCGCCGTCTGTCCCCCTTCCGGACCGAGCTGATTCTCACCATGATGGCGGTCACCGATCAGGAGGAAATCCGCAAAAACATCTCACATTTCTACACCCATCTGCGGGGCGTCACCCTCTCGATCCAGGGACGGGACATCCGGGCCCTGGGCCTTGCGCCCGGCCCCCTTTACCGGAAAATCCTCGAAGCCGCCCTGGACGCCAGGCTCAACGGAGACCTGGTCACCCGGGAGGATGAACTGGCCTTTATCCGGAACTATCCGTCCGGGCACCCGGCCTGACCCGCAGGGCCATCGCATGTCTATCCCGCACGACCCATGGGTCATGCCCTGTGGGGAGCACAGCGACCGGGTGGTTAAATGCTTTGAGCATGACGAAAAAGAGGCGGGGCTCTTTTCCGTCACCGCATGGGATGCCCACAGGAGCGTTGCCGTGCGACATGCCCCGGCATGTCCGGCGTTCTCTGTGTCTCCGTGCCTCTGTGAGAGCGGTTAAACCGGCGTCTCCGAAGGAGACGGCCTATAGACACAAAGGCACAAAGAGGGTGCCGTGTGTTCACGCGGTGTATTTCCTGCCGGCACGGATGACGTGTTTACGTCGACAGGATTGATCTGAGATCAATCCGCTGAGATTCTCACGAAGGCCGTTTTTTGCTTTTCTTCAAGAAGACGAAACATGCGATTACCCTGGCCTGACCCGGCTTTTGGTTTGAATTTTTGTCCGTGATAAGGTAGAAAGGCAGCACGAAACCGAAAGACGGGCCTGTGATGCGGATCACGGCCCCTATGCGGACAGGATAAGACTTTCAGGAAACGACCATGAAAAAAGACATTGTACTGACCGGCATCACCCCCACGGGCACCCCTCACCTGGGCAATTACGTGGGCGCCATCCGGCCGGCCATCGCCGCCGGCCGTGAAACCACCAACGAATCCTTTTACTTTCTGTCGGATTACCACGCCATCATCAGCTGTTTCGAACCCCAGCGCATCCGCCAGTCCAGCCGGGAAATCGCCGCCGCCTGGCTGGCTCTTGGCCTGGATACGGACAACACCTTCTTTTACCGCCAGTCCGACATCCCCGAGGTGCCTGAACTCACCTGGATTCTGACCTGCATGACCGCCAAGGGCCTGATGAACCGCGCCCACGCCTACAAGGCCGCCGTGGCCGACAACGAGGCCAACCAGTCCAAGGATCCGGACAAGGGCATCACCATGGGCCTGTTCAGCTACCCGATCCTGATGGCCGCCGACATCCTGATGTTCAAAGCCGCCAAGGTCCCCGTGGGTCGGGACCAGGTGCAGCACATCGAAATGGCCCGGGACATCGCCGGTCGGTTCAACCATCATTACGGCGAGCATTTTGTGCTGCCCGAAGCGGTGGTAAGCGACAACGTGGCGGTCTTGTCGGGCCTGGACGGGCGCAAAATGAGCAAGAGCTACAACAACACCATCCCCCTGTTCGCCCCGGAAAAACAGCTGCGCAAGCTGATCATGAAAATCAAGACCAACTCCCAGGAGCCCGGTGAGCCCAAACAGACCGAGGGCTGCACCCTGTTTTCGATTTTTCAGGCCTTTGCCGAGAAAGACGAGATCGAGGATGTAAAAAAACGCTATGCGGCGGGTATCGGCTGGGGTGAAATGAAAACCCTGCTGTTCGACTACCTGAACCAGCACATCGCGCCCTACCGCAGCCGGTACGAAGAGTTGATGAATGATCCCGGGCACATCGAATCGGTGCTGCAGAAGGGCAAACTCAAGGCCCGGGAGCGCAGCGTGCCCTTTCTTGAAACGATCCGCAAGGCGGTGGGCATTACCCCGATCCGCTGATGTCAAAAACCGGCGCGGCCGGACCGGACCCCTGTGAGGCATGATGGCCAACGAGACCTATTCAATCAGGCTTCCCATGTTCGAAGGTCCCATGGACCTTCTGGTCTATCTGGTCCGCAAGCACGACATGGATATCACCGATATCCCCATCGCGGAAATCACCGAGCAGTACCTGGGCTATCTGAACATGATGAGCCTTCTGAACATCGATTTTGCCGGTGATTTCCTCTACATGGCCGCCACCCTGGCCCACATCAAGTCGCGAACCCTTCTCCCGTCGCAGGACGAGGAGGGCGAGGACGAAGACCCCCGTCTCGAAATCGCCCGGCCCCTCCTCGAATACCTGAAGCTGAAATCCGCCGCCGACCATTTGTCGACCCTGCCCATGCTCGGCCGGGACGTGTTCACCGGGGGCCTTGCCGACGACGAAACCCTTACGGACGAAGAACCGGAGATCACCCTGGGGCTGTTCGAACTTGTGGACACCTTCCGCCGGATCATGGACAGCCGGTACCGGGATCATGCCGTGGATTTTTCGACCAACCGGATGAGCGTCAAGGATCGGATCATGGAGATCGTCGCCGTCTTCGAACAAACCCCCCGCATCCATTTCCATGCCCTTTTCGACCCGTCGGACGAAAAAAGCATGGTGGTGCTGACCTTTCTGGCCATCCTCGAAATGGCCAAACTGAACCTGATCGACATCCGCCAGCATGTCCAGAGCGGACTGATCAGCCTGTGCTATCGTTAGGACCGCACCATGGATCTCAGACGCATCGTCGAAAGCCTGCTGTTCGTCACCCGGAGTCCCCTGACGCCGGAGCGCCTCAAGGACCTCCTGCCCGAAGCCGATGCCGCCGACATCCAGCGCGCCGTTTCCGCCCTCGAACGGGAATACGCGGTTCGAAACGGCGGGTTTTATCTGGCCCGTGTGGCGGGGGGCGTTCAGTTCCGAAGCCACCCGGACTGCAAAGACTGGGTGGTCCGGCTGAGCCGGCCCTCCCCCCACCGAATCAGCAAGGCTGCCCTGGAAACCCTGTCGATCATCGCCTACAAACAGCCCCTGATCCGCAGTGAAATCGAGCATATCCGCGGTGTCGACTGCGGCGGCGTGATCCGCAACCTGCTGGACCTCAAACTGATCCGGGTGCTCGGCCGGAAAGACATCCCCGGCCGGCCGCTGATCTACTCGACCAGCCGCCATTTTCTTGAACTTCTGGGATTGAACGACATCAAGGATCTGCCCACCCTCCGGGACATCGAGGACCTGGGCAGGGATCGAAACAGCGTTGGTGACGAGGGGGAATAAGGTCGGCAAAAAGGCCTTGACATTCTGTGGTGTTACACCCTACGTTAGCCTTTTTCCAACCGTAACACGGCATCGGAAGGACGCCATGAAACTATCGACCAAAAGCCGGTACAGCGCCAGGATCCTGATCGAGCTTGCCCGGCATCGGCAGCCCGACCTGATCCAGACCGGTCGGATCGCCGAGCGCCAGGACATTCCCGTCAAATACCTCGAGCAGCTGATCACCGTGCTCAGAAAAGCCGGATACATCCAAAGCTTCAGGGGGCCCCGGGGCGGGCACCGTCTGGCCATGGAACCCTCCCGGATCATGCTGGGCCATATCGTCCGCCTGTTTGAAGGGCAGACCGACCTGGTCCAGTGCATCGCCTCACCGGAAACCTGTACCATGGCCGACGAATGCCGGTTGAGGCTGGCCTGGCAGGAAGCCACGGAATCCCTCTACCGGCGGCTCGACGACATCAGCATCGAAAGCCTGGTTACCCGGACCGACGGACGTGCGCCCGCCTATCCCTGTCCCCAGGCCCTTCTTCTTCAAAACGACTGATTCACCATCAAAAGGCAAAGGTCAACCCGAGGATCGACCTGAAAATCGGGTCCTGATCACCGGTCACCGGGTGGTCCATGCTGCCCACCGTCATCTCCACGGCGCCGACGGCCACCAGGTGACGGGTCAGGCTGTGTTCGTACCCCAGGGCACCGGTGACACCGCCCTCGGTGTCGCCGTCGTAATCCCCGACCACCAGCCCGACCTGGGCAAAGGGACCCTGGAAATATTTGCCGATATAATATTTGTAGGCCGCTTCCACCAGGGTCACATCGTGACCGTGGGACAGGCCGATGACCACCGCGGACGTCTTATCGATCGAGCACTGGTAATACAGGTTCATCAGGCCCTCGAACTGGGCCTCGTCGGCAATCCGGATCACATCGATGCTCAGCGAATGCTGCTGGTCCGCCAGATTGAAAATCTTTCTCTTTTTCGGCGCGGCAACCGGTTCCTCGGCAGACCACGCAGCGGTTCCAAGAACCAGGGAGCCGACCAGCACACACATCAACACGGACAGCAATCGTTTCATGACAGATTCTCCTTCGCATAAAAAAATCATCGTTGGGGTGACATTCAAGCCGCCTGACAAGACCCAACCCATACCACACCCGGCGCCGTCCATGCAAGAGGCCAGGATCATCGCATCAGGGCAATCGTATCATGGGCCTCTTCCTTCGGAACGGATCATGCCGTTCACAAGCACGAGACGTAAACGAACATTACATGCGATTACCCTGTATAAGGCCCCCAGGGCAATCGCATGTCTATCCCGCACGACCCGTGGGTCATTCCCTGTGGGGAGCGGTTCATGAAATGCAGTGTATCAGGGATTGAAACCTCCCATTTCCTTCGTGTCCTTCAGGGAGCGCAGCGACCGGGTGGTTGAATGGTTTGACCATGACGAAAACGAGCCGGGGCTCTTTCCCGTCATGGCATGGGATGCCCACAGGGCCGTTGCCGTGCGACATGCCCCGGCATGTCCGGCGTTCTCTGTGTCTCCGTGACTCTGTGAGAGCGATTAAACCGGCATCTCCGAAGGGTACGGTCTAAGTGATTTCTCACGGAGACACAAAGTCACAAAGAGGGTGTCGTGTGCTCGCGCGGTGTCTTTCTTGCCGGCACAGATGACGTGTTCAAGTCGACAGGATTGATCTGAGATCAATCCACTGAGATTATCACGAAGGCCGTTTTTTGCTTTTCTTGAAGGATATGAAACGTGCGATTGCCCTGATAAGGCCCCCCTTGCGCCTTGACACATCATGGATCGGAAGGTACTATTTCCGACACCGTTCAACCTGCCGACGCGTTCGACTGCGCCGAGGCGGAACAAACGCCGGGGAACCTGATGATGATCAGCAAGACAGCCATGGCCCTTCTGATAACGGCCGCCATTCTTTTCCTGCCCTGCCCGGGCCCCGGTGAATTTTATGAATTCATCGACGAAAACGGTGTCCGGACCTTCACCGACGACCCCGGCCTGATTCCGGAAGCCGACACCCCTCAGGTCCTGGTGCACAAAGAACCCTACGACGATCTTCCCGAGGAAGAGCGTGAACTCCGGCGAAAGGCCGACCACGACCGACTGATGACCATTCTGGAAAAACGGAACGAGGAACTCCGGCGGCTGGAGAAAAAACGGCTGATCCGGGATCTGGAGGAAGAAAAGGCGCGCAAGGCCCGGGAACTCGAACAGATGAGGACGCCCGTCACCATCAGCAACAACCAGATTCTGGTGCCCGTGACCGTCACCTACCGGGGAAACACCCTGGCCGTCACCCTCCTGCTCGACACCGGTGCAAGCATCACCACCCTCAACCATGACGCGGCCGAGCGCCTTTCCGTCACCGACGGCCGGCGCAGCGCGGCCCGGGTCGCCGACGGCAGTGTGGTCCGAACCCTTCAGGTGACCCTGGACACCGTTTCGGTGGGCCCCAAATCCAGGCCCTCCCATACCGTACAAATCATCCCCTTCAAGGGTCCCTCCGGACCCTTTGACGGTCTTCTGGGCCTGGACTTTCTCCGCCATTTCCCCTACGATATCGACTACCGCAATCATCTGATTGTGTGGAAGGAATAAAAAACCACCCCACACCCGAGGAAACAGTCTATGGAAATCATGGTCACGGCCGGCGTTCTGGTGTTCATTCTTTTTGCGATCATTGCCGTCGGCGGAGCCGTGTATCACACGATCCGCAACCGCAAACGACTCCCCGCCACGGTCGCACCCGATGTGCATACCCCGCCGCCGCAAACGGGCCCGTTTTTCTTCCGAAAGGAGACACAAACCGGAAAAACCGTGGCCTTCCACGCCTCGGCCCCCTCGCTGGGCATCGAGATCCCCCACGGTGAAACCCTGTCCTGCGATATCGACGAAATTTTCCGTTACGTCGACCGGCTGTATGACAATACCGAAGACAACTTCTTTTCCCTGGAAGACGAAAACGGCTACCTGATCCAGTTTTCCCATGACGGCAAAGGAACCGACGTGGAGATCGACATTCCCGATGTCTCCCGCAAGGGATCTTACAGGGGAACGTTTTCAAATCTTCCGGACGTCAAGGGCTGCATCCGTTCCTTTTTCGGCGGCGGGGCCGTCCACTTCGACTACCCTTTGACCTTCGAGATCTGGTAAACCGTTTTTCCAAAACCGCTCATCAGAAACTGTAGCCCAGGGTGAAATGAAACTGACCGGGTGATTCGACGGGCCTGGGGTCGAGTTTGATGCCGTAGAGGAACCCCAGGGGCCCGATGGGGGTGATGTAGCGAAGGCCTGCGCCGACGGAGGTTCGAAACCCTCCGTCGCCCTGGTGGGTGAAACTCTTTCCGATGCGCCCCGTATCGACGAAGGTCGTCAGTTCCAGGCGGCGGCCCAGGTCCTTTCGGATTTCAAAACCGGCCAGGGCCAGGTCCCGGCCCCCTTCCGGGTCATTGGAACGGTCGTAGCGCAGCATGTTTTCGTCGAAACCACGCACATCGGCCGTGCCGCCGAGGAAGAACAGCTGGTCATCGGGAATCCTTGTGGTCCCCTCCCGCAACTGAATGTAGCCGTAGCGCAGCCGAAGGGCCAGGGTCAGCCCCTCGACGGGGGTCAGGTAGTACCGGGCCTGGGCATGGTATTTGAGAAATTCATCCGGCGCGTGCCCCAGGGCCTTGGACAGGTCCACCGACAGGGAGGCGTTCAGCCCTTTCCGCGGACGGATGAAGGAATCCGTTGAATTCCAGGTGATCGACGGACTGGTCACCACCATCCGGCGACCTTCGTAAAAATCCATATCCTCCGCCGGAAGGAGGTCCGCATCACGCTGGTACTGATCCCGGTATTCATAGCGGAACGCCAACGCCGTGGTGACATATCTGAAAAAATCCCGGCTGACGCTCACCGAGGCGCCATAGGTCCGCGTGCCGAAATCCTTGTTCAGTTCCTCGAGTTTCTCCGAAAACAGGTTCAGGCTGGACACCAGCCGGGTACCCAGAAAACGCGGCTCGGTGACCCCGCTTTCCGCCCGGTATCCGATCTGGCTGTATTCGGCGCCGATCCAGGCGTCCTTGTTCAGCCCAAACAGATTGTGATCGCCCAGCCGGCCGTTCACATAGCCATGGCGCCGTGTATCGTACCCCAGGGCCATCTGGACATAATACGGTTTCCTTTCCTTGACCTCGACCAGAAGATCCACCCGGTCCCGCCGGTCGACCAGGCCGAATTCCCTGAAATCCGCCCCGGAAAAGGCGTTGATGTTCCGGATGTTCCGCTGGGATTCCAGAAACTTGAAAAGGGAAAAAGGATCACCGTCCGAAAGGGCCGTTTCCCTCTCGATGATCCGGCGTTGCGTTCGGAAGTTCCCACGGACCAGCATGGCGCCCATGGCCATGAAGGGGCCCTCGGTGACCGTAAACAGGACATCGGCCCGCCCTGTTTCAGGATCGGTCGAAACCGACGAGGTGACCGCGACCAGGGGATAGCCCTTTTCGGACACCGCCGACGTCAGCGCCCTTTCGTCCTCCTCCATCAGATGCCTTGCAAAGGGTTTTCCCGTTTTCAGCTGAACAAGGGCCGAGGCCTCTTCGGCGGACAGCGCCGTCAGCCCCGAAAACCTGAGGGACGCGACCCGGGTGAGCAGGCCCTCGTCCACGGTCACCGTCACCTTCGCCCGTTTGGTTTCCGTCTCATCCGGTTCCCAGACCACATTCGCGCGGATGGACGGATCAAGAAAACCGCTTCGATGGTACAGTGAGCGAAGGGCGGCCAGATCATCGTCCAGAATGTCTGGAACGAAGGGCCTGTCACCGAAGAGTCCGTCTCCGGTCAGGACCTGTTTTTTCAGCCGTTTGTCCGAAAAAGCCTCATGGCCCGCAAAGGCGAGGTCGTCGACCAGGCACCGCCGGCCTTCATCGATCGTGAACGAAACGATCCGCAGGGGCCTGTCCCCCCGGATGACCGTCTCGTCCGTCATCGCCACATAGACGTCCGGATACCCGGCCTTGCGATAACGCTCGCGGATGGCCCGGAGCCCCCGTTTGAGGGCCATATCCCCCGCATTGCCCCGACGGGAAAAATCGATGTCCCGGCGGAGGGTCCGGCTCCGGAATTCCTCATTGCCGGAAAACCGGATCACATACCGGGGCCCTTCGACGACCGCAAGGTCGATGCTCACCCGACCGCCTGCCGCATCCGTGCTCGTCGATGCGGTGACGGATGCATCGGCGAAGCCCCGGTCCCTATAAAACCGGATCAGGTTCCGGATATCCCCGTCGAGTTTTTCCTTAACGAACCGCCTGCCGTCACCCACCAGGAAGGAGGCCTTGTAGCAATCCGTTCGCAAAAGGAGTCGGATATCGGAAAACGAGGCGTTGCCCCGGATCCGGACCGCATCGATAATCTGAAAGGGGCCCTTGTCGATCCATACGGAAATGACGACGCCCTCACCGGGCACGGGTTCCTCGGCGGTGAGGGTCACCCCCGCCTCCGGGTAACCGGATTTCCGGTACAGGGCCATAACCCGCTCTTCCCTCTCCCGGAGGGACCGATCGATAAAGGGATCACCCGCGTACAGACGCATGGCGCTCTTCACCTTTCCGGCCAGAAGGGGGAAGGCCCCGTGGATACGCACGTCCCGGATATAGGAAAGGGGGGTGAGGTACACGTCGATGACCCGATCCGGCCCCCGGAATTCGGGTTCGGGGATCCTTACCGATTCAAACAGGCCCGATCGGGCAAGGGCGTCGCGGGAAGCGGCAAGATCCGGGGCCCGGTACGGCATTCCCGTTTGAAACGTCAACAGATTCCGGGCCACGGCGGCCACGGCCTCGTCCTGCTCCCTCGGGCCGTCCACATGCAGGCGGATCTCGCAGACAACCCCCGCCCGGTCTTCCGAACGGGCCGGACAGACGGCCGTCAGCACCCCGACAAGCAAAAGGGCCGGCATGATCCACACCCTTTGCCCTTTCCTCCACCGGCCTCCTTTTTCCGTTACCGTTCGGATTCTCATCGGAACTCCAGGCGATAGACCAGTTCGGTCCCGAAATCGTTGGCCGTGTCCTGATAGGCGTTGATCATCAGATTTTCGAAAAACCGGTATTCGGAAACGGCCCGCTGAACCGCTTCGGCGTTGCGGGACTCCACCCCGTATTTGATCGTCAGCCGCTCGGACAAATCCTTGCCGAATGTCAGACTGACCCCGCCTTCGGCGTTGGCGTCACTGCCCCCCCCGTAGGCGACCTCCACCGTGTCCATGCCCGTGGCGTCTTTGAGGTTTTCCGCCAGGCGGCGGCTGAAGGCATCGGCCAGAAACAGGGCCGCGGACTGGGATGAATCGCCGCCGCCGTTTCTCATTTCACCGGTGGTCTTGCCGAACAGGAGCAGTGCCAGCACGTCTTCGTCGGATTCCTTGGGGTCCGAGGTCAGGGTAAACTTCAGATTGTCCGGCGTGCCGGACACGGAAAGGGTCACGGTCCAGGTCCGGATCTCAGTCCGGCATTCCACATCCAGGGTGGGTTCGATTGCGTATGGGTTGAGAAAATCCATCACACCCCGGGTCACCTCGAATTCCCTGCCCTGGTAGGAGACCACGCCGCCTCCCACCTGGGCCCGTCCGCTGACCAGGGGCTGACGGAGGGTGCCGCTCAGTCTCAGATCGGGTTTGAGTTCCACCAGGGCCAGGTTGTTGTCCACCACAAAGGGGTTTCGGTGGCGGAGAGACAGATCGAGATCCATGTTTTTCAGATAGGGCAGGATCAGGCCCGGCCGTTCCGGCGCCGTTTCCCGGCTCTTTCCCCCGACCATTTTCAGAAGATTCATGGACAGATCCCGGTAGTACCGGCCGTCCACAATCATCAGGGCGCCCTCCATCCGGGTCTTGTCCGGGGTGCCCGACACGGTCACGGCGGTATCGGCGGTCAGGTCCAGGGTGTCGGGAAGGCTAAGCGGCAGGGCATCGCCCCGGATAGTCAGGGACAGCATCCCCGGCGTCAGATGATCGAGCGCAAGGCGCCCCTGACCGGTGAACCGGCCCGTATCCAGAAAACCCGCAAGCTCTTCCAGAACCAGGGCCCGGGGCGTGACCCGGACAAGGCCGTTCAGGCCATGGACCGTCTGCATCAGTTCGCTGATCACGAAGGACACGTTCTCGGCCCTCACCTCCCCCGTCACATCGGGCCGTTTTCGGTTTCCGGACAACGACACGGACAGGGACACCCGGCCGTCCAGGGCGTTGACCCCCGAAACGAACGGTTCCAGCACCGCCATGGGGACGGTGCCCTCGGCCCGGGCCCGCAGTTCCCCGTCCACCTGCCCCCCGGCCCCCAGCACCAGCTCCCCCCGGTCCAGGAGAGACAGTCGCGTGTCGGGCAGGTCGAACCCCGACGGTTCCAGGGTGAACCGCAACGGTCCGCCTCTGACCAGAGAGATGTCGCCGGCTCTCAGATCGAAATCATCCACACGGGCGTCGAGAACCAGCGCCGATACGTCGGCCCCCTCTCCCCGGGCCGTGATCCGGGCGCTCAGTCGGCCGCCCAGTCCCGGGTACCCGGCGGCGGCGCACACCGGCCCCAGGTCGGCCTGGTCCAGACGCACCTCGCCCTCACCGTCCAGGGTATCCAGATCGAGACGGGCCGTGAACGCCCCAAGAAACAGGCCGGACAGATCAAGGACGTTATCGGCCAGCGACAGATGGACCCGACCCGGCCCCAGGGACTGACGCCGGTAGCTCAGGTCCCCGATTTCGACCGTTCCTTCGAATGCCGGATCGGTCAGACTGCCTTCCCCGGCAAGATCCAGGCGGAAGCGGCCCTCGAGCCCCTCGGGAATCGCAATCGCGGTCAAGGGTTTGAATGACAGATCCGACGAGGTCAGTGCCAGCGCATAACGGGCGTCCGGCAGCGACAGTTTCCCCGTCACGCTGAGGGACTCGTTTTCGGTCAAAAGGGCCTCGGCCCGGTCCAGCACCAGATCCGGGCCGTCGAAACGGGCGCTGACCGTCACCCGGTCAAGGCCCTGGCCCGAAAAGGAGAGATGTTGACCCTGAAGACGGATGTGCCCGCCCAGCCGGTCCGGGGATCCCTCGACCCTTGCGTCCACCGAGACGAGGCCTTCAAGGCCCGGATAAAGATCGGCGAGGTTCAGTTGATCGCCCGTAAGGGTCAGGTTTCCGGACGGACGGGCCGACGGTGTCCAGCGTTTCGGCTCAAAAAGCTGAATCCGCCCCCGGGCACGGATCAGGGAGGCCCCCTGCGACACGGTCAAATCCGACACCGTAACCGCACCGTGGGCCAGATCGGCGTCAGCCGTCAGGTCGCCGACGCGGACGCCCTTCACCGTCAGGTCCGGGGCCGTCAGGTGCAGCCCGGCCTTCAGATCGGACACGGTTCCCGACAGATCGAGGCGTCCGCCCGCCCGGGCCGAGACCTCAGTTCGTCCGGTCATCCGGGCCACATCCAGATGATCGAAGACCAGGGAAAGATCCAGCGTCTCGTCATCGCCGAACAGCCCCGCACGGCCCCTTGCGGTGATCGCGCCGCCGTCGTGGGTCACGGAGACGGCCGGCAGATGAAGCATGCCCGAGCTGTCAAGCACCGCCCTCCCGTCCAGCTCACCCAGAAAAACCCCCTCGTAGTCCAGGTCCCGACCCATGCCGGTGAACTGCGCGGTCCAGTCCCCGCCGCGGCCCTCCCAGATCGAGTCCAGATTCAGAACGCCCCGGGACCTTGCGTAGGGAGCGATCAGGGCAAGACGGGCGAGGTCGGACGCCGCAAGCGTCAGCCGCCCGCCCCAGGTCACATCATCCAATCGAAGATACCCGGCGGTCAGGTCCAGCCGGCTGCCCGCGCTTTCCAGGCGGGAGTCGGTCACCGACAGGCGCCCGTCTGCCCAGACGAGGTCTCCGCTCAGGCGGTAATCCGCAGCCGGGGCGTCCCACAGGGCAAGGTCCGCCGAATGGGCCAGAAGACGGGCCCGGGCCCGGAGACGCCGGTGGTCAAGGCCCGTTCCGTCAAGGTCCGCCGTCAGGGACAGGGCCCCCTTCATCACATCGGCCAGGCCGGGCAGTTCTGCGGCCTGCCGGATCAAGGCCTCAAGATGCAGATCATAGACCGGGGCATCCGGATCGAAGGCGGTGACCATCGCGGGCCACGTCCGGCCGACGGCAGGATCCAGGTCGATTTGACCGGACAACACCGCCTCTCCGACCCCGGCGTCCAGAGCAAGGCGGTCTATGACCACCTGGGTTCCGACCAGGCCGGCCCTGAGCTCCGCCGAGGCCACCGGCCTTCCCAGCACCGAAAGATCACGGCCGTGGACGGAAAGGGACATCTTCGGCAGGCGGGCCGTTCCGCTGACGGTCACCTCGAAATCAGGGTGACCGGCCATGGACGCCGCACCGCCCCAGAGGCGATCCAGTTCGGCCAGATCGGGGGATAGTGACAGGCTCAGATCCAGGCGGGGCTCGGCCCACAGATCCTCGATGCGGCCCCGGACGGCCAGGGTTCCGGGAGCCCCGTCGACATCCAGGACCGACAGGCTCAGACGGCCCCGTTTCAGGGCGGCGTCCAGCCGCAGGCGGTCAACGGTCGTGACGGTATCGCCGACGGCGATGCCGGCGGATTCAAGAGAAAGGGTCACCCTGCCGGTCTGCCTGCCCGGATTGACGTCGACGGCGGTCAGATTCACCCGGTCCACGGTAAGGAGGTCCCGACCGGATCGGCTGATACGAAACGGCCCACCGTCGAGATGGGCCGATGCGATGGTCAGGTTCCAGGGCCAGACCGGAAGGCCCCGGGTCGGGGGCGACGGGGTCTCTTCCGTCCCGGGCAGAGCCCGGATCAGGTTCCAGGCCCCCTCGTGATCCTGATCGAGGAAAAGCAGGCCGCCTTCGATGCGGACCTCTTCGACGGCCACCGTGCGGAACAGAAGGGGAAACAAGGACACGTTCACCAGCAGACGGTCCAGCGCGATCACCTTCCGCCCCGCGGGATCGGCGAGGCTCACCCCCCGGGCATCGAGGGCCCCTGAAAACAGGGCCACGTTCAGGGAGGTCACGGCAAGGTTCCCAGGCAGCAGGGCGCCGACCCGGGAAAGAATCCGCCGCTGGACCGGAGCCGTGTTGAGCAGAAGGGCAAGGATCACCGTCAGGGCGATTAAAACCAGACCCAGACCCACAAAGACCGTCGCCGCCTTGTCGATGAACCCTGACCGCATTTCCCACCCGCCGCCGGAACGTCCTTAGTAGATTTTTCGTTTGGAAAAACTCGATCCGATGACGTTGAAGGTGTTTTCCACGATAAACAAAGCCTGTTCATCGTTCATGAAAACAATTTCCTCCAAACGCTTCAGCTGGACATTGTTGATCACGGTCATCAGAATCTGCCGCGGCGCACGGCTGTAGGCTCCCGTGCCTTCGATGAAGGTGGAGCTGATCGACAGCTTGGCGATGATGTCGTCGGCGATTTTCTGGGGGCAGGAAGAAATGATCAGAGCCACCTTTCTCTGGTTGAAAAAGGACAGACTGTTCTCAAGGGCCACCGAGGTGACAAAGGCCATGATGATCGAGGCGATCACCAGATCCGTGTCGAAAAAGAAGAAGCTGAAGGCGAACAGGGACAGGTTGAACATGAAAAAGACCTTGCCCAGACCGATATTGAATTTCTGGTAGAGAATCACGGCGATGATATCGAGGCCCCCGTTGGATCCCAGGGACCTCAGAACGATTCCCGCACCGGTTCCGGAAATCACCCCGCCGGCCACCGCCGCGTACAGCTGGTTCTGAATCCCGAAATCCATGCTGATCATCTGATAGATCACAGACGCCGTGATCATGGCCAGGAAACTGTAGGCCAAAAACCGCCCGCTGATAAAAAACCGGGCCAGAATGAACATGGGAATGTTGAGCAGGGCGTAGATCAGGCCCGGATTGGACAGATCGCTGATGTAATAGAGAAAAAAGGCCAGGCCGAACAGCCCGCCCGGCACGAACTGATGGGGTTCGGCAATGCATTTGAGTCCAAGCACACAGATCAGTGATCCGGTTACGATCAAAAAGCAATTCCACGTGATGGAATAGCTGAAATCTTTTCTAAACGGCATACGGTCATCCCTGGGGGTATGGGGTTCCCTGCGGCCTCGGCCGACGGGCCCAAATGAAAAATGGATTTATCCTATCATACCCACTCCTGTTTCACCAGACCCTTTGTCGAAAGAGCCGGGGACGTTCAGGATGGACGGCTTTGTAACGGTGTCGGATTTCAGACGGATTGGGGCCGGGCGTCCAGGGCCTGGCGGATCGCTTCGGCCAGGTCCTTTCCGGGGACCGGTTTGATCAGGATGTCGACGATCCCCGAATCATCGGCGTGATGTGCGGGCAGGTAGGCGTTGTAGCCGGTGCAGAGGATCACCGGGAGTCCGGGCCGAACACGTTGAATTTCCGATGCCAGCTGCTCGCCCGTCATGTGCGGCATGGTCAGATCGGTGACCACGATATCGACGGCCTGCCGATCGGCCTTGAGCATGGTCAGAGCGTCAAGCCCGTCTTCGGCGGTCCTCACCTGAAAACCCAGACCGCCCAGGCACTCCTGGGCGAATTCCCGGATATCCTTTTCATCGTCGACGAACAGCACCCGTTCCTTTCCCCGGACCTCCCTGGTGTCTTCCGGATCCATGGGACTTTTCACCGGGCTTTCCGCGGCGGGAAACAGCAGGTCGAACCGGGTGCCTTTACCCAGGGTGCTGTCCACCCGGATTCGTCCTCCGCAGCCCGTGATGATGCCGTGGACCACGGCCAGACCCATGCCCGTTCCCTTGCCCACCTCCTTGGTGGTGAAATAGGGATCGAAAATCTTGTCGAAGATTTTCCGGTCCATGCCCCGGCCCGTGTCCGACACGGACAGCAGGGCATACAGGCCCGGCGGCAGATTCAGGTCCGACGCCTCGTCCTGGGACAAACGGTACCGCGACAGGCTGATCAGGCATTCACCGCCCCGGTCTTCCATGGCATGGGCCGCGTTGGAGCACAGGTTGATGACCACCTGATGAATCTGCACGGGATCGGCCATGACCGACGGCACGTTGTCCTCAAAATCGGCCTTGAGGCTGATGGTCGACGGCAGGGAGGCCTTGAGCAGGTTCATGGCCTCTTTGATGATGGGCCCCATCTGGACGGACAGCTTGGTGGTGGCCCCCTGGCGGCTGAAGGCCAGAATCTGTGCCACCATGCCTTTGGCGCGGTTGCCTGCTTTTTCGATCCGGGCCAGCTTCTCCTGGGCCGCCGTGTTGTCCTCGGGGATATAGATCCGGGCCAGCTGGGTGTAGCCCAGGATGGCCATCAGAATATTGTTGAAGTCATGGGCGATCCCGCCGGCCAGCACGCCGATGGACTCCATTTTCTGGGCCTGGGCCAGCCGGGATTCCAGGGCCTGTTTTTCTATTTCGGCCTTTTTCCGCTCGGTGATGTCCCGGGACACGCCGATCATGCGCAGCGGTAATTCCCCGCCGTTCAGGGCATGGGTCGCCACCTCGACCCAGACCCGGGAACCGTCTTTCCGGACATGCTCCAGCTCCAGGGTCAGGGTCTCATCGCCCTCGAAGCCCCCGTTGGCCATGACCTCGTCCCGCAGCTTCAATACATAGGCCATGGATTCCGGCGTCAGGACCCGGTCGAGTGTCATGGTCATCACCTCGTCCACACCATACCCCAGAAGATGGCGAACCGAGGGGCTCATGTAGGAAAAGGTCAGATCCTCGGCCCGAAGCACCCAGATGGTGTCCTTGACATTGTCGGCCAGCAGTTTGTAGCGCTCCCGGCTCCGCTTGATTTCCTCCTCGGCTTTCCTGCGCTCGCAGATTTCCTCCGACAGCTTGAGCGTCTTGTCTTCCAGCTGGTTTTTCAGGGCGGACATGGCCTCGAACACCATGGAATTGAACAGGGCGATGGATGCCGTTTCGGCCAGCCGGTCGACAAACCGGATCTCATCCCTCAGCATCAGGCGGTTGGGCGCCGCGTCCTTGAAAAAAGCCAGGCCCAGAAGGGTGCCGTGCTGCACCAGAGGGACCATGAACTGGGAGGACTGTTCGCCGAGCAGGCCCAGAAGGTCGTTTCGGACCGTCTCGAAACGCGGATGGGTGCCCACCATATGGCAGTCGATCATGTGATTGTAGTCCTTCAGCCAGGACTGGAGAGAGTCCGACAGGACAACGGTCCGCCCCCGGCGATTATCGAACACGCCGTCGTCCGGGCCTGAAAGAAAAAGGTCCGCCTCGTTGAACCCCAAAAACCTGACGGCCAGACCCTTGAACTCGTCCACCAGTTCATCGATGTTTTTCAGAAACAGGATATCCCGGGGAATCAGGGTTTCGGCTTTTTTCAGATTGTGCCCCACCGTATTGAACAGGCGGTTGATCAGGCGCTGAACCCGGATTACGAAGTGAAAGGTGACGATAAACCAGCCCAAGAGGAGCAGAAACATCCAGAGCATGGGCAGCCGCAGCAGAGCGGGACGAATCAGAATGAAAACCAGGACATTGGGCAGAATGGTCACCGACGAGGTCAAAAGCCACAACAGGGTCAGGTGGATCATCGACCGGCTGCCCAGAATCCGGTAGCGCAGAATCCCGTAACCGAGAAATCCAAGCGGCAGAAACACGAAGTACCCCGGCGGATACACGTCATGCCCCGTCATGGCCAGGGCGGAGACCATGGTGATCAGGGACGCCGAGATAAAGGACAGCCGTGCGTACCTGATTTTCATGGCCACGATCATGTTTGTTTCCCGGCGCAGTTGCCGGTCGATCAGACGGATCACGTAGACGATCAGGACCAGACAGAAGACAAAAAACAGGAAAAACAGCGGCCCTGCCTTGGCAAAATAGCCCCAGGGATAGGGATAAAGGCCCGTGATGTACCAGGGCGTCAGGCCGCAGGCCGTGAAAAACACCCCGCCCGCAAAGGACAGCCAGACCATGGCGCTGTTTCTGATCTTGAGAAGCAGATGAAAAAAAAGAATGTGGGCCAGGGGGAACCAGGCCAGAATCATATGGGTGAGCCGCTCGAGCATGAAAATCCGGTCCCGGTCCACCATGAACTGCTGGATCAGATAACTGGCGGGAAGCAGGGTCCACAGCAGGCACAACAGCGACAGCATGGCGTTTTCAGGCTTCAGGCGGACCCGGTAGATGCCCATGGCGGCGATGTAGAGTGCCGTCACGATGCTGATGATCGGAGGAATCAGGTATGTGGAAAACAAAACGGTCATGTCCGGGTATCGTCTATCCTAACGGGGTCCTTGACGTCACGTCCCTTTCGGCCGCACAAAAATGACCGAAGGTCAGGGGCCTGGGAATGCTACATATATATCGGCCGGCCGGGCCGTTTCTTTAGGTCGAATCCACGAAAAGGAGCGTTCGGGCCAAATCATCCCCTCAGGTGGCAGGCCGCCTGCCTGCCCCCGACGGGCTTGAGGGCGGGAACGGCCGTCCGGCAGACCGCCGCCGCTTCCGGGCACCGCGTATGAAAGGGACAGCCCGGCGGCGGAGAGACCGGCGACGGGGGTTCGCCCGTGAGTATCGTTTCGGTTCTCGTGCGTCCGGGCACGGGAACCGCCTCGATCAGGGCCCGTGTGTACGGATGAAGGGGACTGTCGATGATTTCCGATACGGGTCCGTATTCAACCACTTTTCCCAGATACATCACGGCGATGCGGTCGGCGATGTGGCTGACCACCGACAGGTCGTGGGAGATGAACAGGTAGGACAGGCCGTGTTTTTCCTGGAGATCCAGAAGAAGGTTCACCACCTGGGCCTGCACCGACACGTCCAGGGCGCTGACCGCCTCGTCCAGAACCATGAAATCCGGAGACAGGGACAGGGCCCGGGCGATGCTGATCCGCTGGCACTGGCCCCCGGAAAACTCATGGGGATACCGCCTGAGGGCGTCTCCGGACAGGCCCACCTCGCCCAGCAGGGCAAGTCCTTTTTCCTCAATGTGCCGGGCGTCCGCCAACCTGAAGGCTTTCATCCCCTCGGTCACGCAATCCAAAACCGACATGCGGGGGTTGAGGGAGGCCAGGGGGTCCTGGAACACCATCTGCATGCGCCGCCGGACCTCCCGACGGGCCTTCCCCCGGAGAACGGCAAGATCCCGGCCGTCGAAGATCACCCGGCCCCGCCGAACGGGTTCAAGACCCAGAAGGCTGCGGCCCAGGGTGGTCTTGCCGCAGCCGGACTCGCCCACCAGACCCAGGGTTTCCCCCCGGTTGATGGACAAAGACACGCCGCTCACCGCTTTCACATACCCCACGGTCCGGGACAGGATACCCCGCCGCACCGGGAACCAGACATCAAGGTCCCGGACGTCAAGCAGAACCGGATCAGCGTGGGAAGCGATGGTAACGCCGTCAGGTTTGGTCATGGGGCCTCCCGTCGGTATCGGCGTCGAGCAGGAAACAGGACGCCCGGTGGGTGGACGACAGGGCAATCGGCGCCGGGGCCTTGCTGCGGCAGCGGTCCATGGCCGAGGGACAGCGGTCATGGAACCGGCACCCTGCCGGATAGGCCGAAGGCGGCGGCACCTGACCCTTTATCGAGGGCAGCCGTTTGCCGTGATCGGACCCCAACGTCGGAATAGCGGCCAGAAGGCCCCGGGTGTACGGGTGGGAGGGGTTTGAAAAAATCTCGTCTCGCATCCCTTCCTCCACAATCCGTGCGGCGTACATGACGATCACCCGGTCACACATATCCCAGACCACGCCCATGTCGTGGGTGATCAACAGCATGGCGGTGTCGTTCTGTTTCATGACGCGCATCAGCTCGAACACCTGGGCCTGGATGGTCACATCGAGGGCCGTGGTGGGTTCATCGGCGATGATCAGGTCAGGCTCCTGGATCAGGGCCATGGCAATCATCACCCGCTGCTGCATGCCCCCGGACAGTTGATGGGGATAGACGAACATCCGCTCGGCCGCATCGGGAATCCGCACCCGGGCCAGCCAGGATTCGGCCGTTTT
Organism: Desulfatiferula olefinivorans; assembly: GCF_054657895.1. Taxonomy (NCBI): domain Bacteria; kingdom Pseudomonadati; phylum Thermodesulfobacteriota; class Desulfobacteria; order Desulfobacterales; family Desulfobacteraceae; genus Desulfatiferula; species Desulfatiferula olefinivorans. The sequence continues at coordinate 514 of NZ_BAAHXV010000008.1, read as the reverse complement.
CCAGGCCTCGGCGGCCGGAAGGTCCCGGTGCATGCACAGGGCCTCGACCAGCTGGCGGCCGATGCGGTGAAGGGGGGACAGGGCCGAGCCCGGATCCTGGAAAATCACCCCGATGTCTTTCCCCCTCACCGTTCTCATCTCCCGGACGGAAAGCGACAGAAGGTCCCGGCCCTTGAACCGGATCCTCCCGGTGTCCACCCGGGACGGCGGCGAGGGGACCAGTCGGGGAATGCTCATGGCCGTCACGGATTTCCCCGCGCCGGATTCACCCACCAGCCCCACGGTTTCACCCCGGTTGACCACAAAGGACACCCCGTCCACCACCCGGACGCGGCCTTCATCGGTGTCAAACGACACCGCCAGGTCTTCGACGGCAAGAAGGGGTTCTGTCATCGGACGGTTCCTTCGTGATGATGCATCCGGTTCATGGTGTCCTCACAATTGCGATGTCCAATGGTTGCCTCCGGCGACCCTTCCGGGGGACCGGATTTTAAAAATCCGGACAAACGAGTTT